>CAZTNB010000035.1:0-22886 GCA_964614825.1 uncultured Gammaproteobacteria bacterium
CACGCCGCTGCGCGCCAAGGCCTCGGCCGCCCACGAGCCGACGCCGCCGACGCCCACCACCGCCACCCGCATGCGCGCCAGCCGCTCGACGCTGCCGCTGCCGTAGAGCCGGTCGATGCCGGCGAAGCGATCGCGCAAGACGCGCTGCACGGGCTACCCCACGAGTGGACGAGGCACGCAGCCTAGGGAACCTCGACGCAAGTATCCATCTCCGCGCGGCTCCGGTGCGGGTCCGCGACCGGGCGGGCCGCGGCATTGCCGCCCCCGCGCCGCGTCGCTATCGTCGGCCGGCCATGGAGGCCGCCATCGATCCTGCCGGCGCGAGCCGCAGCCGCCGAGTCCGACTCGCCCTGTGCCTGTCCGGCGGCGGCTACCGCGCGGCCCTGTTCCACCTCGGCGCGTTGTGGCGCCTGCACGAACTGGGCTTGCTGGCGCGTGTGGATCGCATCAGCAGCGTGTCGGGCGGCAGCATCCTCGCCGCCTTCCTGGCCGAGCGCGTGGCGCAGGCTGGCGCCGGCACCGATGCCGACAGCTATGCCGACTGGTGCGCGGCGCTGGATTTCCGTGCCGCGATCGCCGACGCCTTCGGCGCGGTCGCGCGCACCGACATCCGCACGCTGCCGGCGCTGCTGTGCGCCCTGCCCAACCTCGTCTGGCACCGCTACGGCAGCGGTCCGCTCGCGCGCAGCTACCGCCGACTGCTGACCGCGCGGCCCCTCGGCGGGTTGCCGCACGCGCCCGATTTCGTGTTCTGCGCCACCAACCTGCGCTTCGGGGTCAATTTCGAGTTCAGCCGCACGCGCGTGGGCGACTACCAGTCCGGCTACCTGCGCGGCGACGCCGGGGGACCGCAGCCGCACGACATCCCGATCGCGACCGCCGTGGCCGCTTCCTCGTGCTTCCCGCCGGTGTTCGGTCCGTTGCGGCTGCGCACCCGTGGCCTGCGCTGGACCCATGGCGGCTACCGCGGCGTGGACCGCGACCGCCTCATGGAGCGCATCGACCTCACCGACGGCGGGGTGTACGACAACCTGGCGATGGAGCCGGTGATCAAGCACGCCGACGTGGTGCTGGTTTCCGATGGCGGATCGCCGTTCCGCTTCGAGCCCGGCCGCACCGTGGTATCGAAGCTGGCGCGCTACGGCGCGGTGATGGGCAACCAGGCCAATGCCCTGCGCAAGCGCCTGTATGCCGAACTGCGCCATTCGGAGCGCATCGATGGCGCCCTGTGGAGCCTGAACCGCATGCCGCACGACGCGCGCTTCGGCTACTCGCCCGAGTTGGTGCAATCCTGCCTGTCGCGGGTGCGCACCGACCTCGATTGCTTCCTCGTCGCCGAGCGCGAGATCCTCGTCAACCACGGCTACGGCGCCTGCGAGGCCGCGCTGGAGCAGCGCCCGCAGCTGCTGCACGGCTGCCACGAGCATGCGCCCGCCCTGCCCTACCCGCGCTGGGCGGACGAGGGCGAGGTCGAGGCGGCGTTGGCGCTCAGCCACCGCCGCTTCTCGCCCACCCGCTGGTGGCGCGGCCTGCGCGAAGCGCGCCGGCGCTAGACTGCAGCCCCCATCGGAGCCTCGCCCATGCGCCTCGTCCTCCTTCTGCTTTCGGGCATCCTCCTGGTCGGCGCCGCAGCGGCGGCGGCGGATCCCTTGACCGGCACCCAGTGGACGCTGGTCGATCTCCCGGGCCGCAACCTGGCCCAGGTGCCGCGGCAGAAGCACCCGACGCTGCGCTTCGACGGCGGCCGCGTCCGTGGCCGCGGCGTCTGCAATGCGCTGACCGCGGCCTACACCCTGCCCGAGCCGGGCCGGATCGGCTTCGGCCGCGTCGGCGGCAACATGATGCCGTGTCGCGAAGGCCAGCAACTCGAGGCTTTCTACATCCGGCAGCTCGAGGGCGTGCAGCGCTACGCCATCGACGGCGACACGCTGGTGCTCACCACCCGCACCGGCCGCAACCTGCGCTTCGCGCGCCAGGCGCAGGCTGCCGACTAGCCGGCCGCCGCTTCGGCGTCCGCGGCGCGCCCGAAGCGGAACACCTCGGGCCGCGCCACGCGCAGCCAGTCCGGCACCGGGATCACCATCGAATCGGTCAGCGAGCCGGCATTGAAGGCGATGCGCGGCTGCGCGGCGATCGACTCGTCGGCGTAGAGCGGAAACGGCAGGATCGGCGCGCCGAACGGCGGCACCGAGCCCGGCACCAGGCCGGTCAGCCGCGCGAGCTCCGCCGGCGTGGCGAAGCGGCTGCGGCGCGCCCCGTGGCGCCGCAGGATCGCCGCGGAATCCAGGCGCAGGGCCGCGCTCAGCACGTACAGCCCGTAGGCGTCGTCGACGCGCAGCAGCAGCGCCTTGCCGCCGACCTCGAGCGGTTCGCCGCGGGCCCGCGCCGACTCCTCGGAGGTGCGGGTCGGCGCGTGCCGGATCTCGCGCGGCGCGATGCCCGCGGCGCCCAGCAGCTCGCGGATCCGCGCCAGCACCGGCGACGCCTCGCTCATGCCCGCCGGGCCATGCGCATTGCGCAATGCATCGGTCCGCGGACGATCCCGCCAGGGGACCGTCCGCGCGCCGCCCGCGGCCTCAGTCGCGTTCCCACGCCGCCCGCGTCGGCGTCCAGCTGCCCGGCGGCGCGAAGGCGTTGCGCACCGCCGCGCGCACCTCGCCGCTCGACAGCGGGTTCTGCGCCACCGCCTGCGGTTCGGGCACCGCGATCTCGGGCAACTTGCGCGCGCGCAGGTTGGCGTTGGCCCTGGGCACGTCCACCGCGAGCAGGGCGTTGAACTGCTGGGTCACGCCCTTGAACTCCTCCTCCAGCGCCGCGATGCGCTCGAGCTGGTACTGCCCGGGCCGGCCCTCGTAGAACGTGACCGCGCCGTACATCCAGTCGGCATGCTCGCGCAGGCGCTCCTCGCCGGTGATCGCGCCGCCTTCCTTGGTCGCGACGATCTGCTTGCGCACGGCGTCGGCCTTTTCCGCCAGCCCTTCGAGCTCCTTGCGCAGCGCGTCGCCCGCGGGCAAGCCCGCGCCGATCTGGCCGGCCTGGCCGCGCACGGCGTTGATGCGCGCCACCAGGTCGCTCATGCGCCCGAACAGGTCGCGCACCTGCAGCGCGGCGGCGAAGCCCAGCTTGCGGTCCTCGATCGTGTACGGCGCGCGCGGGTCCATCACCACGTCGATGGTGGTCTCGTAGCTGCGCTTGTTCTTGGTCAGGCGCACCGTGTACTTGCCCGGCAGCACGCGCGGACCCTGGATCGAGAAGTTGCCCAGCTGCGCCGCGGGCGGCACCACCGGCGCCTTGGCGCGCATGCCCCAGGTCACGCGGTTGATGCCGCGACGCTTGCTCGCGGGCAGGGTCTCGACCAGGTTGCCCTGCGGGTCGATCACCTCGAGCTTGAGGTCGCCGAACAGGTGGCGGGTACGCTGGTAGTAGGTGATCACCGCAGCGTTGGAAGGGTTCTCGCCGGCATAGCTGGCGTCGCCCTCGGGCCAGCCGCCCTGGCCGAGGATGCGCTGCTGCACCGGGCGTCCGGGCAGGAACGCGACCTCCTCCTGCAGCAGCTCGTCGCTGAGCGCACGCAGCGGCGTGATGTCGTCGATGATCCAGATGCCGCGGCCGTGCGTGGCCAGCACCAGGTCGGAGCGGTCGGGCTGCACCACCAGGTCGCGCACGGCGACGCTGGGGAAGTTGCCGCCCTTGAACTCGGCCCACTGGCGCCCGCCGTCGGGCGAGATCCACAGGCCGAACTCGGTGCCGACGAACAGCAGGTCCGGCTTCACCGTGTCCTCGCGCACGACGTGGGCGTAGCCACGCAGTCCCTGTTCCGGGCCGGCGATCCGCGTCCAGCGCTTGCCGAAGTCGGTGGTCCTGTAGACGTACGTCTCGAGGTCGCCGTAGGTATGGCGGTCGAACGCCGCGTAGGCGGTGCCCTCGGCGTGGCGGCTGGCCTCCACCCAGCTGACCCAGGAATTCCGCGGCAGCCCCTTGATGTTGCCGACCACGTTGTCCCAGGTCTTGCCGCCATCGCGGGTCAGCTGCAGGTTGCCGTCGTCGGTGCCGACCCAGATCAGCTGGCCGTTCCTGGGCGACTCGCTGATCGTGTAGATAGTGGTGTGCATCTCGGCCGAGGAATTGTCCACCGTGATGCCGCCGGACTGCTCCTGCTGCTGCTTGGCCGGATCGTTGGTGGTGAGGTCGGGCGAGATCCGGTCCCAGGTCTGGCCCTGGTCGCGCGAGCGGAACAGGAACTGCGCGCCGATGTAGACCGTGCCCTGCTCGTTGGGGCTGAGGTGGATCGGCGTGTTCCAGTTCCAGCGCAATTTCTCGCCGGCGCGCGCGGTGGGCTGGATCAGGCGCACCTCGTGCGTCCTGCGGTTGATCCGGCCGATGCTGCCGCCCTGGAACTCGGCGTACGCGTAGTCGGGATCGGCGGGGTCCGAATAGGTCCAGAAGCCGTCGCCGAAGTAGAGGTTCTCCCAGCGCGAGTTGCTGATGCCGCCCGGATAGGCCGAATCCCCGACCCACGAACTGTTGTCCTGCAGGCCACCGTAGACCTGGTACGGATCCTTGGCGTCCGCGCTCACGTGGTAGAACTGCGAGATCGGCAGGTTGGCGCCCTTCCACCAGCGGTTGCCGCCGTCGTAGGAGATCCACAGCCCGCCATCGTCGCCGCCGATCACGTGGTTCGGGTTCTGCGGGTTGATCCACAGGTCGTGCCAGTCGCCGTGCGCGCCGCCGCCGGTGGGGCTGAAGCTCTTGCCGCCGTCCAGGCTGACGATCAGCTGCAGGTTGTGCTTGAACAACTTGTCGGGATTGGTCGGGTCCACCTCCAGCCGCGCGAAGTAGAACGGGCGCCAGACCATCGACTGGCTGCGGTCGCGCTCTTCCCAGGTCTTGCCGCCGTCGCCGGAACGGAACAGCGCGCTGCGCGTGCCCTCGATCGCGGCATAGACCACGTCGGGGCTGGACGGCGCGACCTCCACCGCGATGCGGCCCCACGGCTTGGGCGGCAGGCCCTTGGCGTTGCCGGCCTCGAGCGAGGTCCAGTTGCGCCCGCCGTCGCTGCTCGCGTACAGGCCGGAGCCCGACGCGGCCTCCGGGCCCTCGCCGCCGGAGCGGAAGGTCCAGCCCTTGCGGCGGAAGTCCCACAGGCTGGCGTAGAGCCGCTCCGGGTTGGCGGGATCGAGCGTCACGTCGGCGCAGCCCGTCGACAGGTTCGGGCCCTTGAGCACGAGGGTCCAGTTCGCGCCGCCGTCGCTGGTGCGGTACAGGCCGCGCTCGGCGGAATCGCTCCACAGCTTGCCCGGCACGCAGGCATACACGACGTTGCTGTCGCGCGGGTCGACCACGATCCGCGTGATGCGCTCGGATTGCTCCAGCCCCATGCGCTTCCAGGTGTCGCCGCCGTCGGTGGACTTGTAGATCCCATCGCCCACCGACACCGAATTGCGGGTCCACGACTCGCCGGTGCCGACCCACACCACCTGCGGGTTGCGCGGATCGATGGTGACCGCACCGATCGACTGCACCGCCTGCTTGTCGAACACCGGCTTGAACGTGGTGCCGCCATCGCTGGACTTCCACACGCCGCCGCTGGCGGCGCCGACGTACAGCAGTACCTTGCCGTCGACGACCCGGGCGTCGAGCGCGGCGATGCGGCCGCTCATCTGCGCCGAGCCGATGTTGCGGATGCCGATGCCGGACACGGTGCCGGCGTCGAGCCGCGCGGGGGCGGGCGCCGCGGCGCCGGCTTGCGCGGCGAGCAGCAGGCAGGCGACGGCGATCGGGAGCTTGTGCTTGCGCATGGTCGGATTCTCCGTCGGGTTCACTGGGCCGGCGTCGCCGGGGCGGACGGGAAGGCGAACAAGGCGTCGTCGATGGGCACGTTCACCTCGATCTTCTGCACGGTGATCTTCTGGTTCCTGGGCCCGCCCGCCGCGCCCGACTCGTAGGCGAACGGCATGTACACGCCGGCCACCTGCTCGTAGTTGCCCATGTCGGTCTCGAAGCGCTGCTCGGTGCCGCGCACGGTGCGGGTCACGGTCTCGCGGATCTGCAGGAAGTAGTCGGGGTCGAGGTAGATGTACTTGATGTCGCCATTGCGCTGCGTGACCTTGAGCTTGTGCGCCTCGGTGCCGTCGACGTCCTCGGTGCCGAGGTACTCGACCAGGTGGCCCTTGGCCCGCCAGTCGACCAGCGGGCCATCCATGTCCGCGCTGTCGGCCAGCCCCTTCACGTCGTCGGCGGAAAGCTTCTCCGGGTCCTTGCGCCCGCCGAAGGGCTGGATCTGCCAGCCCTCCTTGCCGTCGTAGGCCTGCACCTGGGTGAGGCCCTGCAGCGAGGCCTCGTTGCGCAACCGGTCCGGCCGCTCGGCATAGGTGACCAGCGCCAGCTCGACGGCGAAGTCGCCGCTGAAGCTCATGGTGCCGGTGGTCACGCTGGCCTGGATCGCCTTGATCCGGTCCATGCCGCCGCGCGCCTCGATGTGGCGGGCGACGATCTCGTCGACGGTCAGGGCCTGCGCCGCGCCCGCGCCGGCGAGCAGGATCGCGGCCAGCAGGCCGCGGAATCGGATGTGCATCGGAGTCTCCCTCGGGTGGCATCGCCGCGGCGTGGTCGGATCCGCGCCTGCCGCCAGGCGCGATCGCGCCGGCCCGGCGCAGGGTACGCGCGCGCGGCAGGCTTGCGATGGGTGGAAAGTCATGCCGGGGCGGGATGGTACGCCGTCCGGCGGCGGAATCGGCACCTCAGTCGCGCCAGCCGGGATCGATGCGGTCCAGGCGTCGCAACAGGGCGGGCCAGGCGAGCCGCCCGCCCAGGTTGCGCGTGACCTGCTCGGCCTGCGCCTGCGCGCCGGCGATGATCGGCGCCGGCACCGGGACCAGTTCGCCGCCCGCCTGCGCGCGGACCTGGATCGCGCAGGCGGACTCGAACACGTACATCGACAGGAAGGTGTCGGGGATGTTGGCGCCGACGGTGAGCAGGCCGTGGTTGCGCAGCATCAGGAACGTGCGGGTGCCGAGGTCGCGCACCAGGCGCGGCTTCTCGTCGTCGCGCAGGGCCACGCCCTCGTAATCGTGGTAGCCCAGGCTCGCCAGCACGAAGATGCTCTGCTGCGAGATCGGCAGCACGCCGCCCTTCTGGGCCGAGACGGCCACGCCATTGAGCGTGTGCGTGTGCAGCACGCACTGCACGTCCGGCCGGGCGGCATGGACCGCGCTGTGGATCACGAAGCCGGCCGGATTCACCGGGTACGGCGACTCGCCGACGATCGCGCCATCGAGGTCCACCTTGACCAGGCTCGAGGCCGTGATCTCGGAGAACAGCATGCCGTAGGGGTTGATGAGGAAATGCTCGTGCGGGCCGGGCAGCTTGGCCGAGATGTGGGTGAACACGAGGTCGTCCCAGCCGTACAGCGCGACCAGGCGATAGCAGGCGGCGAGGTCGAGCCGCAGCTGGCGCTCCTCGGCGTCCATGGCGGGGGCGGCGGGCACGGGGCGGGCGGACATGGCGTGGCTCCAATGGACCGGCCGCCATGGTAGGGCCGGCCGACCCGGCTTGCACGGTCGTGCAATCGGCGGCGCGGCGGTTCAGTGCTCCGGCAGCGGGATGGATTCGGTCTCGCCCGGCGGCAGGCCGAAACGACCCTCGCGCCAGTCGCGCTTGGCGCGCTCGATGCGCGCCGGATCGCTGGCGACGAAGTTCCACCACAGGTGCCGTGGACCGTCGAGTGGCGCGCCGCCCAGCAGCATCGCCCGCGTCGCGGCGACGGCCCGCAGTTCCACCGGGGCGCCCGCCGCCAGTATCGCCATCTGGCCCGATCCGAGCCGGGTACCGTCGATGTCCAGCAGTCCCTCGGCGACGTAGACCGCGCGCTCCTGGTGCCGGGCCTCGACTTCGATGGTGGCGCCCGCGTCCAGCGCCGCCGCCACGTACAGGGTGGGCGAATGCACCCGCACCGGGGAGACCACGCCGTAGGCCGCGCCCGCGATCACGTCGAGCGCCACGCCCGCGCGCACCACGCGCGGCAGCTCGCTGGCCGGGTGATGGATGAATGCCGGCTCGACCTCCTCGGCGTCGCGTGGCAGCGCGACCCAGGTCTGCATGCCGTGGAAACGCATCCCGGCCGCGAGGTCTTCGGGCCGCGAGCGCTCCGAATGCGCGATGCCGCGGCCCGCGGTCATCCAGTTGAGCGCGCCCGGCTCGATCACCTGCACCGTGCCCAGGGTGTCGCGGTGCACGAGCGCGCCCTCGAACAACCAGGTCACGGTGGCCAGGCCGATGTGCGGGTGCGGTCGCACGGCCACGCCGGTGCCGGGCGCGAAGCGCACCGGCCCCATGTGGTCGACGAACACGAAGGGCCCGACCATGCGGCGCTGCGGCGACGGCAGCACCCGGCGCACGCTGAAGCCACCGAGGTCGCGCGTGCGCCCTTCGACCAGGGCCTCGATCACTGCCGTCATCGCGGACTACCTCAAGCCAGGGTGAATGGGCACGCGGCGGGTCGCGGCGCACCCGCCCGGATGATAGTCCAGCATGATAAAAGAGCGCGGACTCTGCGCTGTCCTGCCGGCACCGCCATGGCGCCGGGCGCACGAGGGAGGATCGAACATGCGCCTGCTTTCCGTGCTCGTGCTCGTCGCGTGGTGCGGCCTGCTGCCGGCGACGGCCTCGGCCCAGGTCGGCTCGAAGCAGACCAGCTATGCCTTCATCCGTTGCGAATCGCCGGGCGGCCGCGCCAGCTTCTGTCCGGCCGACACGCGCCGCGGCGTGCAACTGGTCAACAACGTCAACGGGCGCTGCCAGCTTGGCCGCACCTGGGGCTATCGGCGCGACGGCATCTGGGTCTCCGGCGGCTGCGTCGGCGATTTCGAGATCGGCCGTTACGGCGACGACTACGGCTGGGGCTGGGGCTACAGCAGCGACCGCTACGTGGTCTGCGCCTCCGAGGACTACCGGCGCCAGCTGTGCCGCGCGCCCACCGATCGCGGCGTGCGCCTGGTCAACCAGATCTCCGACGCGCCCTGCGTGCGCGGCCGCACCTGGTGGCGCGACGCCAGCGGCATCGTGGTCACCGAGGGCTGCGCCGGCGAGTTCGAGATCAGCTACCGCGACGAGCCCTACCAGTGGGATCCCTCGCAAGGCGGCGGCGGCTACGTGCAACCGGCGCAGCTCTATTGCGAATCGCGCGACTACCGCCGCCGCTACTGCCCGGCCGACATCGGCTATGGCTCGGCGGCGCTGGTGCGCAGGACCAGCGATGCGCCCTGCATCTACGGCCGCAACTGGGCCTACGACCAGCGTGGCATCTGGGTCCAGGACGGCTGCGCCGGCCAGTTCGAGATCGGCTATGCCGACGACCCGTACCGGCCCGGCACCGGCTCGCGCTGGCTGCGCTGCGAATCGCGCGACTACCAGCGCAGCTACTGCAGCACCGGCGGCGGCCAGATCCGGCTGGCGCGCCAGGTTTCGCGCGCCGCCTGCATCGAGGGCCGCAGCTGGGGCTACGACAGGCGCGGGATCTGGGTCGACCAGGGCTGCGCCGGCGACTTCGAGGTCCTGGGCGGCCGGCCCTACTGAGGCCGCCACGACGACCGGCGCCTGCAATATCGCGGGCGCCGGCCCGGTCTGAGGGCTGGTTCCCGCGGAGCAGCGCCGTGCGCCTGACCCATGCCGTCCTCGTCATCGCCGACATCAGCGGCTATACCGGCTTCATCCGCCGCCGCGAGGTCAGCCTGCTGCACGCCGAGCAGATCGTCAGCGACCTGATCGAGGCAATCGTCAGCGGCGCCGAGCGGCCGCTGCTGCTCAACAAGCTCGAGGGAGACGCCGCCCTGTTCTACGTCGAGACCGGCGCCGAGCCGCGCCGGGTCGCCGTCGACGTGCTGGCCAGCCTGCGCGCGGGCTTCGAGGCCTTCGGCGCCCGCCTCGCCGCGATCCGCGGCGAGCGCGCGCACTGCAACTGCCAGGCCTGCGCCAATGTCGGCAGCCTCAGCCTCAAGGCGCTGGTCCACGCCGGCGAGATCGCGGTCAAGCAGCTGCGCCAGTTCGAGGAACTGGCCGGCGACGAGGTGATCCTCATCCACCGCCTGCTCAAGAACCGGGTGGCCGGCCACGAGTACCTGCTGCTCACCGAGGATTTCGCCACGCTGGCGGGCCTGCCGCCGACGCAGGGCGCGCGCCACGTCGAGGACGCCGAGGGCCTCGGCGCGGTCCCGGTGCGCGTGCTGCCGGTCGACGCGGCGGGCCTCGCGCGCCTCGGCCAGGCGAGCCGTGCCGCCACGCACTGATCCACCACGGTCCCGAAAAGACGAAGCCCGCGCAGTGCGCGGGCTTCGGTTGTCGCGTCCGGGCGGCTCGCGCCACCCGGGGAAGGCGGGGCCATTACGCCGCGCGCACTTCCTCGGCGGCCAGGCCCTTCGGGCCCTGCACCACCTTGAACTCCACGCGCTGGCCTTCGGCCAGGGTCTTGCGACCCGTGCCGATGATGGCGCGGAAATGAACGAAGACGTCCGGGCCGTTCTCGCGGGTGATGAACCCGAAGCCCTTCTCATCGTTGAACCACTTGACGGTACCGATCTCACGATCAGACATGACCAACTCCAAATTGTATGAGTGAATGATTTTCGCCGAGGGTCGCACGACCCAGCGGTCGTCTTTCACTGTGTAAGGCGCCGAAGACGCGGGTGAGTCGTTGGAGCTCGATCGGAGATCGACGCTACAGCGGAACACTTGCAGCAGTACTCGGTGTGACACAGCGGCGCGCACTCTACCGCAAGCCCGGACGGAATGCGAATCAAGGACTTGCCAAGCCCCCGCCGGCCTCCCGGGCGCATTGCCCGGCCGGCGCCGGGCCCTCCATACTGGGGGCCGGAATCTGCCGGATGCATACGCCATGCCCAAACCCGTCCCCTGCGCGATTCTCGCCCTCCTGATCGGGGTGCTTGCTCCCTCCCCGGCCGCCGCCGGGGTCTTCCAACCCATGGACGTGTTCGGATTGCAGTGGGCCGACGCCCCGGCCGTGTCGCCGGACGGCAAGTCGATCGTCTACACCCGGCGCGGTTTCGACGTTCGGGCCGACAATCGCCGCGGCGGCCTCTGGCTCGTGGATGCCGCCAGCGGCGCCGCCCGCCCGCTGACCGCCGGCACCGGCAACGAGGGCCAGGCCGCCTGGTCGCCCGACGGGCGCCGCCTGGCCTACGTGGCCAGCGACGGCAACTCGCCGCAGATCCACGTGCGCTACCTCGACAGCGGCGCCACGGTGCGGGTCAGCCAGCTGACCGAGGCCCCGGACGGCCTGAGCTGGTCGCCCGACGGCCGCTGGATCGCCTTCAGTGCCCGCGTCCCGGCCAAGGGCCCCAGCCTCGCCACCGACATGCCGTCGCCGCCGGAAGGCGCCACCTGGGCGGCGCCGGTCAAGGTGGTCGACAAGGTCCTCTACCGGGCCGATGGCGCCGGCTACCTGCCGCCGGGCTATGCGCACCTGTTCGTGGTCCCGTCCGAGGGCGGCGCGGCGCGCCAGGTCACCCAGGGCGACCATGACTTCAATGCGCCCGTCGCCTGGCTCGCCGACAGCCGCGCGGTGATCGTGGCCGCGAACCTCGACGCCGACGCCGACTACCACCCGGTCGAGACCGACCTCTACCGCGTCGACATCGACAGCGGCGCCACCACCCGCCTCACCCGGCGCGCCGGGCCCGACCGCGCCCCCGCGGTATCCCCCGACGGTCGCCACGTGGCCTACGTGGGCTTCGACGACCGCAAGCTCGGCTACCAGAACACCCAGTTGTCGGTGCTCGACCTCGACAGCGGCGAGAGCCGCGTCCTCAGCGCCGCGCTCGACCGCTCGGCCGAGGCGCCGGAGTGGGACGGCAACGACGCCATCGTGTTCGAGTACGAGGACCGCGGCAGCACCAGCATCGCGCGGGTCGCCGTCGCCGGCGGCGCGATCAGGACGCTGGCCACCGACCTCGGCGGCACCGCCATGGGACGCCCGTACACCGGCGGCGCGAAGTCGGTGCGCGGCGGTCGCATCGCCTACACCGCGACCGCGACCGACCGGCCGGCCGAACTGGCCGTGCTCGACCGCAACGGCAAGCGGCGCGTGCTCACCGACCTCAACGACAACGTGCTCGGACACCGCGCGCTGGGGCGGGTCGAGGCCATCGAATGGAAGTCCTCGGCCGATGGCCGCGCGGTGCAGGGCTGGCTGGTCTATCCGCCCGACTACGACCCCGCGCGCAAGCATCCGCTGCTGCTGGAGATCCACGGCGGGCCCTTCGCCGCCTACGGCCCGCACTTCGCCCCCGAGATCCAGCTCTACGCCGCCCGCGGTTGGCTGGTGCTCTACGCCAATCCGCGCGGCAGCACGAGCTATGGCGAGGAGTTCGCCAACCAGATCCACCACAACTACCCGAGCCAGGACTACGACGACCTGATGAGCGGCGTCGACGCGGTCATCGCCAGGGCCGCCGTCGACGCCAGCAACCTCTACGTCACCGGCGGCAGCGGCGGCGGCGTGCTGACCGCGTGGATCGTCGGCCACACCGACCGCTTCCGCGCCGCCGTGGTCGCCAAGCCGGTGATCAACTGGTACAGCTTCGTGCTGACCTCGGATGCCTATCCGTTCTTCACCGACTACTGGTTCGCGGCGATGCCGTGGGAGAAGCCGGAGGAGTACCTGCGGCGCTCGCCGATCAGCTACGTCGGCAAGGTCACCACGCCGACCATGCTGATCACGGGCGAGAACGACTACCGCACGCCGATCTCGGAGGCCGAGCAGTACTACCAGGCGCTCAAGCTGCGACGCATCGACACCGCGCTGGTGCGCATTCCCGGCGCCTCGCACTCGATCAACGCCCGGCCCAGCCAGATGATCGCGCAGGTGCTCAACTCCGCCGCCTGGTTCGAGAAGCACGCCGCCAAGGCGGCGCCCGCCGCGCCCTGAACGGCGCTCACGCGGTCGCCGCGCGTTCGCGCGCGGCGACGCCGCGGTCGGGCTGGTCGATGAACCAGCCGCTGGCGCCGGCGGCGAGCAGGCGCAGGGCTTCGTCCTCCACCGACAGCGGCGTGCCGTCGGCATCGGCCACCGCGAAGGCGGCTTCGGCGCGCAGCGTGTACGGGTGCACTTCCAGGCCCAACTGCGCGGCCGCGCGGCCGAAGGGGTGCGCCGGGCCGCTCAGGCGCCCCTCGCGCCGCGGCAACAGGTTGTCCTTCCACGGCCCGATCCCGCTGGCATAGGTGGCACGGATCCAGGCCAGCGCCTCCGGCGTCGCCAGGTCGCGCCAACGCACGGCCGCGCCGGGCCCGGCGCCGGGCAGGCGCGGCCCGGGCCAGCGCGCCCACAGCGCCTCGGGACCGTCGCGCAGGTCCCAGGGCCCGCCTTCGCCATCGAGGTCGCCCAGCAGTTGCACCAGCGGCAGGCGCAATCCGGCCCGCGGCAGGATGCGCCGGGCCAGCTCCAGCAGGTTGCCGACCTCGAAGGACTGGATGCGCACGCGCGCGGGATCGACGAAGTCCAGCCGCTGCAGCGTCGCGACCAGGACCTCGCCGAGGTCGATGGCGATCGGCCTGCCGTCCAGGCGCCGCCCTTCGCGGGCGAAGTAGCTCGGATGCTTGGTCTCCGGATAGATCCCGACCGGGCGTGGCGCCGCGCGCGCCAGTTCGACCACTTCTTCCAGCGTCGGTATGCCGTGGCGGCCATCGTGGGTGGCGTTGGCCGGTCGCAGCGCCGGGATGCGCTCGCGCGCCCGCAGCTGGCGCAGTTCGGCGAGGCTGAAGTCCTCGCTGAACCAGCCGGTGCGGGCCACGCCATCGACCAGCTTGGTGGTGCGGCGATCGGCGAATTCGGCCCGCGCCGCGACATCGGTGCTGTCGGACAGCTCGTTCTCGTGGCGCGCGACCAGCGCACCGTCCCGCGTCGGCACCAGGTCGGGCTCGATGAAGTCGGCGCCCTGCTCGATCGCCAGCGCGTAGGCCGCGAGCGTGTGCTCGGGCAGGTACCCGCTGGCGCCGCGATGCGCGATCACCAGCGGCCTGGATGCGGGACTGGCCATCGCCACAGCGTGGCGCCGAGCCCGCGGGTCCGCAATCCCCGCCGCCTCGACCCGTGACTTCCAGCGTGTGTGGGGCCCCGGGACACGACCTAGACTCGGCCGACCGCCACCGCCGGAAGCCCGCCATGCCGACCACGCGCCGCGACCTCATCAAGCTCGGCAGCCTCGCCGGACTCGGCGGGCTGGCCGCCGCCACGGCAGCCGCGCCGGCGCCGGTGGCCAGGGCCGCGCAGCCGCTGCGCATCCTCATCCTCGGCGGCACCGGTTTCACCGGCCCGCACCAGGTGCGCTACGCGCTGGCGCGCGGCCACCGGATCACGGTGTTCAACCGCGGCAAGCGCAAGAACGATTTCCCGGGCGCGGTGGAGCAGCTCACCGGCGACCGCGACACCGGCGACCTCGAGGCCTTGCGCGGCCGCGAGTGGGACGTGTGCATCGACAACCCGACCAGCGTGCCGGCGTGGGTGCGCGACGCGGGCAAGGTGCTGGCGGGCAAGGTCGGCCAGTACATCTTCATCTCCACCATCTCGGTCTATGCCGACACCAGCAAGCCGGGCATGGACGAGGACGCCGCGACCGCGACCTACGAGGGCAAGGACGCGATGGCGGAGACCATGGCCGGGCTGCGCGCCAACATGGCCCTGTACGGGCCGCTCAAGGCGCTGTCGGAGCGCGAGGCGGAAAAGCAGTTCCCGGGCAAGGCCACCATCATCCGCCCGGGCCTGATCGTCGGTCCCGGCGACGAGACCGATCGCTTCACCTACTGGCCGCTGCGCCTCGAGCGGGGTGGCGAGGCGCTGGCGCCGGGCGACGGCACCGATCCGGTGCAGTTCATCGACGCGCGCGACCTGGCGGAATGGACCATCCGCATGGCCGAGCAGCGCGCCTTCGGCATCTACAACGCCACCGGGCCCGACTACGAGCTGTCGATGGCGGCGATGCTGTACGGCGTCCGCGCGGTGACCACCGCGGGCGCGAAGCTGGTCTGGGCCCCCGCCGATTTCCTCGAGGCGCAGCAGGTGGCGCCCTGGGGCGACATGCCGGTGTGGGTGCCGGGCAGCGGCGACAGCGCCGGCTTCGCCCGCGTGAGCATCGCGCGCGCGCTGGCGCGCGGCCTGAGCTTCCGGCCGCTGGCGACCACCGCGGCCGACGCCCTGGCCTGGTTCCATGCGCAGCCGGCCGAGCGCCAGCAGTCCGTTCGTGCTGGAATCACGCCCGAGCGCGAGAAGGCGGTGCTGCAAGCCCTGCATTCGCGCGCCGGTTCCTGAGTCCACGCGCCGGAGGATCCGCCGATGAAGTTCCGCCACCTGCTGGGTGCCGCCCTGCTGGCCACGCTGCCCTGCGCCCAGGCGGCCGAGCCGCCTGCCGCCGCGCCCGTCGCGACGCCCGCCGCCGTGCCCGCCGCGACGCCGGCACCGCTCAAGACCGTGGCGCACGACCGCGTGCTGATCGCCGGCCAGCCCGGCGAGGTCGACCTCAAGACGCTGCGCGAGCAGGGCGTGACCACCATCTTCAACCTGCGCACCGATGCCGAGATGAACGATCGCAGCGTGGTGGCCTACGACGAGGCGGCGCTGGCGAAGGAGCTCGAACTCGCCTACGTGCAGGAACCGATCGGCGGCACCGACCACCCGTTCCGCCCCGAGGTGCTGGAGGCCTTCAAGGCCGAACTGGACCGCAGCCAGGGCAAGCTGCTGCTGCACTGCGGGACCGGCGGCCGTGCCGGCCTGGTGTACGCGGCGTACGCGGTGAAGTACCTCGGCCAGGAGCCCGACGAGGCGATGCGCAGCCTCGAGGCGCTGGGTGGCTGGCCGCTGCCGCTGGAGCGGCTGACCGGCATCCCGCTCAAGGTCGAGCGCCGCGGGACCGAGACGGCGGACCGCTGAGGCAACCGCGGGCGCGGCCGCGGTTGCAGGGCCCGCGCCGCTACTGTGGCTTTGCCGTCAGCACCTGCGGCTGGCTGGCCAGCTCGATGTCCTGCACGCGAACCCAGCCGGGGCTCGACGCGCCGACCACCTTGACGCTGACGTAGCCGTCGGTGGGCTGCGTCGACAGCACCACGATCTTGTCGCCCTGGCTCAACACCTGGGTCGCGATCTTGCCGCCGGCCTTGCGGTAGACGCCGGCCTGCGCCGCCGTCACCACCGCCACCGCCGCACCCTGGTCCGCCGCCGCGTCTGCCGCCACCAGCGGCAGCGGCAACGCCGCCAGCACGCCCAACAACATGCCCCGCATCGTCTTGCGCATGGAAGCCCCCGATCTGGATGCCGATCTATTGGTCTTGGGACGGCGTCCTGCCGGTTCGACTCCGGGCGTGCGGCCATCCGGGCCTGGCGCCCCGACCGGGCTGGCCCGGTCGCGAACCCGCCCATCGTGCCGTCGTCAAGTCGCCAGTGCAACGTCGGCGGGACTTCCGGCACTGGCGCGAGCCGGTTTCGGCCGTCCCCGGTCGATGTTCCCGACCAACGGTCGTGGGCGCGCCCCGGGACGGTCGCACCGGACCTACACCGGATTTCGTACCATGCGCGCCATGATCCCGCTCCGCCTGGCACTGGGCCCGCTGCTGCTGGCGACCGCCCTTGCCGCCTGCGACGCACCGCGCGCCACGCAGCCACCGCCGCGCCGCGGCGACGATACCGTCGCGCGCGCCGATGCCCCGGCCGAATGGGCGCGGTTCCAGCGCGAGCGCCGCCTGCCGGCCGGCGCCGACGAGATACCGGTCGACGCCTGGCAACGCGCGGCCAGCGCCAGCGCCAAGCTGCCGCTCTACAGCACGCGCCAGCGCGCATTCGTCGGTCGTGGCGCGCGGGAGAAGGCCGCCGCGCCGCGCTGGGAGTTCCTCGGGCCGACCAACGTCGCCGGTCGCGCGCGCGCCTTCGCCTTCGATCCGCGCAATGCGGACCGCCTGTACCTCGCCGGCGTCTCCGGCGGCCTGTGGGTCAGCAACGATGCCGGCGCCAACTGGGCGCCGCTGTCGGATGCCGCCGCCTACCTCAACATCGGCTCGATCGCGATCGACCCGGTCGCGCCCGACACGATCTACCTCGGCACCGGCGAGTTGTACCGCTACAGCGAACAGCCCTACGCCAGCATGTGGGGCCAGGGCATCCTGCGCAGCAGCGATGGCGGCCAGAGTTTCCAGCAACTGGTGGCGAGCGCCAGCGACGATTTCCGCTACGTGGCCGACATCGAGATCTCGGCCCAGGACCATCGGCGCGTGTACGCCGCGACCAACTCCGGCATCTGGCGCTCGAACGACGGCGGCGCCAGCTTCCAGCGCGTGCTGCGTCCGGCCGACGCGAACGGCGGCAACCGCTACGAGGGCTGCACCGAGCTGCTGCTGCTGCCCGAGGCCGGACGCGACGTCCTGCTGGCCTCGTGCGCCTCGCGCTCGATCGACGATCGCTACTGGCTGCCGGGCACGATCCTGCCGCCGGCCTGCAACGGCCCCTGCCCCGCCGCGCTGTACCGCAACGACGACGCCGGCGGCGCCGGCGCCTGGCAGCAGGTCCTGACCGAAGCCGGCATGGGCCGCACCTCGCTCGACTACGCGCGCTCCAATCCGGCGATCGTGTACGCCGTGTCGGCCAGCATCGTGGCCGGCCCCGATCGCACCGGCGACGGCCGCGGCGACTACGACAACGGCCTGCACGCGGTCTGGCGTTCCGACGACGGCGGCCGCAGCTGGCAGGCGCGCGTGCGCAACACCAGCGCCGATCGCCTGTCGACCTACCTGCTGAGCTATGCCGACAGCTTCGACGCCAGCACCTGCGGCTTCGGCAGCAACGATCCGTACAGCGCCGGCTGGTACAACCAGGCCATCGCGGTCCATCCGCTCAACCCCGAGATCGTGTGGGTCGCCGGCATGGAGCACTACCGCTCCGACGACGGCGGCCGCACCTTCGGCAAGGCCTCGTACTGGTGGTACCACCCCGGCAGCCCTTACGGCGTGCATGCCGACCAGCACCTGCTGCGCTTCGACCCGCGCTACAACGGCACGACCCGGCTGCGCCTCTACTCGCTCAACGACGGCGGGCTCGCCTACACCGACAACGGCGACCTCAACACGGTGCGCGGCACGCGGGCGGCGTGTGCGCCGGTGGCCGGCATGGTGACCTGGAGCGACCTCACCAACGGCCTCGGCACCACCCAGTTCTACACCGGCGCGGTCAGCGCCGACGGCCGCACCTACATGGGCGGCCTGCAGGACAACGGCACGCTGATCAACGGCTCCAACGGCAGCCAGCGCTCCTGGCGCCACATCTACGGCGGCGACGGCGCCAGCGTGGCGATCGACCCGCGCGATCCGCGGGTCGTGTATGCCAGCGCCCAGAACGTCAGCATCGGCCGCTCCGTCGACGGCGGCAACACCTTCGTGGACGCCGTGGCCGGCCTGGTCGACACGCCCATCTTCATCATGCCCTACGTGCTCGATCCCTCGGCGCCCGACCGGCTCTACGCCGGCGCGACGCGCCTGTGGCGCACCGACAACCAGGGCCGCGCGTGGCGCCAGGCCAGCGGGCCCTTCGGCTTCGAGTTCCGCCACCGCGTCTCCGCGCTGGCGGTGAGCCCGACCAATCCCGACCGGATGCTGGCCGGCAACCAGGTCGCGATCCACTGGAACCAGCAGGCGCTGGCCAGCGGCCCCGCGACCAGCTGGAACGCCGCCGTGCCGCGCACCGGCTGGGTGTCCTCGCTGGTGTTCGATCCGGTCGATGCCGACATCGCCTACGCGACCTACTCGAGCTTCGGTGGCGAGCACGTCTGGCGCAGCGCCGACGGCGGCCGCACCTGGGCGGCGATCGACGGCAGCGGCAGTGGCCGCCTGCCCGACCTGCCGGTGCATTCGCTGGCGGTGGATCCCACCGATCGCCGGCGGCTCTACATCGGCACCGACCTCGGCGTGTACGTCAGCGTCGACGGCGGCGGCCACTGGGCGCAGGAGAACACCGGCTTCGCCAATGCCATCACCGAAACCCTGCGCGTGGCCGAGGGCGACGCGTCCAATCCGCCGCGCCTGTACGCCTTCACCTATGGCCGCGGCGTGTGGCGCGTGCCGCTGGCGGAACTCGACGGCATCTCCAGCTACCGCATCGGCGCCGACCTGTCGGGCGCGTTCTACGATCCGGCGCAGGACGGGCACGGCTGGTTCGTCGAGGCCACCGTGGTCGATGGCGTGGTCCAGGTGCTGGCGGCCTGGTACACCTACCAGGGCGGCGAGCCGCACTGGCTGATCGGCATCGGCGTGGCCGATGGCGACCGCGTGCGCATCCCGCTCACGATCACGCGCGGCGCGGGTTTCCCGCCGGCCTTCGATCCCGCCGCGGTGACGCGCGAGGCCTGGGGCGAGGTCGAGCTGGTGTTCGACGACCGCGACCATGGCCGCGCCCGCTGGACCACCAGCCATCCCGGCTACGCGAGCGGCGAGATGCCGCTGGCGCGCCTGTCGCAGCCGGCCACGGGCGACGGCGGCGGCGCCACCGCGCGCATTTCCGCCTGCCACGCCGGCACCTGGTACAACCCGGCGCAGGACGGCCACGGCCTGATGCTGCAGGTGCTGGGGCCGGCCGAGGCGCGCCAGCTGCTCGCGATCTGGTACGTGTACCGCGATGGCGCGCAGCGCTGGCTCGTGGGCCAGGGCCCGGTGTCGGGCGACCGCGCCACGATGTCGCTGGTGAGCACGCGCGGCGGCGAGTTCCCGCCCGCCTTCGATCCGGCGCGCGTGGTGCGCGAGCCCTGGGGCACGCTGGAGTTCCAGGCCCTCGACGCCGACCGCGCGCGCATCCAGTGGAATTCCGTGCAGGCGGGCTACGGCGCCGGCGCGATGGAGTTGCGCCGGATCAGCAGCCTGTACGGCAACGCCTGCGGCTGACGGCCGCGAACCGGGTACGATCGGGCTCCCGCCGGAGGAGCCGATGAGCAGCGAGTCGCGCTACCGCGCCTGTCCCCTGTGCGAGGCGATCTGCGGCCTCGAGTTCCGCTACGACCAGGGCCGCCTGGCGGCGATCCGCGGCGACGCCGCCGATCCCTTCAGCCACGGCCACGTCTGCCCCAAGGGCAACGCGATCCTCGACCTCGAGGCCGATCCGGACCGGCTGCGCCGGCCGCTGCGCCGGCGCGGGACCGACTGGGAGGAGATAGGCTGGGACGAGGCCTACGCCGAAGCCGGCGCGCGCCTGGCCGACGTGCAGCGCCGCCATGGCGCCGACGCGGTGGCTGCCTACGCCGGCAATCCCAACGTGCACCACTTCGGCCACCTGGCCTACCTGCCCGGGCTGCTGCGCGCGCTGAAGACCCGCAACGTGTACTCGGCCTCGTCGGTGGACCAGTGGCCGCACCAGCTGGTCGCGCACGCGATGTACGGCCACCAGTTCCTGGTGCCGATTCCCGACCTCGATCGCAGCGACTGCGTGCTGATGCTGGGCGCGAACCCGGTCGCCTCCAACGGCAGCCTGATGACCGCGCCGGGCGTGGCCAAGCGGCTGGAGAAGCTGGTCGCGCGCGGGCGCCTGGTGGTGGTCGACCCGCGCCGCACCGAAACCGCGGACATCGCCACGGAGCACCTGCCGATCCGGCCCGGCGCCGATGCCTGGTTCCTGATCGCGCTGCTCGATGCCCTGCACGCGCTGGGCCCGCCGCGGATCGAGCGCTATGGCGCGCAGCTGGCGGACTACGACGCCGCGCTGTCCGCGATCCTGCCGCTGGCGCGGCGCGACAACGCGCAGCGCACCGGCATCGAGGCCGCCGCCGTGCAGCGCATCGCGCGCGGGCTGCATGGGGCGGAGCGCGCCCTGGTCTATGGCCGCATGGGGCTGTCGACGCAGTCCTGGGGCTCGCTGTGCCAGTGGCTGATCCAGCTCGTCAACATCCACCTCGGCAGCCTCGACCGCGAGGGCGGCACGCTGGTCAACGAGCCCGCGCTGCCCATGACCGGGCCCGGCACCGCGAAGGGCCACTACGACCGCTGGCGCAGCCGCGTGCGCGGGCTGCCCGAATTCGCCGGCGAGCTGCCGGTGGCGGCGCTGGCGGAGGAGATCGCCACGCCGGGCGCCGGCCAGGTCCGTGCGCTGGTGACCTCGGCAGGAAACCCCGTGTTGTCGACGCCGGCCGGCCATGCGCTGGACGCGCTGCTGGCGGGACTCGAGTACATGGTCTCGATCGACGTCTACGTCAACGAGACCACGCGCCACGCGCAGCTGATCCTGCCGCCGACCTCGTTCCTGAGCCAGTACCACTACGACAGCGTGTTCAACCACTTCGCGGTGCGCCGCGTGGCGCGCCTGAACGCGCCGCTGCACGACCAGCCCGCCGAAGAACGCGCCGACTGGCAGATCTTCCAGGGCCTGGGCGCGGCGTATTGCGCCGCCGCCGGCAAGGAGTGGCGCGCGCTGCCCCCGCCGCGCGCCCTGGTCGGCATGGGCCTCGCCGCCGGCGGCAGCGGCATCGACCTGGCGGCGCTGGAGGCGGCGCCGCATGGGCTCGACCTGGGGCCGTTGCGGCCTTCGCTGCTGGCGCGGCTGGAAACGCCGGACCGGCGCATCGCCTGCCTGCCGCCGATCTTCGCCGCCGACCTCGCCCGCCTGGCCGCAGAGCCGACCCCGGCGGCGGACGGCGACGAGCTGCTGCTGATCGGCCGCCGCGACGTGCGCAGCAACAACTCCTGGATGCACAACGCGCCGCGCCTGGTGAAGGGCAAGCCGCGGCACCAGTTGCTGGTGCACCCCGCGGACCTCGCGGCGCGCGGCATCGCCGACGGCGCGCGCGTGCGCGTGCGCTCGCGGGTCGGCAGCGTCGAGGTCGAGGCCAGCGCCAGCACGGCGATGATGCGCGGCGTGGTCTGCCTCCCGCACGGCTTCGGCCACGACCGCGCGGGCACGCGCCAGGCGCGGGCGGCGCGCGTGGCCGGCCCCAGCTACAACGACCTCAGCGATCCGCAGCGGCTGGACGGGCCCAGCGGCAATGCGGCGCTCAACGGCACCCCGGTGCGGGTCGAAGCGCTGGCCTGAGCGTCCGCCGCTCAGCGCAGGGCGGCGTTGATCTGCTCCAGCCTGGCCGCGCCGGGGCAAAGGTCGGCCACGTCGAGCACGTTGAACGGCACCAGCACGGTGTTGAGGTGCTGGTGCAGGTCATGGGGCTCCGGATCGACGTAGATCAGCCCGGTGACGACCTCGCCCTGCGCCTGGTGGCGCTGCATGTAGTTCATCGCGCCGATGCGGTCGCGCGGGTCGTGCTCGGCGTCGAGCTTGTGCAGGCGCAGCACGGTGCCGTCGTGCTGGCGCACCTCCACCGTGGTCCCCGGCGGGTACTCCACCGCGATGTCGGCCTGCGGCTCGATCACGTCGAGGCGGTTGACCGAATCGTTGTGCTCGCGCACGTAGTCGTAGCTCTTGGTGCTGCCGGCGTGGTTGTTGAAGGCGACGCAGGGGCTGATCACGTCGATGAAGGCCGCGCCCTGGTGCGAGAGCGCGCCCTGGATCAGCGGCACCAGCTGCTGCTTGTCGCCCGAGAACCCGCGCGCCACGTAGGTGGCGCCGAGCTGCAGCGCCATCGCCACCAGGTCGAGCGGGCTGTCGGCGTTGACCACGCCGCGCTTGGAGGTCGAGCCCTGGTCGGCGGTGGCGGAGAACTGGCCCTTGGTCAGGCCGTAGACGCCGTTGTTCTCGACGATGTAGACCATGTTCACGCCGCGCCGTATCGCGTGCACGAACTGGCCGATGCCGATCGAGGCGCTGTCGCCGTCGCCGGAGACGCCGAGGTAGATCAGCTCGCGATTGGCGAGGTTGGCGCCGGTCAGGACCGAGGGCATGCGCCCGTGCACGGTGTTGAAGCCGTGCGACT
>CAZTNB010000036.1:0-12647 GCA_964614825.1 uncultured Gammaproteobacteria bacterium
CTGCGATGGAGCCCGAACCAGGCCGTCGCCAGGACCAGCGGCAAGGCCAGCGCGGCCAGCACCACGTGGCTGACCAGCAGCGCGTAGTAGATCGCGCGAATCGGCCCGTGGCCGCGGAAGACGAAGATCGGCGCGGCGTAGTGGTAGGCGATGTAGGAGACCAGGAACACGGCCGACACCGCCAGCGCGCCCAGCATCGCGCGCCGGTGCGCGGCGATCCGGCGCTGCGCGATCAGGACCCGTCCGGCCACCAGCAACACCGAGGACAGCGCGTTGAGCGATGCGTTGACGTGCGGCAGCAGGTTCGCGGCATCCATGGTTCGATCGAATCCGGGGCGCGCCCGCCTGCGGGAGGCGCGACTATCGATGCGCTCCCGGAGTCCGTCAAGCGGCGATCCGGCTGACCTGGATCAAGGCGTCGCGCCTGCCGCTGGTCAATGCTGCCGGCGCGGCGCGCGATCCGCGCGCGCCGGAACCTTGGAGCCGCAACCGATGTCGACCCACGCCACCAGCGCCGTCCTCGGGCGCCGCGCGCTGCTGCTCGCCGGTCTCGGCGGCGCGGCGGTGGCCGCGTCGTGGCTGGCGCGGCGGCGCGGCAGCGACACGGGCTGGGCCGCGGCCGCGCCGGAACTGCAGGCCATCCTGTGGCCGATGCCGCGCGCGGTCGCCGACTTCGAACTGCGGGCCCAGCACGGCGAGGCCTTCGGCGCGGCGCAGCTGCGCGGGCAGTGGAACCTGCTGTACTTCGGCTACCTGCAGTGCCCGGACGTGTGCCCGACCACGCTGCAATCGCTGCACGGCCTGCGCCGGCTCCTCGTTGCCGACGAGCCCGCGGCCGCACCGACCCGCTTCGTCTTCGTCAGCGTCGACCCCGGCAACGACACGCAGGAACGCATCGGCGCCTACCTCGACTACTTCGATCGAGAACTGGTCGGCCTCAGCGGCGATCCCGCGCAACTGGCGCGGCTCGCGGCCTCGCTGGGCGTGATGTACGCCGAGCACGTGGACGAGCGCGGCGTGCGCAGCATGGACCACACGACCTCGATCATCGTGGTCGATCCGCGGGGGCGCGGCGTGGCCGCGCTGCCCGGCCCGCACCAGCCGCACAGGATGCGCGAACAGTTCGGACAGCTGCGCCGCCACCTCGGCGGTTGAACCGCCGGGAGGCGTCTACCGGGCGGGCACGCCGCGGTGCGCGACCACGAGTACCGCGCTCAGTAGCAGCACCGCGCCGCCCTGGTGCAGCGTGCCGAGCAGCACCGGGACGCCCGACAGCAGGGTTGCGATGCCGAGCGCGACCTGGACCAGTCCCACCGCGAACAGCGCGTGCAATGCCAGCCGCTGTCCGCGGTCGAGTCCGGCCCGGGGCAGGCGCAACCACAGGAATGCGATCAGCGCGAGCGTCGACAGCGCGAGGCAGCGGTGCACGAACTGCACCATGGTCGGGTTCTCGAACAGGTTGCGCCACGCCGGCGCCAGCGTCAGCAGTCCGTCGGGCACCCATTGCCCGGCCATCAGCGGGAAGGTGTTGTAGGCGAGGCCCGCGCGCAAGCCGGCGACGAAGGCGCCGATCACGATGGTGGCGCCGACCAGCGCCAGCAAGGCGGCCACGATCCCGCGCCGACGCCGCCCGGTCCTGGCGACCGGCCAGCGCAGTTGCAGCGCCAGCCACAGCATCGCCGCGTAGACCAGCAGCGCGAGGCTGAGGTGGGCCGCGAGCCGGTACTGGCTCACGCGCGGGATATCCACCAGCCCGCTCTTGACCATGTACCAGCCCATGTAGCCCTGCGCGGCGCCCAGCGCCAGCACGCCGAGCAGCTTCCAGCGCAGCGGCGGCGCGATCCAGCCGCGCCACCAGAACCACAGCAGCGGCAGCGCGAACACCAGCCCCAGCAGGCGCGCCAGCAGCCGGTGCGCGTACTCGTACCAGAAGATCAGCTTGAATTCGGACAGCGACATGCCGCGGTTGACGGTCGTGTACTGCGGACTCTCGCGGTAGCGCGCGAACTCGGCCTGCCACGCGTCCGCGTCCAGCGGCGGCAGCACGCCCGTGACCGGGCGCCAATCGACGATCGACAGGCCGGACTCCGTGAGGCGGGTGGCGCCGCCGAGCATCACCAGCGCCAGCAGCACGCCGCAGCAAAGCAACAGCCACGCGCCCAGCGCGCGCTCGCGGGCCGTCGCGCCCGCTTCGATCGTGCTCGCCACCTCGCCTGCTCCTTCCCGTGCCGTCGCGACCCCGCAAGCATCCAGCATGGCTGCGGCGCTGTCACCCCCGGACCGGTCGCGATCTCGCTTCCCGTTGACCTAGGTCAAGGTCCCAACGGGCCCCCGGTAGGCAAATAGCACCCGACCGCCGGCGGGTGCCGGCACGGCCATGCCTAGCGCAGGGAGAGTCGGCGATGAGCGAGACCCATCAGGAAGGCGAGAAGGTCCCGATGATGCAGCAGCTGCTGGACAACCCGTTCCTGCTGCTGTTCCTCGGCGTGATGATCCCGATGGTGCTCTACACCCTGTGGGGCGTCATCGACATCCTGACCATTCCGGTCGCGAAGTAGTCCGCACCGGACCCGCCGCACAACCCCGGGGAAGCAACCCATGAGCGCCATACTGCCCCCTTCGGAACGCCTCTGGTGGAAGCATCCGCTGGACCGCGTCGAAGGCACCTGGATCGCCATCGCTTTCGTCTGGTGCATGGTGATGTTCTTCATGATGATCTACTGGCACGCCTTCGGCAGCCAGAACCTCTCGACCGAGACCTACCGCACCACGCCCGACCAGTTCGCGCTCAAGACCCAGGCGATGGTCGACCAGTACACGGTGCGGACCGAGACCGATGCCCAGATCCCGGTGGTCGCGCCGCCCCCGGGAAGCGACGTGTACCTGATCGCGCGCCTGTGGAATTTCTGGCCGATCCTCGAGCTCAAGCAGGGCCAGACCTATCGCCTGCACCTGACCTCGATGGACTACAACCACGGCTTCTCGCTCCAGCCCGCCAACATCAACATCCAGGTGGTGCCGGGCTTCGAGCACGTGGTGACCGTGACGCCGAACCAGAGCGGCACGTTCTCGGTGGTGTGCAATGAATACTGCGGGATCGGCCATCACACGATGGTCGGCCGCATCCACGTGAACTGAGGGGGCGGCCATGTCCTTCGCAACGACCTACCGGACCTGCCCGCGCTCGGGGCTGCAGTTCGAATCCCACGCCGAGAAGCTGATGATCGCCAACGCCGTCGCGGCGGTGGTTTTCCTGCTGATCGGCGGCATCCTCGCCGTCGGCGTGGTGCTGACGCGCTGGCCCGCGGTGCACTGGCTGGAGGCCGACACCTTCTACCAGGTGCTGACCGCGCACGGCATCGACATGCTGATCTTCTGGATCATCTTCTTCGAGATCGCGGTGCTGTACTTCTGCGCCTCGACCCTGCTGCGCTGCCGCCTCGCCACGCCCAAGATCGCGTGGGTGGCCTTCGCCCTGATGCTGATCGGCGCGGTCACCAACAACGTGGCGGTGTACCAGGGCGCGTCGAGCGTGATGATGACCTCGTACGTGCCGATGATGGCCGCGCCCTCGTTCTACCTCGGCTTGATCCTGTTCGCGGTCGGCGCGCTGGTCGCCTGCTTCGTGTTCCTGGGCACGCTGGTGGTGGCCAAGCGCGACAAGACCTACCAGGGCTCGGTGCCGCTGGTGACCTTCGGCGCGATCACCGCCTGCATCATCGCGGTGTTCACGATCACGTCGGGCGCGATCATCCTGGTCCCGACCTACCTGCTGTCGCTGGGGCTGATCGACTCGGTCGACCCGCTGGTCTACCGCACGATCTGGTGGGCCTTCGGCCACTCCTCGCAGCAGATCAACGTCGCCGCCCACATCTCGATCTGGTACGCGGTGGCCGCGATCGCGTTCGGCGCCACGCCGATGTCGGAGCGGGTCAGCCGCGGCGCGTTCCTGCTCTACATCCTGTTCCTGCAGCTCGCCAGCGCGCACCACCTGCTGGCCGATCCGGGCCTGAGCACCGGCTGGAAGGTGATCAACACCAGCTACTTCATGTACTTCGCGGTGCTGGCCTCGATGATCCACGGCCTGACCATCCCCGGCGCGATCGAAGTCGCGCAGCGGCGCAAGGGCTACAACAAGGGCCTGTTCGAGTGGCTGCGCAAGGCGCCGTGGGGCAACCCGGTGTTCTCCGGTGTGTTCATCTCGCTGATCGGTTTCGGCTTCCTCGGCGGCATCTCGGGCGTGATGATGGGCACCGAGCAGCTCAACATGCTCATCCACAACACCATCTACGTGCCGGGGCATTTCCACGCCACAGTGGTGATCGGCACCACGCTGTCGTTCATGGCGCTGACCTATTTCCTGATCCCGGTGCTGTTCCGGCGCGAGATGATCAATCCCGGGCTCGCGAAGTGGCAGCCGTACCTGTTCGGCCTGTCGATGTACTTCTTCTGCCTGGTGATGATGGGCGCCGGCACGCTCGGCGTGTCGCGCCGGCACTGGGACATGGCCTTCAGCGGGGCGGCGCTGGCCTACGAGTGGCCGGGCGCGGCGTACCTGATGATGGGCCTGGTCGGCATCGCCGGCATCGCCGCGATCGTCGGCGGCGCGATCTACATCTACATCACGGTCGGCTCGCTGCTGTGGGGCAAGCGCCTCGACAGCGGCGCGACCAGCGCGCAGACCACGCCGATCCCGCCGACGGCGCCGCTGGCCGCGGTGCAGACCTACGGTTCCATGGGCTTCGCCGCGCCCGGGACCTTCGTGCTGGCGATGGTGTTCCTGGTCTCCTTCGTCCTCTACTACTTCATCAACTGGAAGTACCTGTCGACGCTGTGGGGCCTGAGCTGAGCTTGCGAGGCACATCGCCATGAACATCGCGCTGGTTGAAGCCACCCGTCCGCTCGCGTCGCTGCTGCGCGACGTGCTGAGCGTGTTCAAGCTGCGCATCGGCGTGCTGATCACGGTCACCGCGCTGGTCGGCTTCATCGCCACGCCGGGCCGCGATGCCAGCGCGTGGCAGGTGCTGGTGCTCGCGCTGGCCACGCTGGTCGCGTCGGCCAGCGCGGGCGCCTACAACCACTACTACGAGCACGAGAGCGACCGCCTGATGGCGCGCACGCGCACGCGTCCCTTCGTCACCGGCGCATTGCCGCGGCATCCGGCCTGGCTGGTGCTGATGGCGGCGATGCTGGGCGGGGCGATCGGCTCGGCGTGGGTCGTGGTCAATCCGCTGGCGGCGAGCTTCGTGTTCCTGGGCGCGTTCGTGTACGGGGTGGTCTACACGGTGTGGCTCAAGCGCCGCAGCTGGCTCAACATCGTGATCGGCGGGCTCGCCGGCAGCTTCGCCGTGCTGGCCGGCGCTGCCGCCGCCGATCCGCGGCTGGGCACCTTGCCCTGGCTGTACGCGCTGGTCCTGTTCCTGTGGACGCCGCCGCACTTCTGGAGCCTGGCGATCGCGAACCGGGACGACTATGCCCGCGCCGGCGTGCCGATGCTGCCGGTCGTGGTGGGCAATGCGCGCGCGGCGCGGATCGTGCTTGCGAGCACGATCGCATTGGTGCTGGCCTCGCTGCTGCCGGTGTTCTTCGGTGCCGGCCTCGTGTACCTCGCCGGCGCGCTGGCCGGCGGCGCGCACTTCCTGCGCAAGGCCTGGCAACTGGCAAGCGCGCCGAGCCGCCAGACCGCGATCGCCTGCTTCCTGGCCTCGCTGGTCCAGCTCAGTGCGGTGCTGGCCGCCGCCTGCGTCGACGCCGCGCTGCGGTAACCCGGCCATGCCCGTGCCCGGATCCCAATCCCGCGCGTTGGCGGGAGCGGCCGGCCGCGCGCTGGCCGGCGCCGCGTTGGCGCTGGTGGCGAGCCTCGCGCCGGTGCTGGCGCAAACCGCGCACGGGACGGACGCCGGCACGCCGCTGCCGCGGCTCGCCGCCGGGACCGCCGCGTCGCCGCCGGCCTACGGGCTCGATCCCGAACGCGCGATGCGCGCCAGCCGCGACGCGCTGGGTGGCATCCCGGGCAGCTACACCCTGCGCGACCGCTCGGGCAGCCCGGTGTCGCTCGCCAGCTATCGCGGCAAGCCGCTGCTGGTGAACTTCATCTACACCGGCTGCTTCCAGGTCTGCCCGACCAGCTCGCGCGCGCTGCGCCGCGCGGTCGAGGGCATGCGCGGACGCTTCGGCGACGGGCAGTTCAACGTGGTCAGCATCGGGTTCAACCAGCCGACCGACTCGCCGCAGGCCTTGCGCCAGTTCGCCGCGCAGCAGCGCATCGACGAGCCGAACTGGGAGTTCCTCAGTCCCGCCGCCGGCGACGTCGCCGCGCTGGCGCGCGACTTCGGCTTCAGTTTCGCGCCCACGCCGCTGGGCTTCGACCACACGCTGCAGGTCAGCGTGCTCGATGCCGACGGACGCCTCTATCGCCAGGTCTACGGCGACGCCTTCACCGCCGACGCGCTGGGCGAGCCGCTGCGCCAGCTGGTCACGGGCGCGCTGGTGGCGCAGAGCACCGGCTGGACCGACCTGCTCGACCGGGTCCGGATCCTGTGCTCGGTCTACGATCCCGTCACCGGCACCTATCGGGTCGACTACTCGCTGTACCTGCAGATCGCCGGCGGCGCGACCTTCATCCTCGCCATGCTGTGGTTTGTGCTGCACGAGTGGCGCGCGCGCCGCGCCGCGCGCCGGCCGCAGGCCGCGTGATGGACGCGCGACGCGCGGCGCAGGGGCCGCTGCAGCGTGCTTGGCTCGCGCTCGAGCGGGCCCTGGACCGGGTCTTTCCCGACGGCGGCAATCCGCTCGCGCACCTGGGCGCGCTCGCCTGCCTGCTGTTCGCCGTGCTGCTCGCCAGCGGGATATACCTCTACGTCGCCTTCGACACCTCGGTCGCCGGCGCGTGGATGTCGATCGATGCGCTGTCGCGCGGGCAGCCGCTGGCCGGCGGCTGGCTGCGCAGCCTGCATCGCTACGCCGCCGACGCCTTCGTGCTGGTGACCGTGCTGCACCTGCTGCGCGAATGGGTGCTCGGGCGCTACCGCGGGTTCCGCCGCGCCACCTGGCTGGCCGGCGTGCCGTTGCTGGTGCTGACCTACGTCAGCGGCATCGGCGGCTTCTGGCTCAACTGGGACCAGCTCGGCCAGTTCTCGGCAGTGGCGAGCGCCGAGATGCTCGACGCGCTGCCGCTGTTCGCCTCGCCGCTGACCCGCAATGTCATCGACGCGGCCGCCGTGAACGATCGCCTGTTCACGCTGCTGGTCTTCATCCACCTCGGCGTGCCGCTGCTGCTGCTGTTCGGGCTCTGGTTCCACCTGCAGCGCATCGGCCGGCCCGAGGTATGGCCGCCGCGCGCGCTGGCGCTGGGTTTCGGCGCCAGCCTCGCGCTGGTGGCCCTGGCGGTGCCCGTGCACAGCCAGGCGCCCGCCGACCTCGGGGTGGCGCCGGCCACGCTCGCCTACGACTGGATCCTGCTGCACCTGCATCCGCTCGCGTACGCGAGCAGCCCGGGAACCGCATGGGCGCTGGTCGCCGGCGTCGTGCTCATCCTGCTGGTGCTGCCGCTGCGACGCGCCGGCGCGCCGGCCGCGGTCGCGGTGGTCGACGCCGGCAACTGCAACGGGTGCCGCCGCTGCGTGGCCGATTGCCCCTATTCCGCGATTGCGCTCGCGCCGCATCCGAATGGCCGTCGTGGCCGCCAGATTGCGGTGGTGGAGGCCGACCGCTGCGCCAGTTGCGGGATCTGCGTCGGCTCGTGCCCGTCCTCGACGCCGTTCCGCAGCACGCGCGCGCTGGTTACCGGCATCGACATGCCGCAGTGGCCCATCGACGGGTTGCGGCAGCGGCTGGTCCAGGCGCTGGCGCAGGCTGGCGCGGCGCGGCCCATCGTGGTCTACGGCTGCGACCACGGCGCCGACGTCCAGGCCCTTGCGCGCAAGGACGTGGCCGGTTTCAGCCTCGCCTGCACCGGCATGCTGCCACCGGCGTTCATCGAGTACGCCTTGCGCGGCGGAGCGGCCGGCGTGGTGGTCGCTACCTGCCGGACGGACGCCTGCGAATTCCGCCTTGGCGCGCGCTGGACCGCGCAGCGCCTCGCGCGCGAGCGCGAACCGCGGCTGCGCGCAGGCGTGCCGACGGCGCGCCTGCGCCTGGTGCAGGCCGGGCCCGGCGACGAGGCCGCCCTGCTGGCCGCGGTCGACGACCTGGCTGTGGGCACGACGCCGGCCCGGCACGCGCAAGCCCCCGGCGCGAGGGCCGCGCGATGAAGCGGATGGGGATCTGGGTCGGGCAGTTCCTGCTCTACGGCGCCTTCGCCGCCGCGATCGCGCTGTTCTCGCGCTGGCCGGCCTACCAGCACCTCGCGCCGGACCAGGCGCTGGTCAAGCTCAGCTTCGTGCACCACGGCGAGCGCCTGGGCGAGTGCCAGGAGCAGTCGCTGGAAGAGCTGGCGAAGCTGCCGCCGAACATGCGCGCACCCACGCGCTGCCCGCGCGAGCGCTCGCCGGTCACGGTCGAGCTCGACATCGACGGCGTGCCGGCCTACCGCCACGTCGCGCAGCCCTCCGGACTTTCGCGCGACGGCGCGTCCGCGGTTTACCACCGGCACGAAGTCGCGGCCGGCCCGCACCGGATCGCGGTGCGGCTCAAGGACAATCCGCGCAGCCCCGGCTTCGACTATGTGCTGGAGGAGGACGTCGACCTCGCGGCCGCCCGGATCCTGGTCATCGACTTCGATTCGGCCCAACACCGGATCACCCTGCGATGAACAGCCGCGCGGACCCGTACGACGGCGCGGCGGGCATGCCGACGCAGGCCACGGCCTCCAGTGCCTCGCGCTTCGTGCTGGCGGTGCCCGCCGGCACGCAGCGCGCGCTGGTGCGCGGCTGGCTGGGCCTGGGGCTGCTGGCGCTGGTCGGATCCGGCGTGTTCTCGGTATTGCTGGTGCTGGCGCGCACGCCGGGTCTCAACCGCTGGCTACCGGTGAGCGATTTCTTCCGCGTGGCGCTGGTCGTGCACGTGGACCTCTCCGTGCTGGTGTGGTTCGTGGCCATCGCCGGCATGCTGTGGAGCATCGGCAGCCGCCCGCTCGGCACGCGCGCCGCGTGGCTGGCGCTGGGCCTGTGCGGCGCCGGCGCGCTGGGAATGGCGATCGCGCCCTTCGCCGGTGGCGGCGAGGCGATCATGGCGAACTACATCCCGGTGCTCGCCGGACCGGTGTTCCTCGGCGGGCTGGCGCTGTTCGGCCTCGGCGGCGCCGTGCTGGTGGTGCGTACCTTGCTGGCGGCGCCCGCGCTCGGCCTCGTCTTCGATGGCGGCGGGGCCTTGCGCTTCGGCCTCAACACCAGCGCGATTTCGACCGCGGTCGCGCTGCTCGCCTTCGCCGCATCGCTCGCATTGACCCCGCCGGACCTCGACGGCAAGGCGTACTACGAGATCCTGTTCTGGGGCGGCGGCCACGCGCTGCAGTTCGCCTGGACCCTGCTGATGCTGGTGGGTTGGCTGTGGCTGGCCAGCGCGATCGGCGCGCGCGTGCCGCTGAGCCCGCGCGTCACGCTGCTGATGCTGGCATTGGCGCTGGCCAGCGTGTTCGTGACGCCGTACGCGTACCTCGCCCACGACGTCGCCTCGGTCGAGCATCGCGCGCTGCACACCTGGGCCATGCGCCTGGGCGGCGGCGTCTCGATCGTGCCGATCGGCCTCGCCGTGGTGCTGGCGCTGGCCCGCGGCGGGCGCCCGGAGCTGCCGTCACACGCGCCGCTGCGCGCCGCGCTGGTCGCCTCGATCGCGCTATTCGCCGCCGGCGGGCTCATCGGCGTGTTCATCAGCGGCAGCAACGTCAAGATCCCGGCGCATTACCACGGCTGCATCGTCGGGGTGACGCTGGCGCTGATGGGCCTGGTGTACCTGCTGCTGCCGCAACTGGGCTACCGCGCGCCGGCCGGCCGCATGGCGACGTGGCAGCCGAGACTCTACGGCGCCGGCCAACTGATGCACATCATCGGCCTGGTCTGGTCCGGCGGCTACGGCGTGCAGCGCAAGGTCGCGGGCACCGAGCAGGTCCTGCGCAGCAGTTCGGAAATCGCCGGGATGGGCCTCATGGGACTGGGCGGGCTGGTCGCGATCATCGGCGGCCTGCTGTTCGTGGTGGTGGTGCTCAAGGCGCTGCAGCCGGGCAGCCGCGATGCGGACGCCGACCCCGCCGTGCGACACGCGCGATGATCGGCTGGCTTCAGGCGGGACTGCGCGCGGTGTTCATGCGCGTCGAGGCGCTGTTCAACCGCGCGTTCGGCGATCGCCTCAATCCGCTCTACCACCTCGGCGCGATCGCGTTCTTCCTGTTCTGGATCGTCGCCGCGACCGGCCTGTACCTCTACGCATTCTTCGACACCGGCGTGGCCGAGGCCTATGCCTCGGTCGAAGGCTTGAGCCGCGGGCAGTGGTACGCCGGAGGCATCCTGCGCAGCGTGCATCGCTATGCCTCGGACGCGATGGTCACGGTCATGCTGGTGCACATGCTGCGCTGGTTCGCCTACGACCGGCTGCACGGCTTCCGCGCCTTCTCGTGGCTGACCGGGGTCGGGCTGGTGTGGCTGGTCTACATCGCCGGCATCAACGGCTACATGCTGCCCTGGGACCGACTCTCGCAGCTGGTGACGGTCGCCACCTTCGAATGGCTGGACACGCTGCCGGGCTTCGGCGGCACGCTGATCCGGAATTTCATCTATCCCGAAAGCGTCAACGACCGCCTGTTCTCGCTCCTGGCCTTCATCCACATCGGCGTGTCACTGCTGGTGCTGCTGCTGATCTGGGTCCATGTGCAACGCGTGCCCAAGGCCGCCACCCAGCCGCCACGGCCGATTGCGCTCGGCGTGCTGGCGACGCTGCTGGTGCTGGCACTGCTGCTGCCGGTCCACAGCCAGGGCGGCGCCGCGGACCTCGCGACTTCGGTGCTGTCGGTGCGCCTGGACTGGTTTTTCCTCCCGATTTATCCCTTGCTCTATCGCTGGCCACCGGGCGCCGTGTGGGCGCTGGTGGGCCTGGCGACGGCGCTGCTCGCCCTGCTGCCTTGGTTGCGCATGCCGCAACGCGGCGGCCAGCGCGAACTCAAGGTCGCGATCCATCCGGGCGCGAAGCAGGTGTCGGCGCGCGCCGGCGAGACCCTGCTCGAGGCCGGGCTGCGCGGGGGCCTCGCCTTGCCCTACGAGTGCCGCAACGGCGGCTGCGGCGTGTGCATGTGCAGCGTGCTCAATGGCCGCGTCGACCACGGCAGCTACCAGCCGGCGGTGCTGACGCCGTCCATGCGCGAGGCGGGCAAGGCGCTGATGTGCTGCGCCACGCCGCTGGGCGACGTCGAGATCGACGTCGACGTGGCAACGCTCGAGCCGGCTGGCGCCGAAGCGGTCCGCAACTACGAGGCGCGGGTCGAGTCGATGGAGCGCTTGGGCGCAACGGTCATGCGCCTGCGCCTGTCGTTGCCCGGGGGGGAACGCATCGCGTTCGCCGCCGGGCAATACCTCAACGTGCTGCTCGAGGACGGGCAGCGGCGCGCGTTCTCGTTCGCCAACGCGCCGCACGACACCGCGATGATCGAGTTGCACGTGCGCCTGATCCCGGGCGGGCGCTTCACCACCCACGTGTTCACGCGCATGCAGGTCGGCGAAACGCTGCGCTTCGAGGCGCCGTTGGGGCGATTCACCCTGCACGCTGGGGATCGGCCGATCCTGTTCGTGGCGGGAGCGACCGGCTTCGCGCCCATCAAGAGCATCATCGAGGACGCCTTCCACCGCGGCATCGCGCGCCCGATGCGGCTCTACTGGGGCGTGCGCGATCCGGACGACCTCTACATGCGCGAACTGCTCGAGCGCTGGCGCGGCGAGCATCCGCAATTCAGCTACGTGACCGTGCTGTCCGAGCCCTCGGCCGCGCCGGCGTGGACTGGCCGGACCGGGCTGGTGCACGAGGCGATCCTGGAGGACTACCCCGACCTGCGCGGCCACGAGCTCTACGTCTGCGGTTCGGTGCAGATGGTCGACGCCGCGGTGCCGGCCTTCATCGCCCAAGGGCTGGGGCCGGAGGCCTGCTACACGGACGCCTTCGTGCCCGCCGTTTCCGCCACCGATCAGGCCCCGACTTGACCTACATCATGTCGGGCGCGCGCGGCCAACGACTACGCTGCGGGAAACCCAAGGGAGTCCCGACATGAGCCTGCACGATTCCAGCCGCCGTCGTTTCCTGGTCCGCAGCGCGGTCGCCGCAGCGATCCTCCCGCTGCTGGGCAGGATGGCAACCCAGCGCGCCGCCGCGGCCCTGCCGCCGCTGCCGCTGACCAACGCGCAGGCCAAGGCCCTGAACTACGTCGAGGACGCGACCAAGGTCACCAGCGCGACCTTCAAGCCCGGCAGCACCTGCGAGAACTGCAGCTTCTTCACCGCCGACACCGGCGCCTGCGCGATCTTCCCGGGCTTCTCGGTGGCGCCGAAGGGCTGGTGCTCGGGTTGGGCCTTGAAGAAGGCCTGAGCGGGGCGAGGGAGCGTCGCGCCCCGGGCGAAGACCGGGGCGGCATGCAAGTCCGCGGTCGCGCACCGGATGGGCCGCCACCCCGCGGGCCGGGGCCGACGGGGAGCGCCGCGCCGGCGGGGGGGCCCCGGGGGGCGCCCCCG
>CAZTNB010000036.1:12657-22656 GCA_964614825.1 uncultured Gammaproteobacteria bacterium
GGTGCGCTCCTACAGGGCTGCGCAGGCCTTCCGGACTGCGCAGCCCTGTAGGAGCGCACCTTGTGCGCGACCGCGGACTCTCGGGCAGCCGCAGTCCGCAACCAGACCGCCACGCCCCGCTCAGCCCTTCTTCAACAGGTCGCGGATCTCGGTCAGCAGCACGATGTCGGCCGCCGGTGGCGCCGGCGCGGCCTCTTCCTTCCTCGCCAGCCGGTTCATCGCCTTGACCACCATGAAGATGGCGAAGGCGACGATCAGGAACTGGATGATGGCGTTGAGGAACTCGCCGACGCCGACCTGCACCGCCGGCTTGGACACCGCGCCGGAGGCGTCGACCACGGCTTCGCTCAGCGTCCACTTCCACGCCGAGAAGTCGACGCCGCCGACCAGCAGGCCGATCGGCGGCATGATCACCTTGTCCACCAGGGCCGACACGATCTTGCCGAACGCGGCGCCGATGACCACGCCGACCGCGAGGTCGACCACGTTGCCGCGCATTGCGAATGATTTGAATTCGCTCATCATGCCCATCGCCGTTCCTCCGTCGGTTGGCCGCCGTTCAGCCCTGGCGCATCCGGGATGCGCCCCGGCCATAGTCCTAAACGTACCGTGATTCGCTTGCCCGTGCGTCTTGTCATTGCATTAACCCCCGACCTGCGGGAATCTGCCGCCATCGCACCGAGCAGCACGCGCCGCTGGCATCGCGCGCCGTCGTCATCCGTGTCGGGGGAGTCCGCAATGAACAGCTTCGCACGCAAGGCCGTCGCCCTCCTGGTGGCGGTCCCCGCCGTCGCCTGCGCCGGCAACGGCATCTGGACCAGCAACGGCCCCTACGGCGGCCTGACCTACGACCTGGTGGTCGATCCGGCCACGCCCTCGAACCTCTACGCCACCTCCCGCGGCGGCGTGTTCCGCAGCTCCGACGGCGGCTCGTCCTGGGTCCGCGCGCAGAGTGGCATCATCGGCTCGGTGGCGTGGGATTACCCGCTGATGCTGGACGGCGAACGCCCGCAGCGCCTGTACACCGTCGATGCGGGCGGACGCCTGTATCGCAGCACCGACGGCGCGCTGAACTGGTCGCAGACCGGCTATACCGTGCCCGCGGGCGAGTCGGCGTGGCGCATGGTCGACAGGCCGGGGGCAGGCAGCGACGGCGTGTTCTTCCTCGCGACCCAGAACGGCGGCCTCACGGCTGCTGCCGGCCCGGGCTTGTTCCGCACCAGCGACGATGGCGCCACGATGTCGCGGCTGGGCGGTGGCCTGCCCGCGGTCGGCTTCATCAGCGTGGCGGTCGACCCCACCGATCCGAACCGCGTCCTGGCCGGCACCGACTACGACTACCTGCTTGCGGTCACCGACCCGGGCGTCCCCGCGCTGTGGCGCAGCACCGACGGCGGCGGCACCTGGGCGCCGGTGCTCGCGACCAGCGTCGGGCTCAGCCAACGCGTCGACGCGATCGCCTTCGCCGCCGGCAGCACGGTGTACGCCTCGGTCGACTGCCAGCTGTTGCGCAGCGTCAACGACGGTGCCGACTGGACGGTGGTCAACAACGTCTGCGCCAGTTCAATCGCGCCGCATCCCACCGTCGCCAACACGCTCTACGTCGGCGGCAATGCCGGCCTCCAGCTCTCCACCGATGGCGGCACGACGCTGGGCCAGTCGCCGGTTTCGCTGACACCCAATGCGACCTACACCGATACCCTGGGTCGACCCTTGCCGGCCTACGTGCGGCGGGTCGTGCTCGACCCGGCCTTTCCGGCGGCAGGCGCGCCGATCTGGGCGGTGACCGAGGGCGGCGGCCTGTTCCGCAGCCTCGACGCCGGCGCGAGCTTCAGCGCCTTCGGTTCCAACGACGGACTCGCCGCCACCAACGTGCGCGCGCTGGCGGTGCATCCGAGCGCGCTCTACACGGCGGGCGGCGCGAGTCCCAACCGCCCGATCTACGCCGGCTTCGGCGACAGCTTCTACGGCTCGCCGGCGCTGTGGCGCAGCGTCAACAACGGCGCCACCTGGCCCACCGCGAACACCAACCTCAAGGGCAGCAACATCCGTTCGATCGCCTTCGACCCGACCACGGTCGGCGGCGCAGACCAGAACAATCCCGCGCCCAGCATCGCCACCGGCATCGTCTACGCGGTCGGCCGCTCGGCGCTCAACGGGGTGAGCAACCAGTACCGCAACAGTGGCGTGTACAAGAGCAGCAACGGCGGCGGTACCTGGACCATGCTCGATGGCGGCATGCCGCGCTCGGGCGTGGCGCCGAACGACTTCGCCAACATCGGCACCCTGCGCAGCGTGCTGGTCGATCCGCGTTCCTGCGCCAGCCCGCCGCCCGGCAATGCCCGCTGCGGCACCGATCCCGCGGTCACCGCCGGCCAGAGCCCGGCCAACACGATCTGGGCGGCCGGCTCCGGACGCGGCGCGCTCGGCTGGCGCGTGATGCGCAGCACGGATGGCGGCGCCACCTGGGCCTCGCGCGACAACGGCATCCCGGTGCCCAGCGTCGACGGACAGATCCTGACGCCCATCATCCTGGCGATGGACCCGAACAACAGCAACACGTTGTATCTCTCGACCACGATCAACTTCGACTACCCGACCAACCCGGTCCCGACCATCGCCAACGGCGTGTTCAAGACCACCGACGGCGGCGCCACCTGGGTGCCGGCGAACGGACCGGCCGGGACCGGCGGCCTGCCACGCTACCCGGGCTCCACCGATACCGCGCTCGACGTGCTGGCGATGGCGGTGCACCCCGTCGATTCCGGCAAGCTGTGGGTCTCGACCATCCGCTTCAACACGCCGCTGGGCAGCGCTGACACCGGCCTGTACCGCAGCGCCGATGGCGGCAACACCTGGGTGTCGTCCAGCACCGGCATCCCGGCCGGCATCGACATCCGCGCGCTCATCGTCGACCGCACCAACCCGCTGGTGCTCTACGCCTCCGGCGCCGGCACCGAGGCCAACCCGGGCGCCGTGTACAAGTCCGACGATGGCGGCGTGAACTGGCGCTCGATCAGCATCGGCCTGCCGGCCGACAGCGCGCTGGCGCTGGCGCTGGACCCGGTGGACGCGCGCCTGATCCACGCCGGCACCAACCTCGGCGTCTGGGACCTCACGCAGGTGCCGGACTCCGACGGCGACGGCGCCTCCAACAACACCGAGAGCATCTCGCCCACGCCGGGCGGCGGCGGCACCGGCGACGGCAACGGCGACGGCACGCCGGACGCGCTGCAGGGCGACGTGGGTTCCTCCATCGTGCTCGACGCGCCGCAGTGGGAAGGCCGCCTCGGCCGCGGCACGCAGGCGCTGCTCGACGCGGCGCCGCAGGGCGGCGCGCTGTCCTTCACCACCGACATCCAGGGCAGCAGCTGCAACCAGGCCACCGACGTGCAGGGCGTGGTGGCGGCGAGCTACGGACGCGACTACCTCAGCGGCAACAGCGGGCGCTTCTACGACTACCCGCGCGACCTGGTCCGCTTCGAGATCCCCAACTGCGGCGCCGCGGTGGTGGACATCACCTTCCACAACATCACCTTCGGCGGCCTGCCCGATTTCAACGACTACCAGTGGAGCTTCCGCTTCCGCGGCCCGCAGGTGCCGGGCCAGGACGCGACCATCGGCTGGTACGACCTCGGCGCGCGGGCGCAGAAGCTCTCCGCCACCAAGTGGCGGATCACGCTCGACGCCAACCAGTTCGGCAGCTACCGGCCGGTGGACAACTCGATCCTGTTCGTCGGCGGGCCGGCCTTCAGCAACGACCGCATCCTGCGCAACGGCTTCGAATAGGTCGTAGCCACGCCGCAGCCACCGGGTGTCGCGGCGCCCGGGTGGTGCGCTGCAGCGGAAGGATCGTGACCCGTCGTGAACCGAGCCCGGATCGGTGCTCCAAGCGCCGCGCGCGTGTGCCAATATCCGGCTGCCGGCACCGGCAGCCCGTGCGGGGCTGCGTCCATCGGTAGCGGGTGGCCGGCGGCTTGCAGGGGAGCCACCGAATGTCTCGATGCGCCCGCAGTGCGCTGTACGCCGCGTGCCTGTTCCCGGCACTCGCCTTCGCCGGCAACGGTTTCTGGTCCAGCACCGGGCCCTACGGCGGCTTCACCTATCGGGTGATCGTCGATCCCGTGACCCCGGGCGTGGTCTACGCCAGCGGGCGCAACGGTCTGTTCGCCAGCGTCGATGGCGGCGCGACCTGGAGCCGGCGCGAGGCCGGGCTGGTCAGCACCTCGATCTGGAACTTCAACAATCCCAACACCGGCGACCAGTTCGGCGCCGCCTTGCTCGTCGATGCCGACGATCCGCAGACCCAGTACGCCGTCGATGCCGCCGGACGCTTCGCGCGCTCCCGCGACGGCGGATTGAACTGGTTCCCGACCGGCGTGGGTACCGATGGCGCGATCGGCGTCACCGACATGGCCGACGTGCCTGGCGCCGCGAACGCCGGCCAGCTCTTCCTCGCCGCGAGCGTGGGCAGCGGATTCGAGCAGGGTGTCCTGGTCTTCAGCGACGACGGCGGCGACACCTTCACCGAGCTCGGCGGTGGCCTGCCCACCAACGTGGGCTGGTCTGCCGTGGCGGTGGATCCCGAAAACCCCGATCTGGTGCTGGCGATACTGGGCAACGGCAGCGCGCCAGCCGGCGAACCCTCGTACCCGGGCATCTGGCGCAGCACCGATCGCGGCCTGACCTGGGCCTCGGTGATCAATTTTCCCGGCACCGGCGGCTCCCAGGTCGGCCTCGACGTGGCATTCGGCGCCGGATCGACGGTCTACGCGATCATGGGGGAGGGGGTGACCCGCAGTACCGACAACGGCGCCAGCTGGGGCCCGATCGTGTTCGCCGGGGCGCGCACGCTGGCGCCGCACCCCACCATCGCCGACACCGTGTTCGTCGGCGGCCAACGCGGCTTCCAGGTCTCGACCGACGGCGGCGCCACGTTCTCCGCCTCGCCGCCATCGCTCAGCCCGAACCCCACCTACACCAGCACCGCGCCGCCGAACCTGCCGGCGCCGCCGCTGGTGCGTGGCATCGCGTTGGAGCCCGGCTTCCCGGCGGTCGGCACCTCGATCTACGTCGCCATCGACGGCGGCGGCATCGCGCGCAGCGTGGACGGCGGCAACACCTTCACGCCGGCCGGTCCCCTCGATGGGCTCACCGCGGTCAACGTGCGGGCATTCGCCCTGCACCCCGGCACCCAGTACACCGCCGCCACGCGGCCGATCTACGCCGGCTTCGGCGATCCCGGCGCGGTGTCGTCGGCGCTGTTCCGCAGCCTCGACGGCGGCGGCTCCTGGCCCAGCGCCAACGCCGGGCTCAAGCTGGCGCAGGTGCGCGGCGTCACCCTCGACCCCACCACCGTGGGCGGCGCCGGCAGCATCGAGCCCGCGCCCTCGCTCGCCGCCGCGGTGGTGTACGCGGTGGGCCAGAACGATCGCCGCCTCGGCAACAACTCCGGCTTTCGCACCAGCGGCATCTACAAGAGCAACAACGGCGGCGGCAGCTGGTTCCAGCTCGACGGCGGCCTGCCGCGCGTGGGCACCCCGCCCACCGACGCGGCCAACATCGGCCTGCTGCGCCAGTTGCTGCTCGACCCGCGCTCCTGCGCCAATCCGCCGCCCGGGGGGTTGCGCTGCGGGCGCGATCCCGCCACGCCCACCGGCCAGCGCCCGCTGCAGGTCGCGTGGGCGGTCGCCAACGGCTTCGGCTACGCCAACCCGGCCCTCGCCAGCACCCATCGCGTGATCCGCAGCGGCGACGGCGGGCTCAATTGGGTGTCGCGCGACAACGGCATCCCGAGCACCACGCCCGACCAGCAGTACGTCACCCCGGTCGTGCTGGCGCTGGACCCCAACGACGGCAACACGCTCTACCTCGCGACCGCGGCCAGTTTCGGCAACCAGCCGATCGGCGCCTTGCCGAACCCGACCATCGCCAACGGCGTGTTCAAGACCACCGACGGCGGCCTCAACTGGGTGCCGGCGAACAACGGCCGGCCGCTGTACCCGGGTTCCACCGTCACCGCGCACGATTCCTCGGCGCTGGCGGTGCACCCGACCCAGTCGGGCATCCTGTGGGCCGCGCGCACGCAGCGGGCGGCGGGCTTCGCGTTCGTGTCCTCGGGCCTGCAGAAGAGCGTCGACGGCGGCGCCAGCTGGACCGAGGTCGGCGCCGGCATCCCGCCGCTCACCGACCTGCGCGCAATCATCGTGGATCCGACCAATCCCGACGTGCTGTACGCCGGCGGCGGCGGCGGTGGCGGGGCCAATCCCGGCGCGGTGTACAAGAGCGTGGACGGCGGCCTCACGTTCCGCTCGATCTCGATCGCCCTGCCGGCCGACTCCGCCGTCGCGCTGGCGCTGGACCCGGGCGATCCGCAGACCCTGCTCGCCGGCACCGACCGCGGCGTGTGGACCCTGACCCAGGTGCCCGATGGCGACGGCGACGGCGCGCCGAACGGCAACGAGGGTAGCGCGATCAATCCCGGCGGCGGCAGCGCCGGCGATGGCAATGACGACGGCATCCCGGATTCCACCCAGGGCGACGTCGGCTCGTCGATCGTGCTGTTCAGGCCGCAGTCCGACCTGCGGCCCTCCGGCCCGGTCGCCGTGGACGCATCGCGCGCCGCGCCGCAGGGCGACCCGGCCGCGTTCACCGTCGACGTGCTCGGCAGCACTTGCCTGCGCGCCAACGACGTCGCCGGCGTGCCGGCGGCCGCGCAGGGCAGGGACTACGTGGTCGACGATTCCGGTCGCAGCTACGAGTACCCGCAGGACCTGCTGCGCTTCGAATTGCCGCAGTGCGCGCAGGCCCAGGTGGACCTGTACTTCCCCAACGCCACCGCCGGCGGCCGGCCCGACTTCAACGACGCGCAGTGGAGCTTCCGGTACTACGGGCCCGAAGTGCCCGGCGACGCCTCCACCTTCGGTTGGCACGACCTCGGTGCGCGCGCGCAGCGCATCAGCGGCACGCGCTGGCGCCTGAACCTCGATGCCAACCAGTTCGGAAGCTATCGCCCGGACGCCAGCGCGATCCTGTTCCTGGGCGGTCCGGCCTTCGACAACGCGGTCGTCTTCCGCAACGGCTTCGAGTGAGCCAGGAACCGCCGCGGCCCGCCAGCGGGTCGCGGCGGGATCAGGCGATGCGGCCCTCGAGCCGCGCGATGTCGGCGAATCCGGCGGCGAAGTGGTCGCCGCGCTGCAGGGGTCCGACGCCGGCCGGCGTGCCCGTGTAGATGAGGTCGCCCGGCGCGAGCCGGTAGAGCTTCGAGAGTTCCGCGATGCAGGCGCGCACGTCGAACAGCATCTCGCCGACGTCGGCCTGCTGGCGGCGCACGCCATTGACCTCCAGCCAGAGCAGCCCGTGTCGCGGGTGGCCTACCTCCGCGGCCGGCGCGATCGCGGAAACCGGCGCCGAGTGGTCGAAGCCCTTGGCGGTGTCCCAGGGCCCGCCCCGGGCCTTGGCCGCGGCCTGCAGGTCGCGGCGCGTGAGGTCCAGCCCCACGGCGTAGCCATGCACGAGCCGCAACGCGTCCCCCGGCGCGACGTCACTGCCGCCGCCGCCGAGCGCCACCACCAGCTCGACTTCGTGGTGCAGGTTGCTGGTGCCGGGCGGGAAGGGCACGTCCACGCCGTCGGCGACCACCGCATCGGCCGGCTTGGCGAAGAAGGTCGGCGTCTCCAGCCCCGCCGCGTTGCCCATCTCCTTCGCATGCTCGGCGTAGTTGCGGCCCACGCAGTAGATCCGGTGCACCGGAAAGCGCAGCGTGCTGCCGCGGATCGCGACGCTGGGCTGCGCGGGGGCCGGGAAGGCGTACACCCTCAGCCCTTGTGCTTGGGCAGGAACGCGATGTCGACGCGGTAGCGCGCGGGATCGTCGGCGTCCACCACCACGTCGAGCGTCTCGCGCTGCACGAAGTCCGTGGGATCGAACCAGACCGGCTCGCTCTGGAAGGTGTGGATCTCGCCGCTCGCCGGGTGCTGCCATTGCGCGGTCAGCGCCCACGGGCTGCGTCCATTGACCTGGACCGAGGTGTCGCGGACCACGCCGGTGTACCGCGCCGCCACCTTCATGCCGTTGCTCTCGAGCCAGGCCAGCATGCGTCGCTTGCGGATCGCCGCCGCGATGATGCCGAAGCCGACCAGGCTGAACACGGCGCCCATGCCGCCCAGGATGGTCGGTCCGAACCAGTTGTCCATGAAGCCGTCGAGGCGCACCCGCTCCGGATTGCCGGGGTCGTAGCGCAGCGTCACCTTCTCGCCGCGATCCCAGGCCGGCGGGTTCGAGGAACTGCTGCTGACGTAGGTGCGCGTCTCGCCGTCGGCGGTCCGGTACTCGACCTCGGGCGACCAGGTGCTGCTGCCCTTGCTGTCGCGCTTCTGGATCAGGTCCACCACCACGCCCTCGGCCGGTACCGCCCGGGCCCGGAAGGCCAGCGTGTTGCGGGCCATGAAACCGCCCCCGACCAGCATCCCGAGGCCGGCGAGGCCGAAGATCCCGCCGGCGATCCACAGGGCCTTGCCTTGCATGACGCACCTCCCGGGTGACTTCTGTCAGCTTGAGCGGCTGACGGCGAGCGCTTACGGTAGCGCGGCCTTGACGCCAGTCTATGGCAGACTCGCCTGCCCTTGCGCAGGCCGGAACGAATCGTGGAAAAGACCGAACTCCTCAGCCAGTTGCGCATCGACCGCGGCGGCACCGAGCCAGAGACCTCGCGACGGGGACTATGGCTGGGCCTGGCGGTGGCGTTGCTGGCCCTCGGGGCGGCCCTGTGGTGGTGGCTGGGCCGGGCCCAGCCGCTGGTGGTCTCGGTGGCCGCGGCCGCCCCGATGGCGACCGCCGCGGGCAGCGCCTCGGTCCTGGACGCCACCGGCTACATCACCGCGCGGCGCATCGCCACGGTCTCGGCCAAGGTCACCGGCAAGGTGCGCGAGGTCATGATCGAGGAGGGCCAGCGGGTCGAGGAGGGCGAGATCCTGGCCACGCTCGACGATGCCGAGGCCCAGGCCGCGCTGGCCCTGGTCCAGGCCCAGTACGAGTCGGCCCGGGCGCGGCTCGACGAGATCCGCACCAACGCCGCCAACGCGCGCCGCGAGTACGAGCGCCAGCGCTCGCTCGACCAGCGCAAGCTCACCAGCGCCTCGGCGCTCGATGCCTCGCGCACCCTGGTCGAAGCGCTCGACGGCCGCCTGCGCGCGCAGGAGCGCGAGGTCGACGTGGCGCGCGAGAGCGTGGACAGCGCGCAGGTGCAGCTCGACAACACCATCGTGCGCGCGCCCTTCTCCGGCGTGATCACGGTCAAGGCCGCGCAACCCGGCGAGATGATCTCGCCGATCTCGGCCGGCGGCGGCTCGATCCGCACCGGCATCGGCACCGTGGTGGACATGGAATCGCTCGAGATCCAGGTCGACGTCAACGAGGCCTACATCAATCGCGTCCAGCCGGGGCAGCCGGTCGAGGCGGTGCTCAACGCCTATCCGGAATGGAAGATCCCGGCGCGCGTGATCGCGATCGTGCCGACCGCGGATCGTTCCAAGGCCACGGTCAAGGTCCGCATCGCCCTCGACGAGCGCGATGCGCGCATCGTGCCGGACATGGGCGTGCGCGTGGCCTTCCTCGAGGAAAGCCCGCCGGCGTCCGCGCCGCCGGTCGCGGCCGGCGTGCTGGTGCCGGCGGCCGCGGTGCGCAAGGACGGCGCCACCGACGTGGTGTACGTGCTCAAGGATGGCAAGGCGCAGCGGCGCGCGGTCGCCCTCGGCGGCACCGTCGGCGATTCGCGCCAGGTGCGCGGCGGGGTGTCGGCCGGCGAGCGCGTGATCGTGGACGCGCCGGCCGAACTCGAGGACGGCGCCGTGGTGGCCCTGAAGGCCGGGGCCTGAGCAGCAGCGGCAGCGGTCGAAGCAGCGTGTGCAGGTCAATCCCATCCAGGCCCCCGGGCCAGCGAGGCAAGCGATGAGCGAGGCAATGGTGCAGGTGCGCGACGTGAGCAAGGTCTACGAGCGC
>CAZTNB010000037.1:0-6746 GCA_964614825.1 uncultured Gammaproteobacteria bacterium
GCCAACAGCCAGTCCGACCTCGGCGCGATCTCGCCCAACGGGCGCTTCGTCAGTTTCCGCTCCTTCGCCACCAACCTCGCCGGCGGCCCCTTCGCCAGCCGCGTCTACGTCCACGACCGCGCCACACTCGCCGTCAGCAGCGTGCCGCTGCCGACGCTCAACGCGGTCGTCGCCACCGGCTGCCGCGAGAACGACGTGGCCGACAACGGCGTCGTGGTGCTGACCTGCTTCTTCGGCTCGAGCCCCTTCGACCAGGTCTACCTGCACATCCCCGGCGCCGCCGGCACGCCGTTCCTGATCAGCTCCGACATCAACGACGTCGCCGGCAACCAGGTCTCGGGCACGCGCGTGGCGATCAACGCCAACGGCCTGTCGATGGTGTTCGACTCGCGCGCGAGCAACCTGGTCGGCAACGACCTCAACGGCGTGTCCGACAACTTCATCCTGATCGACGAGGGCATCCTCGACGGCATCTTCGCCGACGGCTTCGAGTAGCAGGCCCCGCAAGCCACCGCGGGGCCTGCCCGCGGCGCTGCGACGGTTGCCGAGTTGCCGTATCGTTCGCGCTCCGCCGTCGAGCGCCCGGGGCCGGCCATGGCCACTGCACGCAAGCGCGCCGCCCGCCCGCGGCGCAAGTCCGCCGCCGCGGCGCAGCCGATCAACCTCGCGCTGCAGGGTGGCGGCGCGCATGGCGCCTTCACCTGGGGCGTGCTCGACCGCCTGCTGGAGGACGAGCGCATCGCCATCGACGGCATCTGCGGCACCAGCGCCGGGGCGATGAACGCGGTGCTGGTGGCGCATGGCCTGATGCACGGCGGCCGCGACGGTGCCCGCGCCGCGCTGGCCGATTTCTGGCAGCGCGTGAGCCGCATGGGCGCGATGCTCAATCCGGCGGCCTCGGTGCCGGGCGCCGATCCGGTCGGCAATTCGGGCGCGAGCCCGGCGGTGGCGGCGCAGCACTGGGCGATGGAATCGTTCACGCGCATGTACTCGCCGTACCAGTTCAACCCGCTCAACCTCAATCCGCTGCGCGACCTGCTGGCCGCGTGCGTGGACTTCGAGGCGCTGCACCACTGCGGCGAGGTCAAGCTGTTCCTGTGCGCGACCAACGTGCGCAGCGGCAAGGTGCGGATCTTCGACAACGCCTCGATGTCGGTCGACGCCGTGATGGCCTCGGCCTGCCTGCCGCACCTGTTCCAGGCGGTGGAGATCGACGGCGAGCACTACTGGGACGGCGGCTACATGGGCAACCCGGTGCTGTTCCCGCTGTTCTACCAGACCGATACCCGCGACGTGGTCGTGGTGATGGTCAACCAGATCCGGCGCGACAAGCTGCCGCGCACGCCGGTGGAGATCGCCGACCGGGTCAACGAGATCAGCTTCAATTCGTCGCTGATGCGCGAGATGCGCGCGGTGGAATTCGTCAGCCGCATGCTGACCGAGGGCTGGCTCAGGCCCGAGCACGCCAGGCGCATGCGCCAGGTGCTGGTGCACCTGATCCGCGCCGACGAGGTGATGGGCACGCTCGCGGCCGCGACCAAGATCAGCACCGACGCGCGTTTCCTCGGCGGCCTGCGCGATCGCGGCCGCGCCTGCGCCAACGACTGGCTGCGCGAGCATCGCGGCGACATCGGCGTGCGCGGCAGCGTCGACCTGCGCCGCGAGTTCCTCGACTGAAGTTCGCGGGCGCGCTCAGCCGCGGCCGGGCAGCATGCGCCGCAGGGTGTTGTCCTTGACCACGTAGTGGTGGAACAGCGCCGCCGCCGCGTGCAGGCCCACCAGCCAGTAGCCGACGGTGCCGATCGTTTCGTGCAGGTCCTCGGCGGCCTCGGCCAGCGCGTGGTCCTTGGCTACCAGCGCCGGCAGTTCCAGGCCGAAGTAGGGCGCCGCGTGGCCCTCGGCGTTGAGCAGCACCCAGCCGACGACCGGCATGACGAGCATGAACAGGTACAGGGCGAGGTGCACGGCCTTCGCGGCCATCGCCTGCCACGCCGGCGGCGCCGGCACGATCGCCGGCGTGGGCGAGGCGAAGCGCGCCGCGATGCGCAGGAGGACGAGCGCGAGCACCGACAGGCCCAGCATGTAGTGCCACAGCTTCATCGCCTCGCGGGTCGCCGAGCCCTTGGGGAAGTACCCGCGGCATTCCATCAGGACGTAGACCGCGGCGATCAGGAGCAGCATCAGCCAGTGCAGGCCGATGCTGAGCCTGCCGTAACGGATGGCGGCGAGCGGATTGTTCATGGCGTTCCTCCGGGACGAAAGGCTAGCACCGCGCGCGGACCGCCCGTGAACGGCATCCGCGCATCGGAACGAATCGCATCCGCGCCCGGCCACGGCGGGGCCCGGAAACGATGTCCGAAAACGGCGAGTCCGCGCCCGCGCCCGGTGCTAGCCTGCGGGCATGGACCCGAACGCCAGCCAGCGCACGCCGCGCGCGATCGAACGGCCCGCGATGCCGGCCGCGCACATCTGTGATCGTGCCCGCCGCAGCCGCGACGCGCGCTTCGACGGGCTGTTCTACACCGCGGTCAGCAGCACCGGCATCTACTGCCGCCCCGTGTGCCCGGCGCCGGCGCCGCGGCGCGAGCACATCGGCTACTACCCCAGCGCGGCGGCCGCCGAGGCGGCGGGCTTCCGGCCGTGCCTGCGCTGCCGGCCGGAGCTTGCGCCGGGCGACGGCGCCTGGCGGCGTGGCGACGCGACCGTGGCGCGCGCGCTCAAGCTGATCGACGCCGGCCTGCTGGCCGAGGCCCCGGTGGCCGCGCTGGCGCAGCGCGTGGGCGTGGGCGAGCGCCAGCTGCGGCGCCTGTTCGTCGAGCGCCTGGGCGCGGCGCCGCTGGGCGTGCATGCGACGCGCCGGCTGCTGTTTGCCAAGCAGTTGCTGACCGAGACCGCGCTGCCGATCACGCGGGTCGCGCTGTCGGCCGGTTTCGGCAGCCTGCGCCGCTTCAATGCCACGTTCCGGCAGGCCTACCGGCTGGCGCCGCGCGAACTGCGCCGGCGCCCGGCCAGCGCCGGCGCCGACGCGCTGACCCTGCGCCTCGGCCTGCGACCGCCGTACGACTTCGGCGCCAGCCTGGACTTCCTGCGCGGCCGCGCGCTGCCCGGCATCGAGCACGTGGACGGCGCGAGCTACGCGCGCGCGATCGGCACGCCGCAGGCGCCGGCGTGGTTGCGCGTGGATGCCTGGCCCGGCCGCGAGCACGCGCTGCGGCTGCAACTGCACGGGCCGCCGCCGCCGGACCTGCTGGCGCTGGTGGCGCGCGTGCGCCGCATGTTCGATCTCGATGCGGATCCGCGTGCCATTTCCACCGGCCTCGCCGGCGACGCGCGCCTCAGGCCGCTGCTGCGGCGCCGGCCCGGCCTGCGCGTGCCGGGCGGTTGGGACGGCTTCGAGATCGCGGTGCGCGCCATCCTCGGCCAGCAGGTCAGCGTGGCCGCCGCGCGCACCCTGGCCCTGCGCCTCGCGCAACGCCACGGCGCGCGCCTCGAGGCGCCGCTCGGGCCCGGCCTCGGCCACCTGTTCCCGCAGCCCGCCGCGCTGGCCGACGCCGACCTCGCCGCGATCGGGCTCACGCGCGCGCGCGCCGACTGCGTGCGCGCGGTGGCGCGCGCCCTGCTCGACGGTCGCGTGGACTTCCGCCCCGAGCGCACGCTCGACGACTTCGTCGCGCGCTGGACCACCCTGCCGGGGATCGGGCCGTGGACCGCGAACTACATCGCCTTGCGCGCGCTGGGCCACCCGGACGCGTTCCCCGCCGACGACCTGGTGCTGCGCCGCGCCGCGGCGGCGGGCGCCACGCCGCTGGGCGCCCGCGCGCTGGCGCTGCGCGCCGAGGACTGGCGGCCCTGGCGCGCCTATGCGGTGATGCACCTGTGGCGCGCGGCGGCCGAGGCGGCGGCATGAGCCTGCATTTCCTCGACATCGATTCGCCGCTCGGGCGCCTGCGCCTGGTGGCGGACGAGCAGGCCTTGCGCGGCATCGAGTTCGAGCATCCGCGCCATCCGCTGCCGCGTGGCGAGGACTGGCACGCGCGCGACACCGGCGTGCTGCGCGCGGCGCGGGCCCAGCTCGGCCAGTACTTCCGCGGCGAGCGCCGCCGCTTCGAGTTGCCGCTGGCGCCGCAGGGCAGCGAGTTCCAGCGCCGCGTGTGGCAGGCGCTGCTGGCCATCGAGTACGGCCGTACCTGCAGCTACGCCGACATCGCGCGCGCGCTGGGCGACGAAAAGGCCACGCGCGCGGTGGGCGCCGCCAATGGCCGCAACCCGATCTCGATCGTGATTCCCTGCCATCGCGTCATCGGCGCCGACGGCAACCTGGTCGGCTACGGCGGTGGCCTCGAGCGCAAGCGCTGGCTGCTGCGCCTGGAGGGCGCATTGCCGGAGCACGACCTGTTCGGCGCCTGAGCGGCGCCCTCAGGCGGCTTCGGTGGCGGACTCGTCCGTGGCTTCGGCCGTGGCCGCGGCGGTGCTGGCGCCCAGGCGCCGCGGCACGCGGTCCTCGCCCAGCAGGCGCTCGATGCGGCTGAACACCTCGGCGCGCGAGAACGGCTTCTTCATGAAATCGTCGGCGCCGATCCGCTGCAGGTAGAACTGCTCGGTCGCCTGCACGTTGCCGCTGATCATGATCACCGGGATCTCGCGCGTGGCCTCATCGCGGCGCAGGCGCCGCAGCGCCTCGAAACCGCTCATGCCCGGCAGCACGATGTCGAGGAAGATGAGGTCCGGCTTCTGCGCCCGCGCGATCTCCACGCCTTCCTCGGCGTCGGCGGCCTCGAAGGTGCGGTAGTGGTTCTGGCGCAGCATGCGCCGCAGCAGGGCGACGATGGTCGCCGAGTCGTCGATGATCAGGAAGCTGGTGTCGCCGCGCGCGTTGACGCGGGGCTTGCCGCGTCGATCCTGCAGGCGGTCGACGCTGTCGAGCAGGCGCCGGAACAGGCTGGGGGTACTCACCGTATGCCCTCGCGTGGCAGTGACGGGAATCGAGTGTCGCCGCGCGCCGCCCAAACTGCAAGCGAAATCGAGGAAATCACTTCAAGCTCTTGTTTTGAAAAGAATCGTCGACACGAACTTCGGTCGGCGCGGGGCCCCCGACCGCGCTCAGGGCACCAGCGACAGGAACAGGAAGGCCGCGAACACCAGCAGATGCACCGCCCCCTGCATCATGTTGGTGCGTCCCGATCCCACCCCGATCGTGCCCACGACGATGGTCAGGGCCAGCAGCACGATGTCCTTGGGTTCGAGGCCCAGCACCAGCGGGATGTCGAACAGCGTGGCCACCGCCACCACGATGGGAATGGTGAGGCCGATGCTGGCCAGGCCCGAGCCCAGGGCCAGGTTCATGCTGGTCTGCAGCCGGTTCGCCATCGCCGCGCGCAGGGCCGCCCCGGTCTCGGGCAGGAGCACCAGCAGCGCGATGGCGATGCCGATCACGGCCGGCGGCAGGCCCGCCGTGCGCACCGCCGATTCGATGCCCGGCGACAGCGCCTTGGCCAGGCCCACCACCGCGACCAGCGCCACCAGCAGCAGCGCGAAGCTGGCCCAGGCCTGCCCCGGCGACGGCGGCGCGGCGTGCGCATCCTCGTCGGCCGCGTCGGCGGCGGGCAGGAAGTAGTCGCGGTGGCGCACGGTCTGGAAGAACACGAACACCAGCCACAGCAGCAGCGACGACCCGCCGACGAACAGCAGCTGCGGCACCGTGTAGCGCGCGCCCGCGGCGCTGGTGGTGAACACCGGCATCACCAGCACCAGCGTGGCGAGCGTGGCCAGCGCGGCGAAGGCCGGGCCCACCCCTTCGATGCGGAACGACTGCTGCCGGTGCCGCAGCGCGCCGAGCAGGATGCACAGGCCGACCACGCCATTGCCGATGATCATCACCGTGGCGTAGATGGTGTCGCGCGCCAGCGCCGCCTTGTCCTCGCCGCCGGCCAGCATCACCGACACGATCAGCGCCACCTCGATCGCCGTCACCGCCAGCGCCAGCACCAGGGTGCCGAAGGGCTCGCCGACCCGGTGCGCCACCACCTCGGCATGGTGCACGGCGGCAGCGACCGCGGCGACCAGCGCGACCAGGCAGGCGCCGCCCAGCAGGGCCCCGACCGGCAGCGCCAGCGTCGCCGCCAGGATGGCGGCGGCGGCGAAGGGCGCGATCGCGGGCCATCTATTCACGGCAACCCTCGTTCGCCGTGTGGCCGGACCCGCATCGGGGCCAGTCGGCGCGCCGCGCCACGTGCCGGATCGTTCAGCGCGTGCCTGGCGCCGCGGATTCCGCTGGCTCCGCGGGCTCCGGCTCGGGCGGCGCCGCGGTCGGCACCGATTCGCCGCCACGCAGGGTCGCCACGTCGAGCGGCCGGATCTCGCGGATGCGGCAGCCACCGGTGGACGCGGCGGAGTCGGGCCGCATCGTGCGCACCAGCACCCGGTCGAAGCCGGCGGTGACGCGCCCGTTCTGGTTGGTGAAGGAAATCGACAGCGCGCCGCGCAGTTGCATGCAACGTCCGGACAGCTCCATCAGCCAGGCCTCGCGCGGACGGGTCCACACCGCGAGCACGGAGTCGCCGGCGGTGGTCCAGCTCATGACCGTGCCGGTGACGCGGATGCTGCGCACCGGATCGCCGGCGGCGGCGCGCAATCGCGCGATGCGGTCGGCGTCGCGCACCGCGGGAGCCTCGGTGGCGCAGGCGCCAAGCAGCAGCACCAGGGCAAGCGTCAGGACTCTGGACATGCGCGATGGCCTCGGATCGACG
>CAZTNB010000037.1:6846-22172 GCA_964614825.1 uncultured Gammaproteobacteria bacterium
CGGGCGCTCGCGCTGCTGTTCGCGGACGGCCGCATCGGCGTCGAGGGCGGCTGCAATCGCGGCGGCGCCTCCTACCAGGTGCTGGAACCGGCGCGGATCCAGGTCGGGCAGTGGATGTCGACGATGATGGCCTGCCCGCCGCCGCTGGATCGCGTCGACGCGGCGATCGCCGCCGCGCTGGCGGGCACGCTCGAGGCGACGATCGAGGGTGGACCGGACGCGCCCACGCTGCAGCTGGTGACGGCCGCCGGCAGCACCCTCGGCTTGCGCGGCGCGCCGACGCCGGAAACGCGCTTCGGCGGGCCCGGCACGATCGCCTTCCTCGAGGTGTCGGCGCAGCGCGGCCCTTGCGAGCCGCCGCCGGCGCCGGCGCGCGAGTGCCTGCTGGTGCGCGATCGCCAGTTCGACGCCAACGGCATCGCCATCGGCACGCCCGGCGAGTGGCGGCCGCTGGCGCAAGGCATCGAGGGCTATGCGGCGGCGGACGGCGAGCAGCAGGTCGTGCGGGTCAAGCGCTTCGAGCAGGTCCCGGCCGGCGGCGGCGAGCCCGTCGTGCACTACGTGCTGGACCTGGTCGTCGAAACGCGGGTCGCGTCGCCGTAGCGTGGCGCGCCGCGCCGTCAGGCCCATGGCGGGCGCACGCGGTCCGATCCGGCACCTGCCCACCCTGCTGGTCGCGGCGACCGTGCTGGGCCTGTGGCTGCACGGGCCGGTGGCGCAGCTCGCCGGATACCACGATTTCTCCGATCAACGCCGGCTACTGGGCATCCCGCACGCCCTCAACGTGCTGTCCAACCTCGGCTTCGCGCTGGTGGGTGCGTGGGGCCTGCGTCGCACCGGCGGGCTGCGCGCGATGCCGGGCCTGGGCCGCGGCGCGCGCGGCTACCGGCTGTTCCTGTGGGCCTTCACCCTGACCGCGCTGGGCTCGGGTTGGTACCACCTGGATCCGGACAATGCGCGCCTGTTCTGGGACCGCCTGCCGATCGCGCTCGCCAGCGCCGGGCTGGTTGCGGCAGTCCAGGTCGAGACCTCGCCGCGCGAGCCGCCACGCGACTGGACCTGGCTGCTGGCGATCGCCGGCGTCGCCAGCGTGGTCTGGTGGGCCTGGACCGATCGCGGCGGCGACGGCGACCTCGGCCCCTACCTGCTGGTGAACCTGATGCCGCTGCTGCTGATCCCGCTGTGGCAGGCGATCCATGGCGCGCCGCGCGGCGATCGCCGCGCCTTCCTGCTGGCGATCGCGCTCTATGCCGCGGCCAAGGTGGCCGAGCTGCAGGATCGGCAGGTCCACGCGCTGCTAGGCTTCGTCAGCGGCCACACCCTCAAGCACCTGCTGGCCACGGCGGCCGGCGCGGCGATCGTGGTGCGCCTGGTGCAGCGAATGCGCCGGCAAGCCGCGGCGGTGCCGGCTGGACGTCCACGCGAACCCGAAGCACGGAGAGCCTGACATGCCGCGATCGATCGCCGCGCCGCCCGCCGCTCCCGCTCCCGCCGCCGAAACCGGATCGCCATGAGCGCCAGCACGCCCACCCTGGTCACCTTCGCGGTCTACATCGCCGCGATGCTCCTCATCGGCTGGTGGGCCTGGCGCCGCACCCGTACCTTCGACGACTTCATCCTCGGCGGACGCAGCCTCAACCCCTTCGTGACCGCGCTCGCCACCGGCGCCTCGGACATGAGCGGCTGGCTGCTGATGGGCCTGCCCGGCGCCTTGTACGTGGGCGGGGCCTCCGAATCGTGGATCGCGATCGGCCTGGTGCTGGGTGCCTACGCGAACTGGAAACTGGTCGCGGGGCGCCTGCGGGTCTACACCGAGCGCGCCGACAACGCGCTGACCCTGCCGGACTACTTCACCCGCCGCTTCGAGGACCGCAGCGGGCTGCTGCGGATCTACTCGGCGCTGGTGATCCTGGTCTTCTTCGCGATCTACTCGGCTTCCGGCATCGTCGCCGGCGCGCGCCTGTTCGAGGTCACCTTCGGCGTCGACTACACCACCGCGCTGTGGGCCGGCGCCGCGGCCACGATCCTGTACACGCTGGTCGGCGGTTTCCTCGCCGTGAGCTGGACCGACACGGTGCAGGCCACGCTCATGATCTTCGCGCTGGTGCTGGCGCCGATCTTCGTGATCACGTCGGTCGGTGGCGTCGACACCAGCCTGGCGATCATCCGCGAACTCGATCCGGGGCGGCTCGACTTCCTGCGCGGCACGACCACGGTGGGGATCATCTCGCTCCTGGCCTGGGGGCTGGGCTACGTCGGCCAGCCGCATATCCTCGCGCGCTTCATGGCCGCGGAGTCGGTGCAGGCGATCGCGCCGGCGCGGCGCATCGCGATGACCTGGATGGTGCTGTGCCTGGCCGGCGCGATGGCGGTGGGTTTCTTCGGCATCGCCTGGTTCGGTGCGCATCCGGATGCAGCCGCCCCGGTCAACGCCAATCCGGAACGGGTGTTCATCGTGCTGTCGCAGTTGCTGTTCAACCCCTGGGTCGCCGGCGTGCTGCTGGCCGCGGTGCTGGCCGCGATCATGAGCACGCTGAGCTGCCAGCTGCTGGTGTGCTCGAGCGCGTTGACCGAGGACTTCTACAAGACCTTCGTGCGTCCGCGCGCCTCGCAGGTCGAGCTGGTGTGGGTGGGGCGCGCAACGCTGCTCACCGTGGCGCTGGTTGCGATCGCGCTGGCGTGGAATCCGGACAACCGCGTGCTCGACCTCGTGAGCTATGCCTGGGCAGGCTTCGGTTCCGCCTTCGGCCCGGTGGTGGTGCTGTCGCTGCTGTGGAAGCGCATGACCCGCAACGGCGCGCTGGCGGGCATGCTCACCGGCGCGATCGTGGTGCTGGTATGGAAGCAGTACGCCTGGTTCGGGCTCTACGAGATGGTGCCGGGCTTCGCGCTGGCCTGCCTGGCGATCGTCGGGGTCAGCCGCCTCGGCGCGCCGCCGGCGGCGAGCGTGCAGGCGAAGTTCGACGAGGTCGAGCGCGAGGTCGCGGCGACCTGAGCCGGGCCGGATCCCCGGCGCGACGAGGGCGCGAGCCCGCGCCGGCGCGTCGCGGGGCGCCGGCGCGTCGTCGCTCAATCCGAAGGCGAGTCGTCCTCGCTGGCGTCGTTGCCCGCATCGGGATTGTCGACCAGCGTGCCCAGGCCGTGTCCGCCGATGTAGTTGCCGTCGGCGTCGTAGTTCGGGTTGCCGTCCTTGTCGAACTTCTGCACCGTGGGATCCACTTCCTGGCTGGCCGGCGGGTCGCGGTCCGGATTGTCGACCAGCGCACCCATGCCGTGCGGACCGTCGTAGTTGCTGTTCGTGAACGAGTTGGTGCTCGAGTTGAAGTTGCTGTACGTGTAGTGGTGCTCCTCATGCGAACTGCTGGCGCCGGCGTTGAGCATGGCGCCGAACATCATCCCGGCCGCCATTGCGCCGAGATCGTGGCCGCGGTCGTTGTACTGGCGCGCGCCGGGATCGCTGCCGCCCCGCATGCCGTAGTGGTAGCCGGACGCGTCGGCGAACACGCCGGCGCAACCGTCGGCGACCCAGAGGTAGCCGGTCTTGCGGTTGAAGCCCCAGCTGTTGTTGACGATGCACGGCGCGTTCGACAGCTGGTGCACGAGTTGCGGTGCGTGCAGCGGCGCGCGGCACTCGGCGTACTTGAAGTTCACCGAATGGCATTCGACCGTGATCCCGCCCTGGGCGACGGCCGGCGCGGGCAGGGACATGCCGCCCGCGAGGACGGCGGCAAGCAGCAGTGGCGGCGTGGTGGACCTCGACATGGACGACTCCTCCGGGTTGGGCGCCGCGCGTGCGCGCACGCGCGGTCGCGATGTCCTCACATGCAACGGCAGGTGGCGTCGCGGGTGCAGGTGCTGGTCACGCCCTCGACCGCGTTGTTGCAGATCGGGGTCAGCCCGGGTGGACAGGACACGAAGCAGCCCGGGCATTTCTGCGTGCTCGCGATGCTGCACGCACCGCCGCCGCTGTTGCGGTTGCCGGCCAGGCTGCCCGCGCCGGGCAGAGCCGGTGCGCGGCCGGTGAGGATGCCCGACATGGCGACCGGCGAGCGCCGCGGCGCGCCGACACCGGCCTTGAGCCAGCACACCGCGGTGTAGGTATTGACGGTGAACGCGACGCAGGCGGGCTCGGCCATGCAACGCTGGGCGCACTCGTCGTAGGTGCGGACCGGCGCGCCGCTCCTGGGCAGGTCGTTCTTCGGCAGGTCGAGATTGTCGTAGCGGGCGACGCTGCCGGCTGCTGTCGCGGCGGGGACGGCGGCCCGGTCGCTGCACTCGCACAACGACATGCGGTTGGGGACGGTGGTGCGCCAGACCCCGGTCCAGCCTGGACGGCCAGCCTGCTCGCAGGCCCACGGGCACTTTCCCACGGCATCGGCGTCGTCCCAGATGGGACCCGCCTCGACCGTGGTCTGCGCGTGCGCCGCGACGGCCATGCCGCAGGCGAGCACGATCGACGACATCCACTGCAACCTTCGCATGGGCATCACTCCAGGCGCGAGTTGGGATCAGCGGCGTGCGCGGCCAGTATACCCGGCGCGTCGCGCAATCATGCCATTCCGTCGTGAAGCAGCGCCTGCTGCCGGCCGGCAACCGCCGTCGCGCAGCGCGTCGCGCCCGCGTCAGGCCGCCGGCGCATTCCGCGACGGCACCATCAGCACCGGTACCGTGGAGTGGCGCAGCACCGCCTGGCTCACGCTGCCGACCAGCAGGTCGAACACCGCGCCATGGCCGTGCGTGGCCATGATGATGAGGTCGGCCGGCAGGCGCTTGGCCTCGCGCAGGATGGTGTCGGCGGTCGCGCCCTGCACCTGCAGGGCGGTGACCTCGAGGCCGGTGCCGCGCAGCGCGTTCGCGTGCGCCTGCAGCGCCCGGTGGTCCTCGCGGATCTCGTGCGCGACCTGGCTGCGCACCACCTCGGGCCCGGCCTCGTAGCCGACGAAAGCCGGTTCGGGCGGGGCCACGTTGAGCAGCCACAGGCTGCCGCCGGTGGAGCGGGCCACGCGTTGCGCCACTTCCAGCACGCCGGGCGTGGCATTCGACAGGTCGACGGGCACCAGCAGGCGCATGGCGATCGCTCCGGGCCGGCGCGGTGCGGCCACCATCTCATCATGCGCCGGCCCGGGTGGTCGCGGTATCGCCCGATGGGGCAGGCGCCGTGCCGATCGGCGCCGCCCGACGACTCGTCGCTCAGGACAGTCGCTGCGCGACCTCCTCGCCGATCGCGAGGCAGGAGGTGAGGCCGGGCGACTCGATCCCGAACAGGTTCACCAGCCCGGCGATGCCGTGCGTGTCGGCGTACTGCAGCACGAAGTCGCCGTTGGCCTCGCCGGGGCCGGTGAGCTTGGGCCGGATGCCGACGAAATCGGGCAACAGCTGCTCCGGCTGCAGCGCCGGCCACCAGCGCCGGATCGAGTCGACGAAGCGCTCGCGCCGGCTGTCGTCGAAGGCGTAGTCGATGCGCTCGATCCAGCGCACGTCGGGCCCGAAGCGCGCGCGGCCCGCGATGTCGAGACCGAGGTGGATACCCAGGCCCGCAGGCTCGGGCAGCGGGTAGATGAGGCGCTGGAACGGCGCGCGGCCGCGGATCGTGTAGTAGTAGCCGGCGGCAAGGTGCAGGCGTGGCACGTGGCCCGGCGCCAGTCCCTCGATGCGCGCGGCCAGCGCGGTGGCGCCGAGGCCCGCGGCGTTGACCAGCACGCGGCAGGTGATCGCGCCGGTGGCGCCGGTGTCGACGCGCAATCCGCCCGCGACCGGCTGCGCGGACACCACCCCAGTGTTGCACTGTACGCGCCCGCCTGCCGCCTCGATGTCGGCCAGGAGGGCCATCACCAGTTCCGGCACGTCGACGATGCCCGACTCGCGCGATTCCACCGCCGCCACGCAGCCCAGCGCCGGTTCCAGCGCGCGCGCCTGCGCGCCGTCGAGCCAGCGCAGGCCCGGCACGCCATTGGTCGCGCCGCGCTCGAGGTAGTGGCGCAGGGTCTCGAGCTGCGACCCGGCGCTCGCCACCAGCAGCTTGCCGGTGCGCCGATGCGGCACGCCGCGCGCGGCGCAGTACGCGTACATCAACTCGCGGCCGCGGTTGCACAGCCGCGCCTTGGCCGAGCCCGGCGTGTAGTAGAAGCCGGCGTGGATCACGCCCGAGTTGCGGCTCGACACGCCCTCGCCGGCGCGCGCCTCGGCTTCCAGCACCCAGGCCTCGCGTCCGCGCAAGGCCAGCGCGCGCGCGATCGACAGCCCGACCACGCCGGCGCCGACGACCACGACATCGACGTCGGTCGCGGCGCGACCGAATGCGCTCAAGGCCCGATCCCGCCGCCGCAGCCGCCGGCCCTGTGCACGCGGCGCGTCGAGGCCGGGTGCCTTGCCAGCAGCGCGGCGGCGCGGGTGGGCCGCGGGCGCAGGTCGCCGCCGCAGTTGGGGCAGCGGCCGCGCAGCACGCCGTCGGCGCAGCCTGCGCAATAGGTGCACTCGAAGGAGCAGATCAGCGCCTGCGCCGAATCGGGCGGCAGGTCGCGGTCGCAGCACTCGCAGTTGGGGCGCATCTCCAGCATGGGGTGCCTCCGCCATCGCCTGCACGGCATCGTGCCACGCCGCGCCTTCACTCGCCGCGCTTGACCCGCTCCCACTCGCGCTTGAGGATCGCCTGCGCCAGGCGCGTGATGCGCTCGATGCCGTCCTCGATCGCGGCGTCGTCGGCGTGGTCGTCGCGCAGGCGCTTGAGCACGGCGTCGATCAGCTCGACCAGTTCGCGGTGGTCGGCTTCGGCCGGATTGGTCAGCAGGCGGATCTTCCACTGCACCAGCACGATGCGCTCGAGCTTGGGCAGGAGGGTCGGGTCCGCGAGCGGCGCGCGGCCCTGGTCCCACGGTCCTTTCCAGCCCGCCCGGATCACCGCCACGCCCACCAGCGCGGAGATCAGTTCCGCCAGCAGGTCGCGCAGCGTCTCCACCCACTTCTGCCGGTTGGCCGACAGCACGGAGGCGCCGAACTGTCGCCGCGCCACCCTGAGCGTGACGTAGGGGCCGGCGATCGAGGCCACCAGCGCCGTGCAGGCGGACACCAGGCTGAGCAGGAGCGGATCCACGCGCGACTCAGGCGCTGCGCGGTCGCGCCCGCTGCCGGGCGCCGCGGAACACGGCGCGCCGGCGCGAGGATGCGGGATCGGGTGGCTGCGCGGACATCGCGGCTCCGGGCATGGCGACGCGCACAGCTTACGCAGCCGCGCGGCCGCGGCAACTGCCGGCCCGCGCGTTCCCTAGCCGTGCGCCGATGCGGCGCGGAAAAGGGTCCAGGTGCGCAGGCCCGCGGCCACCTCCGCGTGGCCGTGGATGCGATAGCCGAAGCGCTGGTACAGGGCGAGGTTGGGCTCGTGCTCGGTGGTCAGGCTGACGCCAGCGGAGCCCGGGTCGCGACGCGCGAGCCCGTGCACGTCCTCGAGCAGCTGCCTGGCCAGGCCGTTGCCCTGGCGCGAGCGCCGCACGCCGATCATGTTGAGGTGGTGGTGCGGGGCGTCGATGCCGAGCCGGTTGCAGGCATCGGCGAAGGCCTCGTAGCGCAGCTTCGCATCGCCGCCGAGCCGGTCCCAGGTGCGATCGCGCAGGTCCAGCAGCTGCGCCGGCGCCGGCGCCGAGCCAGGCGGCGTCACCAGCGCCGCGGCGACGAGGCGGCCCTCGGCGTCGCGCACGCCGAGCATGGGCTCGCCGCGCGTCGCGCGGCCCGACGCGAACAGCGTGACCAGCACCGGCAGGCAGGCGTCGTAGTCGCGGGTCGGGCCGAGCACGTGACGCATCACGGGGTAGTCCCGGAACGCCTCGCACAGGACGTCAACCACCTCGGGCAGGTCGCGCGGCTGCAACGCGACCACCGCGGGTGCGCTGGCGCGCTGCTCGGCTTGCGACATCGGCGCGATCCTCGATCCGGACCCGGGACGGTACGGCTCAGGCCGCCGCCACGCAAGCGGGACCGGTCGCGGCCACCACGCGGCTGCCGCCGACCTCGCGCCGGCTGGCGGCGCGCTCCGCGCTCAGCGCCGCCGCCAGCCGGTCCTCGCGGCCGCGCGCCGCGGCCTCGATCAGGGTCAGGTCGATCAGGTCGCGTTGCGCGTGGCTGCCGCCGAAGCGATGCGCGCCGCTGCGGATGTCGCGCAGCAGGCGCACGCATTCGCGATAGTCGCCGTCGCCGAAGGCCAGGATCGCGCGCGCATAGGGGCCGCCGACCTCGCGCGTGAAGCGCGCATTGTCGTCGTCCCGCGCCACGGCCTCGCGCTGCGCGCGCAGCACCTCCAGCGCCGCCTCGCCGCGGCCGGCGCCGACGAAGGCCATCATCGCGTGGGCGTCGTTGAAGGCGTAGTTGCCGGCGGACGCGAACGGCGCCCAGCGGTCCGCCAGCGCCTGCCAGCGCGCGCCCACGTCCACGCCGCGCAGGTGCAGGCGCCACAGCATCGCCGACGCGTCGATCATCTCCAGCACCACGCCCGAGCCGGCGCCCGCGACCGGGCCGTCGTACAGGGCCAGCGCCGCGTCGACGTCGTCCATGCCGAGGTGGAACAGGGCCAGGTGCCACCAGTTGTGCACGGCCAGGAAGCTCTCGCGCGACCACGCCTCGGGATTGGCGCGCATCCACGCCACGCCGTCGCGGCGCCGGCCCTGCATCTCCATCACGTGCGCCACCGCGTGCTGGCCCCAGCCGTCGCGCGGCTCCAGCTCGACGCTGGCGCGTCCCTGCGCCTCGGCGCGGGCGTAGTCGCCGCACTCCTCCAGGCCGAAGGCGTGCATGCCCAGGATGGCGTGGTAGCCGGGCATGCGCTTGCGCCAGAACGGCAACGCGCGCGCGATGCGGTCGCGCAGCATGCGCGCGTCGCCGGTGTAGAAGTCGATCTGGTGGCCGACCTGCAGCGCGAGCGCGTCGAGCGGGTACTCGATGCTCAGGTCCTCGAGCACGCGGCCGGCCGCGTGCCAGTGGCCGCTCGCCAGGTGCCCGATCGCCGCGATGTGGCGCCGCTCGCGGTCGTTGGCGGGCAGGGCGATGGCGGCCGCATAGGCCGACTGCGCCGCCGCGATCCCGGCGGGCTCGGTGCCCAGCAGGTTGATCCAGCCGCTGAGCACGTGGCCCATCACCAGCTCCGGGCTCTGCGCCAGCGCGCGCGCGGCGCTGGCCAGGGGATCGCCGACGTAGCACCGCAGCTGGTGCAGGCCCTGTTCCAGGGCCTCCAGGCCGCGCGCGTTCGCACCGCTGACTTCGTGACCGATGGCATCCTTCATGTCTCGACTCCCGTCTCTTGCCGGTCCGCCGCGCGGACCCCGATCGTGGCCGCGCCGCAGGGGGCGCGCCAGGTGGACATACGCTAGCCGGGGCGCGGCGCGGCTAGAATGACCGCGACGCCGGAAGAACCGACCGATCCGCCGAACCCGAGGACGCGGCATCGTGGACGCCCTGTCTGATGTGTTGCGCGTGGTGCGCCTGTCCGCCGGCGTGTTCCTCGACGCCGAGTTCACCGCGCCGTGGAGCGTCAGCTCCCAGGTCGGCCCCGAGGACTGCTACCCGGGCGGCGACGTGCCCGAGCGGCTGATCGCCTTCCACTACGTGGTCGCCGGGCGCATGGCCATCGAGGTCGAGGGCAGCGGGCCGCTGGAACTGCGCCCCGGGTCCGTGGTGCTGCTGCCGCGCAACGATCCGCACGTGATCGCCAGCGACGCCGGACTGCCCGCGGTCGACCCGCAGCACCTGGTCCAGGTCGATCCCGACAGCGGGCTGATGCGCATCCGCTACGGCGGTGGCGGCGCGGCCACGCGCATCGTCTGCGGCTACATCGGCATCGACACCCGCGAGCACCCCTTGCTCGACGCCCTGCCGCCGTTGCTGGCGCTCGATCTGGCCGACAAGCCGGCGGCCGAGTGGGTCTCGACCTCGTTCCGCTACGCCGCGGGACAGCTGGCCTCGGTCAGCGCCGGCGCGGCGATCGCGCTGGCCAAGCTCTCCGAGCTGATCTTCATCGAGGCCGTGCGCCACTACATCGAAAGCCTGCCGGAGGACCGGCGCGGCTGGCTGGCCGGCCTGCGCGATCCGGTGGTCGGCCGCGCGCTGGCGCTGATGCACGCGCAGGTGGCGCGCGCGTGGACCGCCGAGGAACTGGCGCGCGCGGTGTTCCTGTCGCGCTCGGCCTTCGCCGAGCGCTTCACTTCGCTGCTCGGCATGCCGCCGATGACCTACCTCGGCAACTGGCGCATGCAGGTCGCGGCGCAGCGCCTGCGCGACAGCCAGCGCGCCCTGGCCCAGGTCGCCGCCGAGGTCGGCTACGAATCGGAGGCCGCGTTCTCGCGCGCCTTCAAGCGCGCGCACGCCGTGTCGCCGGCGCAATGGCGTCGCCAGGCGCAGGCGCGCGTACCCGACGCGGCACGGCGTGCCGGCTAGCCGGGTGCCTCGAACCCGTCGGCGTACAGCGCGTCGCTGCCGTAGTAGATCCGCGCCGCCGGGAAGTTGAAGTAGAACCACCAGCCGGTCACTCCGTTGTTCACGTCCTTGTCGGAGTGCGGTGCGCAGTTGCCGGTGCCGCCGGGCAGCAGCGCGGAGAGCGGCTGGCCACCGACCAGCGGCAACGACGCCGGCAGGATGGTGGCGTTGGCATCGGCCTCGCTGATGAACCCGCTCATCAGGCCATTGGCCAGCTGGGTGGCCGGATCGCCGACCCAGGTCGCGGCGACCCGCGCGTCGCGCAGCGTGACCGGGATGCCGCCGAGGTCGAGGGTGAGCGTGACCGCATTGGAGGCGAAGCAGGTCGGCGAGGCGGTGGTGATCGCCGGGGTGTACGGCCGCGTGGTGCCAGGCAGCGGCGCGAGGCACGCGAGCGTGGATCCCAGCGTGGCCGTGGCGGGCGTGGCGATCAGCAACGCGCCGCAACTGGTGCCGGCGAGCGGCGCGGTGCAGACGGCCTGCCCGAACTGCAGCGGGAGCGTGGCCGCACCCTGGTCGAGCGGCAGGAACTCCAGCACGTACGACAGGTCGAGGAAGCCGTCGCCGTCGCCGTCGGTCTGGATGCTGGCCTGGATCTCGCCGTTGATCGAGAACCCGACCAGTGAGGTGTCGGTGATGTCGCGACAGCCGACGACACTGACGTAGAAATGCGGATCGCGCAGGTCGAGGTCGGTGAGGAGGAAGCGGGCATTGCCGCTGCCCAGCGGCTCGGCGCCGGCCGGTGCGCACAGCGGCGCCGCGAGCAGCGCCGCGCAGGCCAGGCTGCAAGCCGCCCGCCACCTGCCGATGTCGGAAACCCGCATGGTCCACCTCCGCGGCCGCGGTCGCCGCCGCCGAAGCTGTCCGTAGGAGCGCAGCGTACTCCGGCCCGGCGCCGTTGCGGTAGCGCCGCGCTCAGTTGCTGCCGGCGAAGAAGCGCACGCCGTCGCCGCCGCGCAGCGGCACCGCGGCGCCGAGCTCGATCTCGAGGTCGACGAACCAGGTCAGTCGCAGGCGCAGGCCGACGCCCAGGCTGGCGTAGGGCTTGCCGTCGGCCTCGTCGCGGAAGTCGTCGTCGGCCCCGCCGGCCTCGGCCACCAGCAACAGGCGCATCCAGCGCCAGCGCAGCGGGCGCAGGTACTCGACCGCGCCGTAGTAGTAGCGGTTGCCCTCGACGAAATCGGAATCGTAGCCGCGCAGGCGCGACGAGCCGCCGAGCGAGAAGTCGTTGCGCGAGTCGGTGCCGCCGCCGACCCAGCCGGCCTGGGCCAGGAACTGCAGGTTCTGGTCCGGCGTGGCGCCGAGCGCGCGCGCGTCGAACCAGCCGGCGGTCGCCTTGGTGTAGCCGTAGTCGGAGCCGACGCCGTCGACCGCGGCCTCGACCCGGGTGGCGAAGCGCCGCCCGGTCTCGCTGTAGAGGCCGTAGCGCAGGTCGTCGAAGCTGGCCACGAACACGCCTGCGGTGGCGTTGCCGTCGGGCGGTGGCGCGAACTCGCCGTCGGTGGACTGGTCCTGCCAGTACAGGCCGCCGCCCACGATCCAGCCGGTGCGCGGCCGGCCCCGGGTGCGGTCGCGGGTGAGGATCAGCTCCGCGCGATCGAAAGTCTCGTCGAAGTCGCCGTCCTCGGCCAGCGTGCGCTGCTCCTCGTGCTCCAGGCGCGCGCCCAGGCTCAGCGGCGAGTCGCGCAGGAACGGGGCCACGTAGCCGATGCGCGCCTTGCGGTTGCTCTCGCGGTCGCGGTCGTTGGGATAATCGCCCTGCTCGTAGTACGCGTTGAGCCGATGGTTGATCCCGGCGACATTGGCCCAGCGCAGCTCCCCGCCGTAGCTGAAGTCCGCGTCGGAGCTGCCGTCCAGGCGCGGGTAGGCGAGCAGGTAGCGCTTCTCGCGCAGCGTCACCACCAGCACCACGCCGGCCGTGCCGGGCTCGGTGGCCAGGGTCACCTCGCGGAACAGGCCGAGGTCCATGATCGACTGCCGGTTGCGCTCGATCGCCACCGGATCGGCCTCGTCGCCGACGCCGAGGTCCATCTCGCGCAGGATCGTGCGCTCGCGCGTGACCCGGTTGCCCTCGAACCGGAGAGCCTCGATGCGCGGCCAGGGCTGAGCCCAGCACGATGCCGTGGCCAGCCACAACAGCAGCGGCAGCCACGGCCTCAAGGGGCGGGTCCGGGGGAGGGATTCGACATGGTGTGCAACTTCGGCGGCGCGGGGCATCTGCGCGGGCGCGCCCGGCCCGGCGGTACGTCCATTGTACGCAAGGCCACGCGCGCGCCAGACCCGATTGACTTGCATCAAGGCCCGGCCGCGCGAACCCGATATCCTGCCCTGGCCCGTGCCGCTCGCGCTCGGCACCGGCCGGAGGGACAGCGGTGGAAGTCTTCAGGGCGGACGTGGCGATCATCGGCGCCGGGGGCGCCGGCCTGCGCGCAGCCATCGCCGTGGCCGAGGCCGATCCGGGCCTGACCGTCGCGCTGGTCTCCAAGGTGTATCCCATGCGCAGCCACACGGTGGCCGCGGAAGGCGGATCCGCCGGCGTGGTGCAGGCGCACGACAGCCTCGAGCACCATTTCCACGACACCGTGGCCGGCGGCGACTGGCTGTGCGAGCAGGACGTGGTCGACTACTTCGTCGCCCACTGCACCGAGGAGATGGTCCAGCTCGAGCACTGGGGTTGCCCGTGGAGCCGCAAGCCGGACGGCCACGTCAACGTGCGCGCCTTCGGCGGCATGAAGATCGAGCGCACCTGGTTCGCCGCCGACCGCACCGGCTTCCACATGCTGCACACGCTGTTCCAGACCTCGCTCAAGTATCCGTCGATCCGGCGCTTCGACGAGCACTTCTGCGTCGACCTCGTGGTCGAGGACGGGCGCGCGCAGGGCGTGGTGACCATCGCCATCGCCTCCGGCGAGTTCCACCTCATCGAGGCCCGTTCGGTGATCATCGCCACCGGCGGCGCCGGCCGCGTGTTCCGCGAGAACACCAACGGCGGCATCGTCACCGGCGACGGCATGGCGCTGGCCTACCGCCACGGCGTGCCGCTGCGCGACATGGAGTTCGTGCAGTACCACCCGACCTGCATGCCGGGCACCGGGCTCCTGTTCACCGAGGCCTGCCGCGGCGAGGGCGGCTTCCTGCTCAACAAGGACGGCTATCGCTACCTGCAGGACTATGGCCTCGGCCCGGCCGAGCCGGTGCCGCGCAACAAGGCCATGGAGCTCGGTCCGCGCGACCGCTTGAGCCAGGCCTTCTGGTACGAACAGAAGAAGGGCCGCACCCTCGACGGACCGCACGGCCCGGTGGTGCAGCTGGACCTGCGCCACCTCGGCGAGGCCAGGCTGCGCGAGCGCCTGCCGCAGATCCATGCGATGGCGCAGCAGTACCTCGGCATCGATCCGGCGCGCACGCCGATCCCGGTGCGGCCGGCCGTCCATTACACGATGGGCGGGATCCTGGTCGACGGCCGCTGCGCGGCGCCGCTCGCGGGGCTGTATGCCGCCGGCGAGTGCTCGAGCGTGGGCATCCACGGGGCCAACCGCCTCGGTTCGAACTCGCTGGCCGAGCTGTGCGTGTTCGGCCGCGTCGCCGGCGAGCAGGCGGCCGCGCACGCGCGCAGCGTGGCCCATGGCGACGGCGCGGCGTTGCGCCGGCAGGCCGATGCGGCGCAAGCGCGCGCGACCGCGGTGGTGGCCAGGCGCGATGGCAGCGAACGCAGCGCCGTGCTGCGCCGCGAGATGGCGCAGGCCATGGAGAACGGCTGCGGCATCTACCGCGAGGGCGAGGAGATGCATCGCACCTGCGAGGTCCTGGCCGGGTTGCGCCGGCGCTACCGCGACCTCAGGGTCGAGGACACCTCGCGCGTGTTCAACACCGACTGGTTGCTGGCGATCGAACTCGGCTACCAGCTCGAGGTGGCGCAGGCGATGGCGGTCTCGGCACTGCACCGGCGCGAGTCGCGCGGCGCGCACCAGCGCCTGGACGGCTACACCCGGCGCGACGACGCCGGCTTCCTCAAGCACACGCTCGCCACCCGGGCCGGCGACGACGCGCCGACCATCAGCTACGGCGAAGTCAGGATCACCCACCTGCCGCCCGGGGTGCGCGCCTACGGCGCGGCCGCGGAGCAGGCCGCCACGGCCGCGGCAACGGCCGCGCAGGGGGGCCGCGGATGAGCGCGTTGCGGACCATCGCCATCGAGGTGCTGCGCTACCGGCCGGAGCAGGACTCGCAGCCGGTGCTGCAGCGCTACGAGGTGCCCTACAGCGACGACATGTCGGTGCTGCAGGGCCTGCAACACATCAAGGACGAGCTCGACGGCACGCTGTCGTTCCGCTGGTCGTGCCGGATGGCGATCTGCGGCAGCTGCGGCATGATGATCGGCGGCGTGCCGCGCCTGGCCTGCGAGACCTTCCTGCGCGACTTCCATCCCGGCCCGCTGCGGGTGGAGGCGCTGGCGCATTTCCCGATCGAGCGCGACCTCGTGATCGTCATGGACGACTTCATGGCCAAGCTCGAGCGCATCCAGCCCTGGATCATGCCCGCGCAGCCGCGCGCCCTCGCCGCGGGCGAGCACCTGCAGTCCCCGGCCGAGCTCGAGGCCTACGAACAGTTCAGCGGCTGCATCAATTGCCTGCTGTGCTACGCCGCCTGTCCGCAATACGGGCTCGATTCGCGCTTCATCGGGCCCGCCGCGGTGGCCCTGCTGCACCGCTACAACCTCGATTCGCGCGACGCCGGCAAGGCGCGCCGCATGCCGCTGGTGCACGCCGAGGAGGGCGTCTTCAACTGCACCGCGGTCGGCTACTGCTCCGAGGTGTGCCCCAAGCACGTCGATCCGGCCAACGCCGTCAACCTCAACAAGAGCGAAAGCG
>CAZTNB010000038.1:0-11085 GCA_964614825.1 uncultured Gammaproteobacteria bacterium
GATCCTGCTGCTGGTGCCGGTCGGCGCCTTCATCATGCTGATCCTGCGCAACCTGGTCGGCATCCGCACCTTCGGCACCTTCATGCCGGTGCTGATCGCGCTGGCCTTCAACTGGACCGGCATCGTGGCCGGCTTCGTGCTCTTCGCCACCGTGATCAGCCTCGGCCTGCTGGTGCGCTTCTACATGGAGCGGCTCAAGCTGCTGCTGGTGCCGCGCCTGACCGCGGTGCTGATCGTGGTGGTGCTGCTGATGGCGCTGGTGAGCGTGGTCTCGAACAAGCTCGGCTTCGAGGTCGGGCTCAACGTGGCCCTGTTCCCGATGATCATCATGACCATGACCATCGAGCGCGTGAGCGTGTCGTGGGAGGAGCGCGGGCCCGGCTACGCGATCCGCATGGCGCTCGGCTCGCTGGTGATCGCGAGCCTCGCCTACCTGGTGATGAAGGAGGCGCACCTGCAGCACCTGATCTTCGTCTTCCCGGAACTGCTGCTGGTGCTGTTCGCGCTGACCCTGGTGCTGGGCCGCTACTCGGGCTATCGCCTCACCGAGCTGTTCCGCTTCCGCGCCCTGGCGCGCGAGGGCGACGGCCCGGCGGCGCCGCCGCCGACCGCCGCCGCGCCGGAAGCGCCGGCGCCCAAGCCGGCGGAGTAGGCGCGCCATGTTCGGCCTGATCGGCGTCGCCCGGCGCCTGCGCGAGAAGGGGCTGATGGGCATCGGCCAGCGCAACGCCGATTTCGTGCTGATGTACAACCCGCGCAAGTTCTATCCGCGCGTCGACGACAAGCTCATCACCAAGAACCTGGCGCTCGCCGCCGGCCTGCCGGTGCCCGAGCTGTACGCGGTGGTGCGCGAGGAACACGAGATCGCCGAGCTGCACCAGAAGATCGCCCACCGCGAGCAGTTCGTGGTCAAGCCGGCGCACGGCTCGGGCGGCGACGGCATCCTGGTCATCACCGGGCGCCGCGGCAACAAGTACCGCCGCTCCAACGGCAGCTTCCTCGACCGCGACGAGTTCGACCACCACCTGTCGAACATGCTCTCGGGCCTGTTCAGCCTCGGCGGCCAGCCCGACCACGTGCTGGTCGAATACTGCGTGCAGTTCGACCCGATCTTCGACAACGTCAGCTACAAGGGCGTGCCGGACATCCGCATCATCGTGTTCCTGGGCTATCCGGTGATGGGCATGATCCGCCTGCCCACGCGCCTGTCCGACGGCAAGGCCAACCTGCACCAGGGCGCGATCGGCGTCGGCATCGACATCCCCAGCGGCATCACCCGCCGCGGCGTGTTCGGCAACGAGCCGGTGAGGGAGCATCCCGACACCGAGCACACGATCGTGGGCCTCAGGATCCCGCGCTGGGACGAGTTGCTGCTGATCGCGGCGCGCGCCTACGAGCTGTCGGGCCTGGGCTACGTCGGCGTCGACATCGTGCTCGACAAGGACAAGGGTCCGCTGATCCTCGAGCTCAACGCGCGGCCCGGCCTCGCGATCCAGATCGCCAACGGCAACGGCCTGTACCACCGGCTCAAGCGCATCCAGGCGCTGGAAGCCGCCGGTACCCTGTCGGCCGATCCGGCCGAACGCGTGGCCTACGCCAAGGCGCACTTCGCCACCACCTGAGCGGCGTCGCGTCGTCGCCGCGCGTCGCCGCCGGCGCGCCGCGATTGCGCCGCCCTTCATGCGGCGTGGCACAACATTGGCGCAGCGCCTTCGCGGCGCGGCGCGGCGCGGCGCAGCGCGGCGTGCCAGTGCCGGCCTGCTGCGCTACCCTTGGCGCCCCCCGCGCCGCCGGCCTCCCCGCGGCAGACGATTTCACGAGGATTCCCATGGCTACCGTACGTGCCCTGATGTCGAAAATGGCCCTGGTGCTGGTCGTCGCCGCGCTCGCGCTCGGCGCCGGCGTGGCCGAGGCGCAGAAGAAGAAGAACCCGTTCCCGAACGCCACGCGCAAGGAACCGAGGACGCAGATGTCCGAAACCGCGGCGAGCAAGTTCAACGCCGCGCAGCAGGACATGGACGACAACGACTACGACAAGGCCAAGGAAGTCCTGCAGACCATCCTCGACAACAAGCGCGTCAGCCCGTACGAGAAGGCGATCGCGCTGACCTACCTCGCCAACATCGCCTGGGAAGAGGACGACATGGCGCGCGCGCTGGAGCTCAACCAGCAGGCGATCGCGCTCGACGCCATGCCCAACGAGGCGCAGTTCAACGCGATCTACCAGGTCGCGCAGATGAACCTGATGGACGAGAAGTACGACGCCTCGCTGGCCGCGATCGACCAGTGGTTCGCCCTGACCGGCGCCGAGACCGCCGATGCCTGGGCGCTCAAGGGCAACGCGCTGTACCGGCTCGACAGGTTCGCCGACGCGGCCAAGGCCATCGAGCGCGCCAACCAGCTCGCCACCGAGCCCAACGACTCGTGGAACAACATGTTGCTCGCCAGCTACATCGAGGGCGAGAACTACGAGGCCGCGGTGACCGCGGCGCAGGGCATCCTGGCCAAGAACCCCAAGGACAAGGACATCACCCTGCAGCTGGCCTCGATCTACAACCAGATGGACCAGAACGACAAGGCGCTGGCGGTGCTCGAGGGCGCCTACAAGGGCGGCATGCTGACCGAGGCCAAGGACCTCAAGCAGCTGTACCAGATGTACAACTACCTCGAGGAACCGGCCAAGGCCGCCGAGGTGATCACCGCCGGCCTCGCCTCCGGCGTGCTGGCGCCGGGCCTGGATACCTACCGGGGCCTCGGCGATGCCTATTCGCTGTCGGAGAACTGGGACGCGGCGATCGACGCCTACAGCAAGGCGGCGCCCTTCGCCCAGGACGGCGAGATGGACTTCCAGCGCGGGCACCTGCTGATCCAGGAGAAGGACCAGTACGCCGAGGGCAAGAAGGCGATCCAGGCCGCGCTGGCCAAGGGCGGCCTCAAGCGCGAAGGCGAGGCCTGGATCCTGATGGGCAACGCCGAGTACGAGTCCGGCAACGAGGCGGCGGCGATCGCCGCGTACCAGAAGGCGGCGACCTTCCCCAAGACCAAGGCGATGGCCGAGTCCTGGCTCAAGAACGTCAAGCGTTGAGCCCCGGCGATGGCCGGGGCGGCTTTGCGGCGATTGCGATTCGGGCCGGTTGATCATGGCCGGCGGCGGGACGGCCGGCGCATGCTTGTCCTGCCCTTGCGGGGTGATGTACCGTCGCCGCCCCGCCGCTATACTGCCTTTCTTCGCGAGGGAGCTTTGCCGCGCCGGGACCGCGATGACGCGGGACGGCCGCCCGGCAGGGATGCTGCCACGTTGGATCGGACATGACGAACGACGACCCCTACAAGTTGGACGACGGCCTCAGTTGGCGCAAGATCACGGCGTTGTCGACTGCCATGGCGGTCCACATCGGCGTGTTCATGTTCATGCTGGCGCCGGTGAAGGCGCCGGAGGCGCAGGACAAGGAAGAGGAAAGCGTCATCGACGTGGTGTTCCTCGAGCCGCCGCCGCCGCCGCCGCCGCCGCCGCCGCCGCCGCCCGAGCCGCCGAAGATCATCAAGAAGATCGAGAAGCGCCCGGATCCGGCGCCGCCGCCGCCCGAGCCGGAACCGCCGGTGGTGTTCGACGAGCCGCTGGCGATGTCCGAGCCCGCGCCGCCGCCGGCCCCGCCCGCGCCGCCGGCTCCGCCCGTGTCCGACACCGGCGCGACGGAAGACCCGAGCTACCGCAAGCTGTATCAGCCGAAGTACCCGCCCGCCGCGGTGCGCCGCCGGCTCGAGGGCGAGGTCATGTTGCGCGTGCTGGTGGGCGTCGACGGTTCGCCGCTCAAGATCACCATCGACCGGTCCAGTCGCCACCGCGAACTGGACCAGGCCGCGATGCAGGCGGTGAAGCGTTGGAAGTTCAACCCCGAGGTCAAGAACGGTCGCCCTGTGGAGGGCTGGGTCTTGGTCCCGATCTCATTCAAGCTCACTGAAGGGTAATGCCATGCAGCAAGACGCGACTTCGACCCAGCCCGTGGACCCGGCAGCTGCCCCGCCGGCGACCGATCCGGCTGCTACGGCAGCTCCCGCCACCGACGCCTTCTCCGCGACCCCGGCTCCCGCCGCGGTGCCGTTGGCGCCCGCCGAACCGACGGCCGACGGCGCGATGGCGCCGGGCGCCATCGATTCGGATGCCGCCGCCCTGCAGCAGATGGGCTTCGACCATCTGATCCAGAACTTCGACTTCGTCGGCTGGACCGTGTTCATCACCCTGGTGGTGATGTCGCTGGGCAGCTGGTTCTACATCGTGGTCAACGCGATCCGGAACCTGTCGATCACCGGCAAGATGGAGCGCGTGATCCGCACGTTCTGGGACACGCCTTCGGCCGCCGACGCCGTGCGCTTCATGGAAGACCAGTCCAAGGGCGAGCCCTTCTCCAAGATCGCGCTGGACTGCGCCTCCGCCGCCGCCCACCACCAGCGCAACGAGGGTTCGCGCCTGGTCGAGGCGCTCAACCGCTCCGAATTCATCGACCGCGCCCTGCGCCAGGCGGTGACCCGCGAGAGCTCGCGCCTGGAGACGGGCCTGACCCTGCTGGCCACGGTCGGTTCCTCGGCGCCGTTCGTCGGCCTGCTCGGCACCGTGTGGGGCATCTACAACGCCCTGATCAAGATCGGCGCCTCGGGCCAGGCTTCGATCGACGTGGTCGCGGGTCCGGTGGGCGAGGCGCTGATCATGACCGCGCTCGGTCTGTTCGTCGCCATCCCGGCGGTGCTGGCGTACAACTTCTTCGTGCGCTCGAACCGCAAGATCAATGCCCGCTTCGACGAGTTCGCCCACGACCTGCACGACTTCTTCGCCACCGGCTCGCGCGTCGAAGTCGCGGCGCCGAAGGCCAAGAAGTAAGCACTGACCGGCGGAGACGCAACCATGTCCATGTCGGGCCCCAGTGGCGAACAAGGCGGCGTGATGGCCGAGATCAACGTCACGCCACTGGTGGACGTGATGCTGGTCTTGCTCATCATCTTCATGATCACCGCGCCCCTGATGGCCCACAAGGTCCAGATCGACCTGCCCGAGTCGGTGGCCAAGCCGAACGAGGAGCCGCCGGGCACGATCACGGTGTCTCTCAAGTCGACCGGCGAGACCTACTGGAACGACGAGGCGATCGTGCGCTCGGCCATCGATACGCAGCTGCGCATCGAGGCCCGGCGCACGCCGCAGCCGGCGGTGCAGATCCGCGCCGACGAGGACACCGAGTACAAGGACGTGGCCACGATGATGGCTTCGGCCAAGAACGCGGGCATGAAGAAGGTTGGCCTGATCACCACGCCGCGTTGACGGCGTCGGAGCGCACGCATGGCATTCACGCAGAAACAGGCCGGCCCGATGGCCGACATCAACGTCACGCCGCTGGTCGACGTGATGCTGGTGCTGCTCATCATCTTCATGATCACGGCGCCGATCCTCGCCCACCAGGTGCAGATCGACCTGCCGCAGAAGACCACCGCGCCGCCGACCAACATCGACCCGCCGCCGCCGATCGCGCTCAAGATCCGCGCCACCGGCGAGCTGTACTGGAACGACCAGCCGATGATCCGCGCCGCGCTCGAGCCGCAGTTGCGCCTCGAGGCGACCAAGGACCCGCAGCCGGAGCTGCAGATCGACGCCGAGATGACCACCCGCTACGAGGTGGTGGCCGAGATCCTGGCCACGGCCAAGAACGTCGGCATGACCAAGATCGGCTTCAAGAACATGCCGGGCAGTTGACCCGGCGCACGGCACCCGATTCGAGCAACGCCGCCGCGGGCAACCCCGGCGGCGTTTTTCTTGGCGCGCTGGCTCCTGCGAGGCGTGGCCCTGGCGTTGGCCCGGTGCGCGACTGCGCCACCGCCACCGCCGCCGATGCCGGGTTCGCCGCATAGTTGCGACAAGGCGCTGCGTGCGAAGCGGGGCGCTGCCGTGGGCCCGACCGCAGCGCGTCGGTGCCCGCGGCGCCCGGCTAACGCGCGCCGGCGATGACGGCGAGGTAGCGGCGCACGGTGGCGTCGAGTCCGTCGTAGAGGGCCTCGCCGATCAGGGCGTGGCCGATCGAGACTTCAAGCACCTGCGGCACCGCGCGCAGGAAGGGTCCGAGGTTGCGCTGGTCGAGGTCGTGGCCGGCGTTGACCCCGAGGCCGGCGCGCTGCGCCCGTTCGGCGGTGCGCACGCAGGCGGCCAGCGCCGCGCCGGCGTCGCCGGCCGCGAAGGCGTGCGCATAGGGCCCGGTGTAGATCTCGATGCGGTCCGCGCCGAGCTCCGCCGCGCGCTCCAGCGCCGGCGCGTCGACGTCGCAGAACAGGCTCACCCGGCAGCCCCAGGCCTTGAGCTGCGCGACGAGCGGCCGCAGCCGCTCGCCGTCGCGTTCGAAGTCGAAGCCGTGGTCGCTGGTGATCTGCCCGTCGGCATCCGGCACCAGCGTGCACTGCGCCGGCCGCGCGCGCTCGACCAGGGCCATGAAGCCCGGATAGCCGGCGGCGTTCGCGCCGGCCCAGGGGTTGCCTTCGATGTTGAGTTCCACCGGCAGCCATGGCTTGAGCTCGTCGACATCGTGCGGACGGATGTGGCGCTGGTCGGGCCGCGGGTGGACGGTGATGCCGTGGGCGCCGGCCGCCACCGCCACGCGCGCGGCCTGCTGCACGCTGGGCAGCGCGCCGCCGCGCGAATTGCGCAGCACCGCGATCTTGTTCACGTTGACGCTGAGCGCAGTCATCGGGTCGATCTCCGGTCGCGGCGCCAGCTTGACGCAGCGGGCGGCGCCGGCGCCAGCGCGCAGACGCGCCGCTCAGCGCGCGCCCAGTTCCAGCGGCGCATTGACCGCATCCTTGTCGGTGGCCTCCGAGCCGAGCTCGGTGCGGCTGAGGAAGACCTGCGCCGGCGGCACCTTGCCATCGGCCAGCAGGCCGTCGCGCACGGCATTGCCGCGCGCCTGCGCCAAGGCCATGAGCCGGGACTCGTCGACCTCGTAGCTGTCGCGCAGCGCCTCGCGGATGCCGGACAGCCAATCGGCCTGCGCGGCCTCGAAGTCCGCCGCCGCGGCCGGCGCGGCGGCCGCCGGCTCGGCCGCCGGCGCCGCGGGCGCGGGTTCCGGCGCGGGCGGCGGCGGGCCGACGCGTTCGGCATGCAGCGCCACCAGGATCGCCAGCTCCGCCTCCGGTGGCGGCAGCTCGCCCTGCCCGGGCTCGCGCTGCGCGTCCCAGCGGGTCGCGATCTCGGCCCGCAGCGCCGCATCGGACAGCGCGCGTCCATCGACCACCGGGTCGGCCACTCCCTTGATCGACAGCGTCAGCTGCGGGCGATCGAGCAAGGCCTTCTTGAGCTTGTCGTACTTGGCCGCCTCGCCCTCGCGCAGCGTGGCGGTGCCGAACTCGAAGGCGATGCGCGACAGCGAGTCGTCGTCCGGGCCGCCGCCGAACAGGGCGCCGATGAGGGCGAAGGGCGCGGTGACGATCTTGGTCAGCAGGCCCAGCACCGCCTTCCAGACCACGCCGCCGAGGCGGAACTGCGGGTCGTTGAGGTCGCCGTACACCGGGATGTCGAGGTCGATCACGCCGCGGCTGTCGGTGAGCAGCGCGATCGCCAGCTTGAGCGGCAGGCCCACCGCGTCGGGGCTGTCGATCTTGCGGCCCAGCGTGAGCTGGTCGAGCACGACCTTGTTCTGCCCCTCGAGCGCGCCGTCCTTGACCACGTAGCGCAGGTCGAGGTTGAGCTTGCCGCGTTCGATCGCGTAGCCGGCGAACTTGCCGGAGTAGGGCGTGAGCGAATTGAGCTCGACGTTGCGGAAGGCGAGCGCGATGTCGGTGTCCTCGGCGCCGCGGAACGGATTGAGCTTGCCGCTCACCGTCGCCGGCGCGTAGGCATCGACCTGGCCCTTGAGGTCGACCGTGGCGCGCGCGCCGGCGGCGGCGCCGAGGCCGGTGATGGTGCCGTGCAGGTCCTCGATGGTGGTGACGAAGCGCGGCGTCAGCGAGAAATCGGCGAAGCGCAGGCGCGAGCGCTTGAGCACGACCTGCCGCACCGCCACGTCCGGCGGCGCCGCCGCGGCCGCGCCGGGCGTCGCGGCGGTCGCGTCCGCGGCGACCAGGATGTCGCCGAGGTTGGTGCTGCGGTCCGCGGCCACGATCACGCGCGCGTAGAGCCCGTCGGCGCGGATCGCCTGCGCGCGCACGCGCAGCGGCTCGATGCCGGCCTCGAGGCCTTCGACCTCGAGCCGCTTCCAGTTGAGGAAATCGCGCTGGCGCCGCGTGTCCACGGTGGCGAACTGGCGCACGCCGAGCGTGCCGGCGTAGCGCAGCCGCGGCGTCGCGTCGGGGGCCAGCGCGAGCTCACCGGCGAGATCGAGCAGGCCGCCGCGCAGGTCCAGCTGCGCGACCCTGGCGAGGTAGGGCTGCGCCGGCAGCAGCGGCAAGCCCTTGGCATCGAGCTTGAGCGTCATCGCGCCGCTCGCGAGTTGCACCTCGCCGGCGGCGTCGACGCGGCCGCCCTCGCCGACGCCCAGCGTGGCCGCGAGCGTGGACCGGGCCTCGGCCGCGCTCTCGACCGGAGCCAGGCTCAGGGTCTCGAGCGTGACGTCCCACGCCGCGGCCGGCTCGACCGACTCATCGCGCAAGGGCAGCGCGAGCTCGCTGACCTGCAGCTGGGCGATGCGCCAGCTCCACGCGTCGCTGCTCGTCGGCGTAGCCGCCGGCGCCTCCACCGGCGTCGGTGTCGCTGTCGGTGTCGGGGTTGGCGCCGGCGCCGTAGCGGGCTCCGCGGTGGCAGCGGGTTCGCCCGGCGCCGCGCCCGCGTCGCCGGCATCGGTGCCGGCGACGACATCGTCAGCGGCCGTGGCCGCGCCGCCGAACAGCGCCATCAGCGCCAACGCGCCATCGGCGCCGCGGGTCGCGTTGGCGCGGCCGCCGGCCACCGCCAGCGACTCGGCCTCGAAGCGCCGCGCCGCGGTGTCGAGGCTGGCGTTGGCGAGCGTGATGCGGTCGAGCACCAGCAGCGGCTCGGCGTCGGCGGCGGCGGCCAGGGCCAGCGGCGCGACCTCGACGCCGATCGCATCGAACCGCACGCCCGGCCGGGTCTTGTCGTAGTACACCTGCGCGCGCACGTCGGCGCCGATCTCGAGCACGTGCGCCGACGGCAGCGCGGTCGCGAGGAACGGTCGCAGCAGCTCGGTGCCCAGGTGGTCGAGGCGCACCTCCGCCTCGACCTTCTCGCGGCCCGGGTGCACGCGGCCGCGCAGGTCGAACACCGCGCCGCCGCTTTCCTTCACGCGCAGCTGGAAGCTGCCGTCGGCGGCCTCGACCACGGTGCTCAGGTCCTTGACCTCGATGTCGAGGTCATCGAGACGCACCCGCGCATCGCCTAGGCCCTGGTCGGTGTAGTCGATCGCGCCGTCGCTGATCGCCAGCCGGTTGAGGCGCAGCAGCAGCGGCGGTTGCGGGCCCAGCGGCGGCGGCGTGCGCGAGTGCGGCAGGTCGAGCCGGCCGTCGGCGCCTCGGCGCAGGGTCAGGCGCGGCCCTGCGAGCACCAGCTCGGACAGCTGGCGCACGCTGGTGAAGATCGAGCGCAGTTCGTAATCGGCCTCGATCCGCGCCACCTCGAACTGGCGGCCGCCGCGGCCGTCGCCGAGGGCGACGTTGTCGGCCCGCGCGCGCAGGCTGAAGGGATTGAACGCGAGGCGCTCGATGGTCAGCGGGCGCGCGTACTCGGCGCTGAGTTCACGCTCGAGCCAACCGCGGGCCCACCACGGCAGCAGGACGAAGCCGATCAGGGCATACAGCGCCACCAGCCCGGCCAGCACGGCGAGGCGGCGCAACCAGCGCCGGCGGGTGGTCGACTCCATGCACGCCTCGCTCGGGGATCCGGCCCCACGGAACGGACCCCGATGGTGCCAGAAGCGACGCGACGCGGGCGTGCAGCCCGTCGCCCCTTGGGGCTAGCCGGGCCGCGCGCGCCCCGCGGGCTCAGCGACAGGGTTCGGCCACCGACCGCCACACCGTCGGCTTCCAGTACGCCCGCGGATCCCTGGGCGTGTCGTCGAGGAGTTGCGCGGCGACCAGCGCGGTCTGGCCCGCGACCACGTCGACCTCGAGCACCTGGCGGCCATGGCGCGCGCGCAGGCGCGAGAAGTAGGTCGGCAGGTCCTGGGTGTCGATCTCCTCCGCCACTTCGAGCACGTGCTTGCCGGGCGCGACGCGGTAGGTGTCCTGCTGGGCGGGGCCGGGCAGCGTGCCGTCGATCGACAGCACCCGCGCGCGGTAGAGGCGCTGCTGGCGCGGCGCGATGTGGAAGGTGCTGATGCGGCCGCAGGTGTCGCCGCCGGCCTGGGCGGCGACGGCCGTCGCCACGGCGGGGGCCAGCGCCACCGGCGCGTTGCTCGCCACCAGCGTGCCCTCGCCGAGCTCCAGGCGCAGCGCCGGCAGGTATTGCGCGCGCACCGCGCCGTTGAGCGACACGCTGCGCCCGTTGCGCTGCACGTCGAGGCGCAGCTCGCCGCCGTCGCGCACGCGCGCGGCCGCCGCGCGCAGTGCCGCCGCCGCCGCCGCGCCGTCGCCCGCGAGCGATTGCCCGTCGACCGCGGTGATCACGTCGCCGGCGAGCAGTCCCAGTCGCTGCGCGGAGCCGCCCGGCGCGGTGGCCAGCACCACCAGCCCGCGCGCGGGATCGGCGCGCGTGTCGAGCACCAGGCCGAGGTCGACGCTGCGCTGCGCCGGCAGGCTCAGGCTCATCGCGATCGATTCCGGGGCCGTGTCGGCGAAGGCGCCGGCGTCGGCCAGGCGCTGCAGCATGTCCTGCAGCTCCTGGCGCAATTGCGCCTCGATCGCCGGTTGCGCGGCCGGCACCGTGGCCAGCACCGGGGTGGACGCCTGCGCCGGGTCGGCCCAGGCCGCGGGCGCGCAGGCCAGGGCGAGGGCTGCGGCGAGGCCGCGGAGCGGGAGCGTGCGGATTTGCATGGCGGAACTCCTTGCGTAGGCTGGGGCGTGCGGCGTGGGCATCAGATTCGCACCACGCCATCGCGATGGCGATAGGCGGCGACCAGGGAATCGAGGGTGTCGGTGCGGCGCTGCCAGAGCGGGGCCAGTTCC
>CAZTNB010000038.1:11185-15945 GCA_964614825.1 uncultured Gammaproteobacteria bacterium
TCCTCGCTGGCCGCGACCGCCGCCGAGAGGCGATGGATCGCGCGCGCCAGTATCGATTTCGAGTAGCTCTCGCTCTGGCCGAACAGCTCGGCCAGCTCGCGGTGCGTGTAGCCCTCCAGTTCGTGCAGCACCAGCACGGCGCGCGCGCGCGGCGGCAGGCGCCGCAGCAGCTGCCAGGCCTCGGCCTGGCGCTCCGGCAGCGCGCCGGCGGCCGGCAGCTCGGCCAGCGTCGGCGGCTCCTCCAGCGTCAGCCACTGGCGCCGGCGCAACTCGTCGATCGCCGCGTTGGCGACCATGCGGCGCAACCACGCGCCGAACGGGGCCTCGCCGCGGAAGCGCCGGATCGCGACGATCAGGCGCGCGAACACGTCGTGCACCACGTCCTCGGCCGCCGCCGGATCGCCGAGCATGCGCAGGGCCAGGGTGTAGCTCGCGCGCCGGTAGTGCGCGTAGAGGCCCGACAGCGCCGCCGGTTCGCCGCGCGCCGCGGCGGCGACCAGGGCGGGGTCGATCGGCACGTGGAACGGGCTGGACGGGGCCATCACGACGGCATTCACACCCGCAAAGGACGGGCCGGGGCCGCGCCGCGTCGCAGGCACGCTACGCCGCGGCCGCGCCGGCCACAAGGCGGCGGGGAGCGGTCCGGGCACGAGCGGAACGCGACGGCCGCCACAGTTCGTCGCCGCGACCGGGCCGTTCACCGGCCACGGCTTGAATCCGGGGCCTGCCCTTGCCACCCTGCGCGCCGGAGTCCCCGGGGCTCCGAGGAACAGGGCGATACACCACATGGTTCTCCAGGCCGCGGGGCCCGCCCCGCGCGGCTCGGGGCGCCTGCGCGTCCGCGCGCGGATCGGCATCCTGGCGGCACTGGGCCTGATGGCCGGTGCGGCCCTTGCCGGGCCACCGCGGCCGTCGTCGGGCGCGCCGATCCTCACCCGCTACGCCGCCGCCGACTACCCGGCGGCACCCAAGCACGTGGCGGTGGCCGCCGCCGCCGACGGGCGGGTGTGGGTGGGCAACGTCGAGGGCGTGCTGTGCTACGCCGCCGGCCGCTTCGACCTGATCCGCCTGCCGCATCGCGGCGTCGGTCGCGCGCTGGCGATCGGCCCGCGCGGCGAGGTGTACGTGGGCAGCTACGACCAGTTCGGGCGCCTCGATCCGCGCCGCGACGGCGGCGTCGACTACGTCGACCTCAAGGCCCGCTTCGGCCTCGAGGGCGCGGCGCGCTTCATCGGCGAGGTGTGGGACATCGCCGTGCTCGGCGACGCCGTGTACTTCCAGACCTCGCGCCACCTCTACGTGCTGCACGCCGACGGACGCAGCGCCGTGCTGACGCCGCCGGGCATCCTGCGCAGCGCGTTCGCCGCCGGCGGCGCGCTGTACTCGCGCGTCGAGGGCCTCGGCCTGACCCGGGTCGGCGACGAGGGATTCAGCCTCGTCGCCGGCGGCGCGCGCTTCGCCCACGAAGGCATCTACGACCTGCGCGCCTGGGAACCCGGCGGCCTGCTGCTGCTGAGCGAACGCAGCGGCTTCCTGCGCGCCGACGCCGCCGGCGTGCGCGCGCTGGCCAGCGACGCCGGCGCGCTGCTGGCGCAGGGCGAGGCCTACGACGTGGCGGAACTGGCCGACGGCAGCCTCGCGGTCGGCACCCTGGGCGGCGAGATCCTGCGCTTCGATCGCGCGCTGCGGCTGCTGGCGCGCTTCCGCGCCAGCGAGTGGCCGATCATGCAGCTGGCGACCGATCGCGAAGGCGGGCTGTGGATCGCCACCCAGGGCGACCTCGTGCGCGCCGCGCTGCCTTCGCCCTGGACCCGCTTCGATGCCGGCGACGGTCTCAGCGGCGCGATCCAGGACGCGGTGTGGTACGAGGGCGCGCGTTGGGTGGCAAGCTCGCGCGGCGCGCTGGTCGAGCAGCCCGGCGTCGCGGGATCGCAGCGCTTCGCGCGCGCGCCCGGCCCGCGCGAGGAAGTCTGGGACCTGCTCGCCACGCCCGGCGCGCTGCTCGGCGCAACCCGCGGCGGCGTGCGCCGGCTCGATGCGCCGGCGCCGTCCGCGTCGCTGCTGAGCGACGCCCCCGATCCCTGGAAGCTGTGGCCCTCGAGCCTGGACCCGGCACGCGTGTACGTGCCCTACGAGCCGGGCGTGGCCGTGCTCGAACGGGCCGGCGACGGCTGGCGCGAACGCGCGCGCATCGCGCCCGAGGGCGTCACCGTGAGCTCGCTGGTCGAGGAATCGGCGCGCACGCTGTGGCTGGGCAGCTTCCGCGGCGCGCCGGTGCGCGTGCGCCTGGCGGCCGACGGCACGCTGCGCGAAACCCGCACCTTCGGTCCCGCCGACGGCCTGCCCGAGGCCGGCGCGGCGGGCAGCCTGGTGCTGTGGCTGGATCAGCGCGTGCACGCCGTGGTCGGGGACCGCTTCTATGGCTGGGACGGCGAGCGCTTCGGCGACTCGGCCGCCGAGGGTCTCGCCGCGCTGGTCGACCGCCCCGACGAGTTGCAACTGCGCAGCGCGCCCGACGGCACCCGCTACGCCTTCACTTCGCGCCAGTTGCTGGCGCGCCCGCCCGGCGCCGCGGCCTGGCAGCCGCTGGGCGCCGGCGTGGGCATGCCGCGCGGCTACACCGAGGTCAACGCCGAAGCCGACGGCAGCCTGAGCATCGCCACCTGGGACGCGGTGGTGGCCTATGACCCGACCGTGCCGGCGGGCGCGCTGCCGGCGCTCGCCACGCGCGTGGACGGCGTGGCTCCCGCCCGCGGCGCGGCGCGCTTCGACGGCGCGGACCACGCGGCGTTGCCGCCGCGCAGCGCCTTCACCGTGCAGCTGGGACTCGACTCGGTGGAGGCGGGCGCCGAGTTCCGCACCCGGCTGGTGGGCGTGGACGACGCCTTCGGGCCGTGGTCGGCGGCGGCGCGGCGCGAGTTCGCCGCGCTGGCGCCCGGCGACTACACCCTGCTGGCCGAAGGCCGGGTGCCGTCCGGGCGCGTGGGCACGCGCGCCGCGTTGCGCCTGCGGGTCGAGCCCGCCTGGTGGCAGACGCCATGGTTCGCGCTGGGCTGCGCATCCTCGCTGCTGCTGCTGGCCGGCCTGGGCGGGCGGCGCATGGCCCTGCAGCGCGTGCGCCACGTGCAGCAGCGCAACCAGCGCCTCGAGCACGTGATCGCCGAGCGCACCCGCGAGCTGGCCGCCGCCAACGCCAGCCTGGCGCGGCTGGCGACCCTCGATGGACTCACCGGCGTGGCCAACCGCCGCGGATTCGACGCCGCCCTGGACGAGCGCTTCGCCCAGGCGCAGCGGCTGCGCGAGTCGCTGGCGCTGCTGATGGTCGACGTCGACCACTTCAAGCAGTTCAACGACCGCCACGGCCACGTGGCCGGCGACGAGGCCCTGCGCGAGGTGGCGCGCGAACTGGTCGAGCTCACCCGCGGTCCGGCGGAGTTCCTCGCCCGCTACGGCGGCGAGGAGTTCGCCCTGGTGCTGCCGCGCACGCCGCTGGCGGCGGCGCTGGCCCGTGCCGAGGCGATCAGGGCCCAGTTCTCGGCCCGCGCCGCGCAGCGTGGCGACGGACTCACGGTGTCGATCGGCGTCGCCGCCGCGGTGCCGGCGCCGGCAACCGTGCCGCGCGATCTGCTCGAGTCGGCCGATGCCGCCCTCTACGAAGCCAAGCGCGACGGCCGCGACCGCGTCGCCACGGCCGCCGGCGTGATCGGCCGCCAGGACTAGCGTTCAGCCGCCGAGGTAGCACTCGATGCGGCGCGGCTGCCCGTCCCAGGCCACCGCGCCGTAGGCACCATCGCCCAGGACCACGCCGGCCAGGCGCCAGCGCGTGTGCGGGCCGGCCGGACCCTCGAGTCGGGCCAGCAGCAGCTCGTCGCCGGCGCCGGGCGCGAGCTCGATCTTGTGCAGGCCGTAGGCGATGCCGCGGCCGATCGCCTTGACCACCGCCTCCTTCGCCGCCCAGTGCCGCAGCAACGCGGCATCGGAATCGGCCGCGCCCTCGATGCGCGCGCGCTCGGCCGGGGTGAAGCAGCGCGCGAGCAGGGCGCGCCGGCGCGCGATGCGCCGCGGATGCTCCACGTCCACCCCGACCATGGCCTTGCGCGCCAGCGCCACCAGGGTGGTGGCGCCGCTGTGCGACAGGTTGAAGCCGAGGTCGGAATGCGCGAGCTCGGGCTTGCCGTGCTCGCCGTGCTGCCACTGCATCGCCGCCTCGGCCAGCCCGGCGTAGCGCGCCACCAGGGCGCGCACGGTGAGGTCGTCGTCGCGCCGCGCGGCGCCCAGCCACCAGACGTGGATCGCGTCCTCGTCCAGCCGCTCGGCCGGGTGCGCCGCGTCGGCTGGCGGCGCCTGCCATTGCCCCTGCAGCGCTGCGCCCATGCGAGGCCCGCGCCGCCGCCTCAGGCCTTCTTGATCAGGCCGATCACGAACAGCAGGATCACCGCGCCGATGGTGGCGTGGATGATCGCGCCGAGGATGCCACCGCCGATCGCGATGCCGACCATCGGCAGCAGCCAGCTCGCCAGCAGCGCGCCGACGATGCCGACCACGATGTTGCCGAGGATGCCGAAACCGCGACCGCGCATCAGGACGCCAGCCAGCCAGCCGGCCACCGCGCCCACCAGCAGGATGATGATCAAGCTCTGCAGGCCCATTGCGCCTTCTCCCGGTTGAGGCGGCCCGGCGATCGGACCGCGCAGGAATCGGGTGCCGGCGGGAGGCGCCGACGCGCGGGCGCGAAACCCGGGTCAGTCGCCGCCGCCGCC
>CAZTNB010000038.1:16045-21901 GCA_964614825.1 uncultured Gammaproteobacteria bacterium
CGGCGCTTGCGCGCGGTCATCAGCAGCTCGATCTCGCGGCTGGACTGGCCTTGGACCACCCCGCCCACGCGCGCGGCAACGAAGCCGAAGAAGCCGCCGAGCAGGGACACGAAGCAGACCAGCAGGCTCAGGGCCAGCATGCCGGGCGATTCGGTCCGGAAAGCGGCTCCGAGCGCGAGCATCGCCAGCAGCAGCAGGATCCAGCGCAACACGTGCATCGCTCCGCCAGGGGGTTGGGCCGAGTCTCGCACAGCCCCGACACGCCGTCATTGCGGCAATGCGCAATGGCGAGCGGCGGCTGGATCCGGCCTCAGGCGGAGCCGAAGGCGCGCAGCGTGTCGGCCGGCGCCGCGCTCACCACGCGCCGCGTCGCGGCCAGGCCGAAGGCGACCACCGCGGCGACGCCCAGGCCCGCGCCCAGCAGGGGCACGCGCCAGTCGAAGCGCGGCGTGAGGTCGAACACCTCGCGCGCGATCACCATCGACAGCGCGCTGGCGGCGATCGCCGCCACCAGCCCGGCGACCAGCCCGATGGCGCCGAACTCGGCCAGCTGGCCCAGGCGCAGCTGCGCGCGGCTGGCGCCCAGCGCGCGCATCACGCCGCCCTCGAGCAGGCGCTCGTCGCGCGTGGCCACCACCGCGGCCAGCAGCACCAGCAGGCCCGCCGCCAGGGTGAAGCCGAACACCGCCTCGACCGCGGTGGAGACCTGGTCGCTGGTGGCGCGCACCTGGTTGAGCACGGCGTCGATGTCGATCACCGAGAGATTGGGAAAACGCTCGACCAGCCGCTGGTCGGCGCGCGAACCGGGCGCGACATGGATGCCGCCGATCCAGCTCGCGGCGTAGCCGTCGAGCGCGCCGGGGCGCGCCAGCACGAAGAAGTTGGGCTGGAAGCTCTCCCACTCGATCCGGCGCAGGCTGGTGATGGCGGCCTCGAAGCGCTGCCCCGCCACGTCCCAGGCGACGCGGTCGCCGAGCTTCCAGCCCAGGGTTTCGGCCAGGCCTTCGTCCACCGACACCTCGCCCGGCGCGCCCGCGGCGGCCTCGGCGGCGACCGGCGGCCACCAGCGGCCGGCGACGACGCGGTTGTCGTCCTTGAGCTCGGCCGCCCACGACAGGTTGAACTCGCGCTCGGCGAGGCGCCGCGCGCGGCCGTCGCCGTAGGCCTCGAAGTCCACCGGCACCGCGTTCACCGCGACCAGGCGCCCGCGCACCATCGGCACCAGCTGCACCTGGTCCACGCCCTGCTCGCGCAGCGTGGCGCGCACGGCCTCGACCTGGTCGGTCTGCACGTTGACGAGGAAGCGGTTGGGCGCGCCGGCGGGCAGGGTGCGCTGCCATTCGCCCAGCAGTTCGGTGCGGACCAGGGTCAGGAGCAGGATCGCGAGCAGGCCCAGGCCCAGCGCCGAGATCTGCGCCACGCTCGAGCCGGCGCGGCGGCCGACGTTGGCCAGCCCATAGCGCCACGCGCCGCGCAGGCGGCCGCGCACCGCGCGCAGCGCCGCCACCAGCGCCAGCGCCAGCAGCGCCAGCGCGACCAGGGTCGCGGCGAGCCCGCCCAGCAGCGTCACCGCCAGCGCCACCGAGCCGGCGCGCCACGACACCAGCGCCACCAGCGCGGCGATGCCGACCAGGCCGCTGGCCCAGCCGCGCGCCTCGCCACCGCCGACGTCGCGGCGCAGCACGCGCAGGGTCGGCACCCGGCGCAGGGCCAGCACCGGCGGCAGGCCGAAACCGGCCAGCACCACCAGCGCGGTGGCCAGCCCCTCGGCCAGCGGGCGCCAGCCGGCGGCGGGCAGGGCGAGCCCCAGTCGGGTCGCCAGCCAGCCGGTGGCCAGCGACTGCAGGGCGAGGCCGAGCGCCGCGCCGACCACGCCGCCGAGCAGGCCCAGGCCCAGCAGCTCCAGGCCGTAGGTGGACGCGATCGTGCGCTGGTCGGCGCCGAGGCAACGCAGCATCGCGCAACCGTCGAGGTGGCGCGCCGCGTGGCGGCGGGCGGCCAGCGCCACGGCCACCGCCGCCAGCACCACCGCGATCAGGGCCGCGAGGCCGAGGAAGCGCCCGGCGCGATCGAGCGCGGAGCGAATCTCGGGCCGCGCGTCCGCCACGGTCTCCAGGCGCTGGCCGCGTCCCAGCGCGGCACGCGCCGCCGCGACGAAGCGCTCGACCGCGCCGGCTTCGCCGGCCACCACCAGCCGATAGGCCACGCGACTGCCTTCCTGCACCAGCCCGGTGGCCTCGAGGTCCTCGAGCGCGATGAACACGCGCGGCGCCATGTTGAAGTAATCGAGCGCGGCATCGGGCTCCTGCGTGACCAGCGCGGCGAGGCGGAACTCGCTGTTGCCGAGCTTGAGCGTGTCGCCCACGCGCACGTCCAGCGCCTGCGCGCCGGCGCGCGTCAGCCACGCGGTGCCGGGCGCGGGGACGCCCGTGGCCACCGCGTCGCCGCCATCGGCCGCGGCGAGGTGGAACGCGCCGCGCAACGGGAAGCCCGCGCCCAGTGCGCGCACTTCGGACAGGCGCAGGCGCTCGCCGGCGCGCAGCATGCTGGGGAAGGCGCGGGTCTCGGTCCAGCGCAAGCCGGGCGCCGCGGCGCGCTCGCGCCATTCGGGCGCCAGCGGGGTGTCGGCGCGCAGCACCGCGTCGCCGCCGAGCAGCCGGTTGGCTTCCAGCGCCAGCGCGCGCTCGGCGCGGTCGGTGAGGAAGCCCACGCTGGTGACGGCGGCCACCGCCAGCGCGAGCGCGGCCAGCAGCACGCGGACCTCGCCCGAGGCGAGGTCCCGACGCAGGAAGCGCCAGGCCAGCCGCCAGGCGCTCATGCGTGGCGCGGCACGCGATGGTGCTGCGGTTCGGCGCCGACCAGGCGCCCGCCGGCCAGCCGCAGCCGGCGCGTGCAGCGCGCCGCCAGCGCCTCGTCGTGGGTGACCAGGACCAGGGTGGTGCCGGCCTGGGCATTGAGCTCGAACAGCAGCTCCACCACCGCGCTGCCGGTCACCGCGTCGAGGTTGCCGGTGGGCTCGTCGGCGAACAGCACCGCCGGGCGCGCGACGAAGGCGCGGGCCAGCGCCACGCGCTGCTGCTCGCCGCCGGAGAGGGTGCGCGGATAGGCGCGCAGGCGGTCGGCCAGGCCGACCCGGGCCAGCACCTCGCGCGCCGCCTCTTCCGGGTCGCGGTGGCCGGCGAGCTCGAGCGGCAGCATCACGTTCTCCAGCGCGTTGAGCGCCGGCAGCAGCTGGAAGTTCTGGAACACGAAGCCGACCTTGGCCCCGCGCAGGCGCGCGCGGCCGTCCTCGTCCAGGCCCTTGAGCGACTGCCCGGCCAGCACCACTTCCCCGGCACTGGGCATGTCCAGGCCGGCGAGCAGGCCGATCAGGGTCGACTTGCCCGAGCCCGAGGCGCCGACGATGGCGACCGCTTCACCCGCGTGGATGGTAAAACCCACGTCCTCGAGGATCGTGAGCTCGCGGCCCGCCAGCGCGACGCGCTGGGTCAGGCCACGGGCTTCGACCGCCACCACCGCCGCGGAATCGTTCATGACCAACACCCATGGGGCCACGCCCCGGAGCCCGCAAGGGTGCCAGATGGCCCTTCAAGGTTTCGTGCTGGCGTGCCTGTGCCTGTTCGGGCTCGCCCCGGCCGTGGCGGCGCCGGCGCCCGCGCCGGCCCCGCCAGGCACCGTGCTGGTGCTGGGCGATTCGCTGTCGGCGGGCTTCGGCCTCGCGCCCGGCGAGGGCTGGGTGGATCTCCTGGCCCGGCGCCTGGCGGCCGCGAACCCCGCCTGGTCGGTGGTCAACGCCAGCATCAGCGGCGAGACCACCGCCGGGGGCGCGGCGCGCTTCGAGGCCGCGCTGGCGCGGCACCGGCCCGCGGTGGTGGTGCTCGAACTGGGCGCCAACGATGGCCTGCGCGGCCTGCCGGTGGAGGCGGCCGAGGCCAACCTCGCCGGCCTGATCGAGCGCAGCCAGGGCAGCGGCGCGCGCGTGCTGCTGATCGGCATGCGCATGCCGCCCAACTACGGCCCGGAGTACACCGCCGCCTTCGCCGCCATGTATGCCGGCCTCGCGCGCCGCTACGGCACCGCCTTCGTGCCGCTGCTGCTGGAACCCATCGCCACCGACCGCGACATGTTCCAGGACGACAACATGCACCCCACCGCCGCCGCGCAGCCGATCCTGCTCGAGCACGTCTGGCCGGCGCTGCAGCCCCTGCTGCACACCGCGCCGCAGGCCGCCGCGCCGGCCCGCTGAGGCCCGGCCCGGCCGGCGCCGCGTGTCGCCGGTGGCGGGTTCGTCAGCGCGACGCCGTTTCCCGGTATTGATCGAGGCGTGCCGCGTCCCCCGCGCGGCATGGAACGGCGCCCGCGGACGGGCCCGGCAGGAGCGATCGACGTGTTGCAATCGTCACCCATGGCGCCTAGCCTTCCGGCGCGTTCCGGAGCGGCGCACCCCCACGCGGCCGCGTTCCCGGAACGGGCCGGCACAGGAGCGGTGCGGATGCCTGCGGGCGTGAGCGCATGGTCGGCGCTGGGCAGCCTCCTGCACGAGCTGCGGCGCCGTCGCGTGGTGCAGGTGGCGCTGGGCTACGCCGCGCTCGCCCTGGTGATCCTGCAGGTCGGCGACACGCTGGTCGACGCGCTGGAGTGGCCGGTCTGGGTCATGCGCCTGTTGATCGGCGGCCTGGCGCTCGGCTTCCCGCTCGCCATCGGCCTGGCCTGGTTCTTCGACCTCACCCCGGCCGGCATCACGCGCGATTTCGGCACTGCGCTGCCCGATGCCGAGGGCCCGCACCTCGCCGCCATGCTGGCGCTGCAGCCGATCGGCGACCCGGCCGCCCTGCGCGCGCCGCTGCGCCGCCTGCTGCAGGCCGCCGGCGCGCAGCGCATCGAAACCGACGGCCGCGGCCTCCTGGCCGAGTTCCGCAGCGCGCGCGAGGCACTGCACTGCGCGCTGCGCGGGCTGGCCGAGCACGGCAGCACGCTGCGCGCGGCGCTGTCGATCGGCGAGGTCAGCCACGACCATGGCCACCTCGGCGGCGCGGCGCTGGCCGACGTGCAGGACATGGCGCGCCACGCCGCGCCCGGCGGGCTGGCGCTGTCCGGCGCCGTGCGCGAAGCCAACCTCGCGCGCCTGCATCCGGAGATCGGCACGCGCCTGCGCGCGGTGCAGGCCGACGGCGACGACTCCGCCCGCGCCTGGGTCGCCGGCGCCGAGGACCTCGCCACGCTGGCCTTCGACGCCCGGCCGCGGGCCGAGGCCGGCGCCCGCTCGCCGGCCGCCGTGGTGGCGTTGACCGCCGCGGTGCTGCTGGCGCTGGGGGTGGGCGCGCTGGTCTGGTTCGTGGGAGTCGAACGCGCGCCGCGCCTGCCCGCCGCCTCGATCGCCGTGCTGCCCTTCACCACGCTCAGCGACCAGCGCGAGGACGCCTGGTTCGCGGAAGGCCTCGCCGACGAGATGATGAGCGCGCTGGCCGGCGTGGAAGGCCTGCAGGTCGCCGCGCGCGCCTCGGCCTACGCGCTCAAGGGCCAGAACCTCGACATCCAGGCCATCGGCCAGCGCCTGGGCGTGGCCTCGGTGCTCGAGGCCAGCGTGCGGCGTGACGGGCAGCAACTGCGCATCACCGCGCAGCTGTCCGACACGCGCAACGGCACCACGGTGTGGTCGGCCACCTACGACGAGCAGCTGGTCGACCTGTTCGAATTGCAGCGGCGCATCGCCGAACGCGCCGTGCAGGCGCTGCTGGGCGCCATTCCCACCGACGGCAAGCCGCTGGCGCGGCGCCTGCAACCCACGTTGAGCATCGGCGCCTACGACGACTACCTGCGCGGGCAGGAGGCGCTCAACCAGCCGGCCACCGAGCC
>CAZTNB010000039.1:0-12315 GCA_964614825.1 uncultured Gammaproteobacteria bacterium
ACCGTCCGCGTCGACGCCCAGGCCCGCAACGCCGCCACCTGCTCGGCCATCAGCACCGACAGCGGGCGGGTGCCGGCCAGCTCGGCCTCGAGATGGCGCTGGGCCACGGGCACGCCCTCGGCGTGGGCGGTGTACAGGGCGGCGACGATGGCCTGCTCGATCTCGGCGCCGGAGAAGCCCTCGCTGGCGCCGGCCAGGGCATCGAGTTCGAAGCCCTCCCAGTCGATCCTGCGGCGCTGGCAGTGCAGCCGGAAGATGTCGGCACGCACCGCGGGCCCGGGCAGGTCGACGAAGAAGATCTCGTCGAAGCGGCCCTTGCGCAGCAGTTCCGCCGGCAGTTCCTTCACCGCGTTGGCGGTGGCGACCAGGAACACCCTGGCCTTGCGCTCGGCCATCCAGGTCAGCAGGTACCCGAGCACGCGCTTGGACACGCCGTCGTCGGAGCCGCTGGTGGCGAGGCCCTTCTCGATCTCGTCGATCCACAGCACGCACGGCGCCAGCGCCTCGGCGTTGCGCAGCGACTCGCGCAGCCGGCGCTCGGTCTCGCCGTGGTACTTGTCGTACATCGAGCCGAAGTCGAGCCGCACCAGCGGCACGCCGAAGCCGCCGGCGATCGCCTTCGAGGCCAGGCTCTTGCCGCAGCCCTGCACGCCCAGCAGCAGCAGGCCCCGCGGCGGATCGAGGCCGGCAGGCGCCGATTCGCCGTTGAACACCGCGCGCCGCTGCGCCACCCAGGCCTTGAGCCGCATCAGCCCGGCCACGTCGGCGAACTGCGCGGTGTCGTACTCGAAGTGCAGCAGGCCCTCGCGGTTGAGCAGTTCGAACTTGAGCTTGGCCAGCTCCGGCAGGTCGCCGGCGCCGATCGCGCCGTCGCGGAAGATGAGCTGGCGCGCGATCCGGCGCGCATCCGCCAGCGACAGGCCGATGAGGTTGCGCACGATGGCCTTGAGCGCGGCCGGATCGATCTCGACCCGGCGCCCGCCGTGCTCGCGCGAGTAGACGAAGGCCTCGTCGCGGACCAGCTTGGCGATCTGCTGCTCGCCCGGCAGCGCCAGCGAGAAGCGCACCGCGTCGCCGGCGAGTTCCGGCGGCAGCTCGATCCTGGGCGCGATCAGCACCAGGGTGTGTGCCTGCGAACCCTGCCGCTGCACGATCTCGCGCACCAGGCGCTGGGTCATGGCGTAGCGCAGGTAGGGGTGGAAATCGCACAGGAGGTAGACGCCGCGCTGCGACTCCTGCTTGATCGCCAGCAGGGTCTGGGTGGCGTCGGGCGCGATCGACTGGCCGTCGGGCGCCGCGGCGTCGAGATCCAGGCGCTGGAGGCCGTCGGTGATCGACCAGCGGTACAACGGGCGCCAGACCTGGCCCACCACGTGGCGGAAGGCCTCGATCGCGCGTTCCTCTTCCGCCGTCTCGATCGTCACCAGCGGGGTGCCGGCGCGGATCAGTGTCGCCAGGTCCTGGACTTCCGACATCGTGTTCCCCCCGGGTCGATGCGCGGCAGGGTAGCAAAGCGCCGCCGCCGCTTGACCCCGGTCAGGGACGGCGGGCCCGGCGTTGGTACGATCCGCGCAGCCACCCGCGAACGCCCATGCTCAACTCCGACCTCGATGTCTCGCGCTGCGCCGAGGACCTCGTCCGCCGCGGCCGCACCCAGGTGTTCGACTTCCTCCAACCGGCCGCGGCCGAGGCGCTGCGCAAATGCCTGGTCGAGGAGGTGCCGTGGACGCTGGCCTATCGCGACCGCGCCGGTCCGAAAGTGATGACGCGTGCCGACCGGGATGCGCGCGGCGAGGCCGGCGAGCAGGCGCTGCTGGCGGAGCTCTACGCCGAGGCCGTGGGCCACTATGGCTTCGCCTACGAGAGCTACATGATGGTGCGCGCCTACCTCGAGAAGCGCGACCAGGGGCTGCTGCTGCACCGCCTGCTGGAGTTCCTCAACAGTCCCGACTACCTGGCCTTCGCCCGCGCGCTCACCGGCGACGCGCGCGTGCGCCGCATGAACGCGCAGGCCACCCGCTACCGGCGCGGCCATTTCCTCAAGCTGCACGACGACTACAACGCCGAGGAAGGGCGCCTCTACGCGTACGTGATCAACCTCACGCCGGCCTGGCAGGCCGACTGGGGCGGATTGCTGCAGTTCCTCGATGGCGAGGGGCGGGTGATCGACACGCTGATGCCGCGGTACAACTCGCTGTCCATATTCCGCGTGCCGGCGCCGCACGTGGTGTCGATGGTGACGCCGTGGGCGGAGGGCGAGCGCCTGGCGGTGACGGGGTGGATGCTTTCATGAGCGGCGTGGCGGGGGCGGGTGCCGCGGTCGCGCACGAAGTGCGCTCCTGTGGCGGCCATCCGCGTGCCGGCCGGCGCGTCGCCACGCGCCGCCCGGTGGCGCCCGCGTTCCGCTGACGATGGATCCCGCCCACGCCCAACAACTGCGCCTCGCCGCCCAGGCCCTGGGCCGCGGCGACACGGCGGTGGCGCGCGCCGCCTGCCACGCCCTGCTGCGCCTGGAACCCGACAATGCCGATGCGCTGAACCTGCTCGGCCTGGCCGAAGCGCGGGGCGGCGACACCGCGGCCGCGCTCGCCGCGCTCGAGCGCGCGGTCGCCGCGAACCCCGGCTACGCCAACGCCTGGCGCAATCTCGCCGTGTTGCGCGACGCGGCCGGCGACCCGGCCGGTGCCGCCGCGGCGCTGGGCGAGGCGCTGGCGCACGACCCCAAGGCCACCTACGAGGACTGGTACGCGCTCGGCGTGCGCGCCCACGGCGCCGGCCAGCCGGCGCGCGCGGCCGAGGCCTTCGCCAATGCGCTCAAGCGCCGTCCCGACGACATCGCCGCGCTCAACAACCTCGCCGTGGCGCAGTACGCCGCCGGCCGCCATCGCGAGGCGCGCGCCAGCGCCGAGCGCCTGCTCGCGCGCGATCCGTCGGGCCTCGCCGCGCGCGAGACCTTCGCCGCGATCTGGGCCACCGCCACCGAGCCCGCGGGCCTGGCGCGGGCGCTGGAGGCCGCGTTGGCCGTGCTCGCGGCCGACGCCGGCCGCGCCAGCGCGCACGACAGCGCCGCGATCGTGCTCGGCAAGTCCGGGCAGGCCGAGGCAGCGCTGGAGCACGCGCGCGAGGCGGTGCGCCTGCAGCCGCGACTGCCGGCCTATGCGTACACGCTGGCCCGCCTCGCCGAGGAGTCCGGCCGGCTCGACGAGGCGGAGGCCGAACTCGCGCGCAGCCAGGCCGCGCAGGCGCCGCACGCCGGCTTGCGGCGCCTCGTCGGCACCATGGCGCTCAAGCGCGGGCAGGCGCAGGCCGCCGCCGACGCGTTGGCGGGCGCGATCGCGTTCGCGCCCGACGACCAGGATGCGATCGCCCAGCGCGGCCTCGCGCTGGCCCTCGCGGGCGACGGCGCCGCCGACGCGTGGCTGGGCCTGGACCGCTTCCTCAGCGCCACGCCGCTCGCGATACCCGCGCCCTTCCGCGACCGCGAAGAGTTCAACGCGGCGCTGGCGCGTGACATCCGCGGCCACAGCCGCCTGCGCTTCGAGCCGGTGGGCCTGGCCGCCCGCGGCGGCTATCTCACCGAGGACCTGCTGGCCGATCCCACGCCGGCGATCACCGGCTTCGAGCGCTCGCTGCGCGCCGCCGTCGAGGCCTACATGGCGGCGCTGCAGCCCGATCCCTCGCATCCGTTCCTGCGCACCATGCCGCGACGCTGGACCCTGAACCTGTGGGCCACGCGCGTCGCCGCGCAGGGCCGCATCGACACCCACCTGCATGCCGGGTCGTGGCTGTCGGGCGCCTACTACGTCGAACTGCCGCCGGCGCTGGGCGAGGGCGACGACCCGGCCGGCTGGATCGAGTTCGGACAGCCGCATCGCGGCCTGCCGCAGCTCGACGATGCGCGCCTCTTGCGGATCCGCCCGCAGGAGGGCGTGCTGCTGCTGTTTCCTTCCTACGTGTACCACCGCACCCTGCCGTTCGCGGGCGCCGGCGAGCGCATCAGCATCTCCTTCGACCTCACCGCGGCGGCCGATTGAGCCAACCGCCGATCACCGCCGGCGCCGAGGGCCCGGTGTATCCTCGGACCCGCGGCGCGCGCCGGCCCCGGGCAGGACACTCCCGCCGTGGGTACGGCTGCAGCCGCGACCGCCGCTGGTCCCGGCGCCAAGGGCTCCCACCGGGCGCACGCTGCGGCGTCACGGTGCGCATGTAGGGAGGCAGGTCGTGCATCGAATCGTGCTCGTGCTGTTCCTCGTGGCCTGCCCGGGCCTGTCGTTCGCGGCCAGCGCGCTGCCGTCCGGCCCGCTGCCGCCCAGCCTCGCGCTCGGGCTGGCGCCGCTGCCGGCCAAGCAGCGCATCGACGTGGCGCCGCCCGCGGCCGACAAGCTCGCCGCGCTCGCCGCCCGGCCGTACGCCAAGGGCACGCCCCTGCAGTACGGCGTGGTGCTGCCCAAGGCCTTCACCGTGTTCGACGCCGGCCGCAGCGACGCCGGCGCCTGGCAGGCCCTGCCCGACGGCCGCTGGCTGTGGCGCGCCGAACTGCGCTCGCCGGGCGCGGTCTCGCTGGAACTGGCCTTCGACCGCTTCTTCCTGCCGCAGGGTGCGCAGCTGTGGCTGGCCAGCCCCGACGGCAGCACCGTGCGCGGCCCCTGGACCGATGCCGACAATCCGGCCAACGGCCGCTTCCACACGCCGCTGGTGTGGGGCGACAGCGTGCTGCTGGAGTTGGTGGTGCCGGCGGCGCAGCGGCCGCAGTTGAGCCTGCGCGCGGCCTCGGTGGGCTGGGCCTTCCGCGACCTGATGGGCGCGAGCGCCGGCGTGGCCTCGAAGTCGGGCAGTTGCAACGTCGACACCGTGTGCCCGGAAGGCAACGGCCGGCGCGAGCAGATCCGCTCGGCGGCGACCTATTCCTTCACCAGCGGCGGCTCGCAGTTCGTCTGCACCGGCCAGTTGCTCAACAACACGGCGCAGGACCGCCGCCGCCTGCTGTCGAGCGCCAACCACTGCCTCAACCTGCAGTCCGAAGCCGACACCGTGGTCGTCTACTGGAAGTACGAGAGCCCCACCTGTCGCGCGGTGGGCTCGGTGGAAAGCGGCACCCCGATCCCGCGCAACGGCAACTCGATCGCGCAGACCGGCGGCGCCGACCTGCGCGCGACCTACGAGCCCAGCGATTTCACCCTGTTCGAGCTGCGCAGCGCCATTCCGGCCGGCGCCGATCCCTACTGGAGCGGCTGGGACCGCAGCGGCGCCACGCCCGCCTCCGCCTTCGGCATCCACCACCCGCAGGGCGACGAGAAGCGCATCAGCTTCGAGAACGACCCCATCACCGTCACCGCCATCGACGTGCTGTTCGACCAGGGCCGCGTGCTGCCCGCCGGCAACGGCCTGCGCGTGCTGGACTGGGACGTGGGCACGACCGAGCAGGGCTCCTCCGGATCGGGCCTGTACGACCCGCAGCGCCGCGTGATCGGCTTCCTCTCCGGCGGCAGCGCGGCCTGCGGCAACAACCTCGAGGACTACTACGGACGCCTGTCGGTGGGCTGGGCCGGCGGCGGCACCGGGTCCAGCCGGCTCTCCGACTGGCTCGATCCCACCGGCAGCGGCGCGCAGGTGCTCGATGGCCGCGGCTCCTGCACGCCGCCGACGATCTCGCTGGCCGTGCCGGCCACCGCGGCGTCGGGCGCCGACGTCACCTTCACCGGCGGCGCCGTCGGCAGCGGCCCCTTCACCTACGCCTGGGACGTGGATGGCGACGGCGTGGTCGACCGCACCCAGGCCGGGGCGGGAGCCACCAGCACGATCACGCTGCGCTTTCCGAGCGCGCGCAGCCAGGTCAACGTGGGCCTCGCGGTCAGCGACGCCAGCGGCTGCGTGGCATCGACCCAGCGCGCGCTGGGCGTGACCGGCCAGCGCGTCGAGGCCACCGCGCAGGCGCCGACCCAGGTCTGCGGCGACAGCGACGGCAGTTTCGATCCGGGCGAGGTCTGGCAGCTGCCGGTGTCGCTGGCCAACAACGGCAACCAGGCGCTCGGCGCCGGCTACGCCGCGTTCGCGCCGTCGCTGGCCGGCGGCACCGCCGCCGACACCTTCGGTTACCGCGTGCTCGACAACACCAGCGGCAACTGCCCCTACAGCTACGTCGACATCAACAACACGCCGGCCCTGGCCCTGACCGCCGCCAGCAGCGGCTTCCCGGCCGAGGACGACGGGCGCACCGCGGCGCAGTCGCTGGGCCCGGCGCCGTTCAACTTCTACGGCCAGACCGTGAGCGCGCTGGTGATGGCCACCAATGGCTACCTGTCGACCTCGACCGCCGACACCGGCGGCGATTTCGACAACACCTGCGCGCTGGCCGCGCCCGACAACGGCGGCGCCGGCGGCCAGCTGCGGGTGCTGCACGACGACCTCGTGGTGCAGGCCGGCGGCGGCCTGCGCCGCGCGTATTTCCCGACCTGCCCGCGCGCGCCCGATGCGGGCGTCGGCGCGCGCGGCTGCACGGTGCTGAGCTGGACCAACATGGGTCGCTTCAACCAGAACGGCTCGCCCGAAGGCGCGGCCGAATTCCAGGCCATCCTCTACGACGGCACCTACCAGATCGTCTACCAGTACCGGGTCGCCGATCCGCAGGGCGGCGGCAGCGCCACGCTGTCGATCCAGAATGCGGCCGCGACCGATCGCGCGCAGTACGCCTGCGACCAGAACGGCAGCGCCAGCCCCGGCCGCGCGGTGTGCTTCTTCCACCCGACCGCGCTGCCGGCGCGCTTCGGCCCGTCGGCGCTGGTGGTGTCGCCTTCGGCGGTGGCGGCCACGCTCGGCGTCGGCGCCAGCCAGAACGCCAACGTGCCGTTCCAGATCGACGGCAACGCCGCCTGCGGCAGCCGCGTCGCCGTCGACTTCCTCGGCGCGGTGGATGCCGGCACCTACAGCCGCGTGTCGCGCAACCTGTACGAGGGCAGCGTGGCCTCGACCTGCCAGGTGCAGAACCAGTGCCTGTCGATCGACTTCTCGCCGCCGCCGCCGATACCGCGCGACGGCCTCTACGCCAATCCCACGCGCTTCGGCAACGGCGTCGGCAGCTTCGTCATCCCCAGCGGCAGCAGCGCCACGTACTTCGGCGCCTGGTTCACCGGCGAGGCCGACCGCGACCCGACCTGGCTGATCCTGCAGGGGCCGTACGCGGCGTTGCCGATCGGCTCGCAGGGCCTCGCCACCGTGTACCGCTTCCGCCAGAGCGGCAGCGCGCCCTTCGCGGTGAGTTCGGAGATCGTGGGCGCGGCGCAGGTCTCGCCGGTGAGCAACAATCGCTACGTGCTGACCTGGACGGTGGACGGCGTCGCCGGCGGCGAGCTGATGGACATCCTCTACCCGCTGCGCAGCCCGGCGCCGAATCGCACCGGCGTCTGGTACAACTCCGGCGAGTCGGGTTGGGGCGAGGTGCTCGACGACCACGTGGTCAACAACGCCAACGAGTCGGTGATCATCAATTACCTCTACGGCACCGACAACGTGGCGCGCTGGACGCTGGGCGCGAGCGCCGACCTCAACCAGGGGCCGATGGCGCTCACCGCCTTCCGCGTGCACTGCCCGACCTGTCCCAGCTTCCCCGACTTCGGCAGCCTGCCACTGCCGGCAGGGACGCTGAGCCGCACGTTCAGCAGCCAGACCCGCGGCACCTATTCCACCAACAGCACGCTGGCCAGCCCGCCGCTCGATTGGGTGCGGACCAACCTGCCGATCGAGATGATCTCCCGCCCGCAGCAATAGGCTGCGCGACTTCCCGGTGCGCGCGGGCGGCACGGCAGCCGGCGCGCAGCGGATGCCGCCCCACCACCTCCAGAGCAAGGCCGCCATGCCCCGCGAACTGCTGATCCTGCGCCACGCCCACGCCGAGCCGCTGGCCAAGGGCAGTACCGATTTCGAGCGGCCGCTGTCGGCCGAGGGCGAGCGCGAGGCGCGCGCGGTGCACGAGTGGCTGGCGCGCCACCAGATCAAGGTCGCGCGCAGCATCGTGTCGCCGGCGGTGCGCGCGCGGCGCACCGCGGAACTGGCGCTGCCCGGCGTCGTGCTGGGCTTCGAGTCGAAGGTCTACGAGGCCACGCCCGGCACCTTGATGGCGCTGGTGGACGCCGGCGCCGGCGACGGCGCCACCGTGCTGGTGGGGCACAACCCCGGCCTGGAGCAGCTGGTGGCGCTGCTGGCCGAGGGCCGCAGCGACGAGTCGCGGGGCCTGCCCCCGGGCGGCGTGGTGCGCATCGCGCTGCCGCCCGAGGGCCCGGTCGAGCCCGGCACGGGCCGCGTGCTCGACTTCTGGTGGCCATGAGCCCGGCCGCGCGCGCCGCCTGGGCGTGCGCGATCCTGCTGCTGCTGCACGCCGCCGTGGCGCAGGCGGAGCGCTGGACCATCGATCCCAGGGATTCCTCCGCCGGCTTCCGCGTGCGCCTGTTCGCGCTGCTGCCGCTGGGCGGCGGCTTCGGCGCCTTCACCGGCACCATCGACCTCGATCGCCGCGCCCGGCGCGCGCAGGTCGATGCGCGCATCGACGCCTCCAGCGTGGTGATGTCCAACCCGTCGAACACCGACTGGGTCAAGTCGGCCGAGTTCTTCGACGTCGCCAACCACCCGGAGATCCGCTTCCGCTCCGACGAGTTCCCGCTCGCCGTGCTGGTCGACGGCGGCGAGCTGCCCGGGCGCCTGACCTTGCGCGGCGAGACCCGCGCCGTCCGCTTCACCGTGGCGCCGGGCCTGTGCGCGGTGGATGGTTCCGACACCTGCACCGTGGTGGTGGGCGGCAAGGTGCGCCGCTCCGATTTCGGCATGAGCACGCGCCGCGGCGCGATCTCCGACACGGTGACGCTGGACCTGCGCATCGTCGCGCATCGCCAGCGCGTGGACGCGGGCTGAGCCGCGCATGCGCATCGCGCCACGGCAACTGGCGGCCGCGGCTTGCGCCGTGCTGCTCGCCGCCTGCGCGCCGGACCGCGCCCTGCTGCGCCAGTCGGCCGAGCTGGCGGAAGCGGCGCGCGATACCGCCACCAGCTGCCACGCCGCCGACGCCTGCGCCCCGTCCAGCCCGCTGGCGGAGCTGGTCGAGGCCGGCCGCGCCGCCGCCGCCGGCGGTGGCCCGGCGCACCGGCTCGTGCTGCTGCCGCGCGGCGAGGACGCACTGGCGCTGCGCCTGCACCTGATCCGCAGCGCGCACCGCAGCATCGAGCTGCAGACCTTCATCCTCAGCGACGACGATGCCGGCCTGTTGGTGATCGAGGAACTGGTGGCCGCGGCGCGGCGCGGCGTGCGCGTGCGCATCCTCTCCGACCAGCTGTTCTCCACCGACAACACCGCGCTGCTGGCGCGGCTGGCCCAGGTGCACGCCAATCTCGCCATGCGCCTGTACAACCCGACCTTCGGCGAGGCCCGCACCGGCAAGCTCGAGTTCGCCGCCGGCATCCTGTGCTGCTTCTCCAACTTCAACCAGCGCATGCACAACAAGCTGCTGCTGGTCGACGGCGAGCTGGCGGTGATCGGCGGACGCAACGTCGACGACCGCTATTTCGACTGGGGCGCGGAGTTCGTCTACCGCGACCGCGACGTGCTGGTCGCCGGCCCCGCCACCGCGACCATGGCGGCCTCCTTCGACGAGTTCTGGCACCACCCGCGCGCGGTGCCGGTGGAGCGCCTGGGCGACGTGGCGCAGCGCATCGTGGCCGAATCGAAGGGCGCGCAGCCGGCGCCGGCCGAGCCGCTGGCGGAGCTGCAGCGCGCGGCGCGGGTGCTGGCCCGCGCCGACGACGGCGAGTGGCTGGCGCGCGAGTTCGTGGCCCCGGCGCTCGCGGTGGACCGGGTGGAGTACTTCGCCGACCGGCCGGACAAGCGCTTCGAGGAGGACGAAAGCAACAAGGACCTGTCGGCGCGCATCGCCGCGCTGCTGGGCGAGGCGCGCGAACGCATCGTGCTGCAGACGCCGTACCTGGTGCTGTCGCGCGAGGCGCGCAAGCTGCTCGAGGCCAAGCGCGAGGAGAACCCGGGGCTGGAGCTGGTGGTGTCGACCAACAGCCTCGCCGCCACCGACGCGTTCTACGTCTACGCGGTGTCGCAGAAGTACAAGCGCCACTTCGTGCGCGACCTGCGCATGCAGATCTACGAGTACCGGCCGTTCCCGGGCGACGACGCCGTGGCCGCCGATGCGGCCCAGGCCAGGGCGGGCAAGGCCAAGGTCAAGCGCCGCGAGCCGGTGCCGCTGTCGCGGCCGGGCATGCGCCGGGGCATGCACGCCAAGAGCATCGTCATCGACCGCCGCGTGACCCTGATCGGCTCGCACAATTTCGATCCGCGCTCCGACGACCTCAACACCGAGAACGGCCTGATCGTGTGGGACGCGGCCTTCGCGCGCGCGGTGGAGGCCGACATCGCGCTCGACCTCGCGCCGCAGGACGCGTGGGTGATCGCGCCGCGCGAGTGGGTGCCGGGCGTGAACGAGGTCAACAGCGCCATCGCCACGGTGTCGGAAGAGCTGCCCTTCTTCGACCTGTGGCCGTTCCGCTACGCCACCAGCTGGCAGCTCAAGCCCGGGGCCGAGCCCGTGGGGCCGCTGGACCCGGCCTTCATCGAGCGCTACGAGCCGGTCGGCGATTTCCCCGAGGTGGCGGTGTCGCTCAAGCACCTCTACACCCGCATCCTGATCGCCTTCGGGCTGGGGCTGGCGCCGATCCTCTGAGGCGCCGGGGCGCCGGCCGGCGCGGCCGGCCGCGGCGCCTGCAGGCAGTGCGCCCGCGCCGCTAGACTACGCGGCCCCCCGCGCCACCCCGCCCATGAACGACCTCGAACGCCGGATCCTCGAACGCACCTGGTTCTACCGCTTCCGGCTGCCCTCGGGCGCGGTCACCCGCAGCTACGACGACGGCGTGCTCGACGCGATCCACGAGACCCGGCTGGCGATGATGGACGGCGCCCTGGCGCGCCACTTTCCGGGCGGCCTCGGCGCGGTCGACGCGGTCGACCTGGCCTGCCACCAGGGCTATTTCTCCACCGAGCTGGCGCGCCGCGGCTGCCGTGCGGTGCTGGGCCTGGACGCGCGGCCCGACCACGCGGCCGACTGCAACCTGATGGCCCAGGCGCTGGGCCTGCCGCAGGTGCGGGCGGTGCAATGCGACGTCCACGCGGCCACCCCGGCGCGTTTCGGCAGCCACGACCTGGTGCTGTGCTTCGGTCTGATCTACCACCTCGAGAACCCGGTCGGCGCCCTGCGCGTGGCGCGCTCGCTGGCCCGGCCCGGCGGTTTGTGCCTGGTCGAGACCCAGGTGGTGCCGAACCTTTCGGGGCCGGTGGACTGGGGCGCGTACCGCTTCGTCAAGCCGCTCAAGGGCGTGTTCGGGCTGATCGACGAGGCCGACGAGACCCACGGTCCCGAGGCCAGCGTGACCGGCATCTGCCTCGCGCCCAGCGTCGAGGGCCTGGTCTGGGTGCTGTCGCGGATCGGCTTCCGCGACATCGAGGTGCTGCCGCCGCCGCCGGATGCCTACGAGCAGCACCGTTACGGCAAGCGCGTCATGGTCAAGGCGGTGGCGGCTTGAGGGCCGCCCCGCCGTGCCGTCCCGGGCCGGGGCGCGGCTAACTTCCCCACGGCGCGATTGACGCCCCAGCGGGCCATGGCTAGGCTCGCAGGCCCGCTGGTCCGCTCCCCGATCGAGGTTCCGCCATGTCGCTTTCCATCACGATCGACCTGTCCGATGCCGACCTGGCCCACTTCCAGGAGGCGGTCAAGCGCGCGCAGTCCAACGTCACCGCCAAGAGCGCGACCGAGATCACCGACGCCGCCAAGCAGCTGCTGATCGAGGGCGAGGGCAAGCAGGTGCCCGAGTTCATCGCCTCGCGCCTGGGCAAGCTCGGCGCCCTGATCGCGATGGTGCACGACGAGGGCTGGGCCCTGTCGGGCGAGGACAAGGAGCGCGTGCTCACGGCGCTCAGCTACTTCGCCGATCCCAAGGACGTCATCCCGGATTCGGTCCCGGTCGTGGGCCTGCTCGACGACGCGATCATGATCGAGCTGTGCGTGCGCGAGCTCAAGCACGAGCTCGAGTCCTACGAGGACTTCTGCTCCTTCCGCACCGACGAAGCCTCGGGCCGCGGCCTCGACCCCGCCACCGTCGGCCGCGCCGAATGGCTGGAAGAGCGCCGCATCGAGCTGCAGGAGCGCATGCGCCGCCGTCGCACCAGCTACAACAGCTCCGGCGGCGGTGGCGGCAGCCTGTTCCGCGTCGGCTGAGCGCCGGCTCCGACCGCGACGACACGAGGGCGCCCGAGGGCGCCCTCGGCATTCAT
>CAZTNB010000039.1:12415-20882 GCA_964614825.1 uncultured Gammaproteobacteria bacterium
CGCCGGCTCCGACCGCGACGACACGAGGGCGCCCGAGGGCGCCCTCGGCATTCATGGCGGGCCGATCGCGGTCGCGGCTACGGACGCTCGAGGATCGCCACCACGCCCATGCCGCCGGCGGTGCAGATCGAGATCAGCGCGCGGCCGGAGCCGCGCTCGGCCAGGAGCTTGGCGGCGGTGGCGACGATGCGCGCACCGGTGGCGGCGAAGGGATGGCCGAAGGCGAGGCTGGAGCCGACCACGTTGAGCTTGGCCGGATCGATGCTGCCCATCGGCTGCTCGCGGCCGAGCCGGTCGCGGCAATAGGCCGGGCTCTCCCACGCGCGCAGCGTGCACAGCACCTGCGCGGCGAAGGCCTCGTGGATCTCGTAGAAGTCGAAGTCCTGCAGGGTCAGGCCGGCGTCGCGCAGCATCTCCGACACCGCCACCGTGGGCGCCATCAGCAGGCCCTCGCCGCCGACGAAATCGACCGCCGACACCTTGGCGTGGGCGAGATAGGCCTGGATCCGCAGGCCGCGCGCGGCGGCGAACTCCTCGCTCGCCAGCAGCACCGCGCTGGCGCCGTCGGTGAGCGGGGTGGAGTTGCCGGCGGTGAGCGTGCCCTGGCCCGAGGTCTTGTCGAAGGCGGGCTTGAGCGTGGCCAGCTTCTCGAGCGTGGTATCGGGGCGCAGGATGTTGTCGCGCTTGAGGCCGCGGAACTCCACCACCAGGTCGTCGAAGAAGCCGCGCTCGTAGGCGGCCGCGCCCTTGCGGTGCGAGTCCATCGCCAGCTGGTCCTGCTCGGCGCGGCCGATCTTCCACTCCTTGGCCATCATCTCGCAGTGCTCGCCCATGCTCTTGCCGGTGCGCTTCTCCGACACGCCGGGGAAGCTGGGCTTGAGCTCCGAGGGACGGAAGCCCTTCCACGCCGCGAGGCGCTGGCCGAGGCTCTTCGCGCGCGCGGTCGCGAGCAGGCGCCCGGCGAACTTGCGCCCGAACACGATCGGCACGTCGCTGGTGGTGTCCGAGCCGCCGGCGATGCCGCTTTCCATCTGCCCGGTGGCGATCTTGTTGGCGATGTGGATCGTGGTGTCGAGGCCGGTGCCGCACGCGCGCGCCATGGTGATGCCGGGCGTGCGCGGCGACAGGCCCGAGGACAGCGCCACTTCGCGGCCCAGGTTCCAGTCGCTGGAGTGCTTCATCACGGCGCCAAGCGCCACTTCGCCCAGCTCGACCCCGGCGAGCCCGTGGCGCTCCACCACCGAGGCCACCGCCTTGACCGACATGCCGAAATTGCCGAGGTCCACGTAGGCCGTGTTCTGGCGGCAGAACGGGATGCGGCTGCCGCCGACGATGCCGACCCGCCGCAACGTGCGCGTGCCCATGGTGTGCGCTCCTGACCAGGCCCCGGGAACCGCGATGTTACCGCGCCGGCTGCGCCGGCGAGGGTCCGAAGAAGGCGCCGGCCTGCGGCCACAGGTGCCAGGCGGCCGAGCCGCCCGCGAGCAACGGGTCGAAGTGCGCGGCGACCGCCGCGGCCGCCGCCGCCACGTCGGCGACGACGATCGGCGCGGCGATGTCGAGCGTGCGCGCGCCCGAGCCCGCGTCCACGCCCATGGCGAATGGCACCAGCGGCACGCCCTCGCGCTGGGCCAGGCGCAGCAGGCCATCGGGCAGCCGCGCGGGGCGGCCCAGCAGTTCGACCGGCACGGTGCCCTGGCCGGCGCGCGGCGGCACGTCGATCAGCGCCACCACCACGTCGCCCTGCGCGAACACGGCCTGCATCGCCGCGCTGGCGCCGCCGAGGTAGATCGGCGCGCGCCCGCCGGCGCGCTCCAGTTCACGCATCCGGCGCCGCCCCTGGCGCACGGCCACGCCACCCGCGCCGAGCTGGCGCGCGTCGACCTCGGCCGAGAGGAAGGCCGCGCCGTGGCCGGCGCGGCGCAGCGCGCGCAGCGCCCACAGTCCCGCGCCCCAGTGGTAGCCCAGGGCCAGGAACGGCACGCCGCGCGCCGGCCAGTCGCCGCGCACGCGCACGTGGCGGTCGAGCCAGCCGTCGCCGCGCGAGCGCGAGAGGTAGTAGTCGGCCTGGTCGACCAGCCGCACCAACCGGTGCACGCGCTTCCAGTCGCGCGCGTTGCCGGTATCGACATGGGCGCCCGCCGCCGCATGCGCCGCCTCGGTCTCGGCGCGGAACGGCCAGCTCGCGGCGGCGATCGCGCGGTAGAGGCGGAAGCAGGCCCGCCACGGCAACGCCGCCGCCAGCGCCGGCAGCAGCCAGCGCTCCAGCGCTCCTTGCAGCGTGCCGCGGGCCGGCATGGCGGTGTCGTCGGGGGAGCCCATCGGGGCGGCGCGAAGGGGAAGGCTGCATGCTGCCGCGCCGGCGCCGCGAAGCCAAGCGCCGCGCGTCCGGGCGCGCATCGCTTACACTCGCGCGCCCGCCATCGCCCGCCGCGCATGTCCCGCACCGATCCCACCGTCTGTCCCGCGTTGCTCGCGGTCGAGCTGGCGCAGCCGGCGCCCGGTCAGGCGCTGCGCCTGCCCACCGAGCAGGCGGCGGCGCTGGTCGATGCGGTGGCCAGCGACCTGGCGCGGCTGCTGCCCGGCGTGGACGCGGCCGGCCTCGCGCTCGCCGGCGCCCTGTACGACCCGGCGCAGGCCCTGCGCCCCGGATGGCCGCTGCATCGCGAGCTGGCCCGGCTCTACCGCGGCGAGCCACGCACCCGCGACGCACCGCAGGTGATGGCCTTCGGTACCGCCGGCGGTCGCATGGCGAGCCCGCTGCTGGAACCCGAGCCGGGATTCGAGGGCGGCCTGCTGCGGGTCGCGCCGCTGGTGCTGGTCGCGGACGCCGCCCTGGCCCAGGCGCTGGGCGACACCATGGAGCGCGACTTCGAATCGCGCGGCCTGGCCGGCGCGGCGGTCGACCTGTTCCTGCGCCAGGCGCTGGGCCTGGAGGTCGTGCACGCGCGCTACCTCACCCATCACGACCTGTGCGCGCTGACTGCGCTGCAGCTCGACCATGCGGGCCACGGCGCCGTGTGGCAGCTGATCGAGGCGGCGCTGTTCACGCCGGACGCGGCCGAATCGGCGACGCTGCCGACCGGGCAGGCGCTGCGCCTGCACGACGGGCGGGTCGAGGTGGAAGTGCGCGGCTGCGGCGCCTGGGTCGCCGGCCCCGGCGCTGCCGTGGCGCCCGCCCAGCGGGCCGCGGCCTTCGCCGACTGGTGGTTGGGCCAGCGCCAATGCGCGGCCTTGCTGCGTGCCCACGGACTCGGCGTGCGCTGGGTGCCGGCAGCCACCGCCGGCCTGGCGCTGGCCGGCAACGGCAGCGTGCTGGTGGAGGCCCTGGGCGCGCCCGCGGGCGACGGCCACCTGTGGGCGCACGTGGCGCCGGGACTCGGCACCGTGGCGTTCACCGCGGCCGTGGCCGGGCACGCGCTGGCCCATGCCTATCCGCTGGACGCGGCGGCCGGTCCCGCGGCGATGGCCGCGCTGGCACCCTGGCTGGGCAGTGGTCGTGGCATCAGCGGCCGCGGGCCGCTGAGCTTGCGCGCCGACGGCGCCGCGCTGGGCGTGCCGCCGGCCGCGGAGGGTGCCGCTCAGGTCTCTTCGTAGCCGTCTTCGAGCAGGAACGGGCTGTTGAGCGGATCGGTACCGTCGATGCAATCGGGCATCAGCAGCGTGGTGTTGGTGGCGTCGTAGCGGAACGGCTGGATCGTGTAGCAGGCCACCGTCTCGCTGCCGCCGCCCTCGGCGTCGGCGGTGCAGGTGTAGCTGAACAGGTGCGTCGAGGGGTCGTAACCCACCGCCGTCACGTGCTCCTTGGCCACGTGCATGCAGAAGCGCTCGACCTGGTCGCTGTCGGGATTGTCGATGTAGGTCTGCAGGGTCGGGAACATGTCGGCCACGAAGGTCTGCAGGCCGGTGATCGTGGTGGTGGTGCCGCAGTTGAGCTGCACCGCGCCCGGGTTGCCGGGCTGGTAGCTCATCAGCTGGTCGGCGTTGGACTTGAGCGGCTTGGCGGCGCAGTCGTAGGCGATGCCGTTGCAGCTGAACGTGGCGCGCATGCCGTCCACGGTGAAGGTGTACTGCACGCCGGTGGAGGCGCGGCACTGGGTGGGAAACGGGATGTTGAGCGCGGTGCCCGAAACCTGCACGTTGGGCGAGGCCTGGGCATGGGCGAGTGCGGCGCTACCGGCAAGGCACAGCGCGCACAGCCAGCGGAAAGCGGAAAGCATGGGGAGTCGGCTCCGGACGCAATTCCGCCCAGTATAGCCGGCGCCCGCGCACGGCCGCGTTAAGAGCCGTGAACAATGGCCCCGGCGGCGCGAGCCGCGCCGACGGGCGGTGCGGCCGGCCCGTTCGGCGGCTCGTTCAGCCCTGCGCCAGTTCGATGAACGCGCGCTCGTACATGTGGTAATGGCACTGCGCCATCCCCAGCGCGCGGTAGGTCTCCTGCGCGCGCTCGTTCTCCCATTCCACGTACAGGCGCAGCCCCACCACCCCGCGCGTGGCGCGGGCCTCGCGCTCGACCTCGGCGTACAGCGCGCGGAACACCCCGCGGCGCCGCGCGGCTTCGGCCACGTACACGCTCTGGATCCACCACCAGTCGCCGTCGCGCCAATCGCTCCACTCGTAGGTCACGAGCAGGCTGCCGACCACGGCGCCGTCGAGCTCGGCGACGTAGTAGCGCCCGCGCCGGGGTTGCGCGAACGGACCCTCGATCCCGCGCGCGAGGCGGGCGAGGTCGAGTTGCTTGCGCTCGGTCTCCCAGGCCATGGCGGCGTTGAATTCGACCAGCACCGGGATGTCGGCGCGGGTGGCGGGGCGGACGCGGGGGATTGGACTCATCGGGATCTCGATGGGACGGGTTCGAGTGGCGCGTGCCCGCGAGCCGGCGGTGCGGGAGCGGCTGCGGCCGCGACTGCCGCATCGCGAGTCGCGGCTGCAGCCGCTCCCACAGGATAGGCGGCCCGCCGCTACGGCGCGCGCGGCTTGCGCGTGCGCGTGGCGCCGAGCTTGCGGGTGATGGTGTTGCGGCCGAGGCCGAGGCGCTCGGCCGCTTGCTGGCGATGGCCGCCGGTGAGTTCCAGCGCCGCTTCCAGCAGGGCCTGGTCGAACAGGGCGCGCGCCTGTGGTGCAACCTTCGGGCTGCCGGTCTCGAGCTGGTGGCGGGTCCAGCGGCGCAGCGCCGCGGTCCAGTCGTCGTCGCCCGGCGGCGTGGCTTCGGCGGCGAGCAGCGGCAGGTCGGCGGCGAGGATCTCGCGGCCCGGGGCCATCACCGCGAGGCGGCGGCACAGGTTCTCGAGCTGGCGCACGTTGCCGGGCCAGTCGTGGCGGGTGAGCTGCTCGAGCGCGCGCGCCGAGAAGCGCTTGGGTTCGAGGTTGAGCTCGCGCGCGGCGCGGGCGAGGAAGCGCTCGGCCAGGCGCGGCACGTCGACGCGGCGCTCGCGCAGCGCCGGCAGGTGGATGCGCACCACGTCGAGCCGGTGCAGCAGGTCGGCGCGGAAGCTGCCCTCGGCCACCTTGCGGTCGAGGTCCTGGTGGGTGGCGGCGACCACGCGCGCATCGGCCTTGATCAGCTCGCGTCCGCCGACGCGGTAGAACTCGCCTTCGGCCAGCACGCGCAGCAGGCGCGTCTGCAGCGAGGCCGGCATGTCGCCGATCTCGTCGAGGAACAGGGTGCCGCCGGCGGCCTGCTCGAAGCGCCCGGCCTGGCGCCGGCTGGCGCCGGTGAAGGCGCCGGCCTCGTGGCCGAACAGCTCGGACTCGAGCAGCTCCGCCGGGATCGCCGCGGTGTTGAGCGCGACGAAGGGCCCGCGCGCGCGGCGCGAGTGCTGGTGCAGGGCGCGCGCCACCAGTTCCTTGCCGGTGCCGGTCTCGCCGGTGATCAGCACGCCGAGGTCGGTCTGCGCCACGCGGCCGATGGCGCGGAACACCTCGCGCATGGCCGGGGTCTCGCCCACGAGTTCGGCCTCCGCGTCGAGGTCCACGGGAGTCGGTGTCGCCGCAATCCGCTTCGGACTGACCGCGCGCCTCGCGATCGCCACCGCCGCGTCGAGGTCGAAGGGCTTGGACAGGAATTCGAAGGCGCCGTGGCGGAACGCGGTCGCGGTGCTGGGCACGTCGGTGTAGGCGCTCATCACCACCACCGGCACCTCGACCTGTTGCCCGCCCAGGAGCTCGAGGAAGCGCAGGCCGTCCATGCCCGGCATGCGCACGTCGGTGAACACCGCATCGGGCCGCGCGTGCGCCAGCACGTTGAGCGCCGCGCGCGCGTTGTCGAAGTCGCGCACCACGAAGCCCGCCTCGCGCAGCGCCTCCGCCAGCACGAAGCGCACGGAGCGGTCGTCGTCGATGACCCAGATTTCCGCCATGTCGGTTGCGTTCCGTTCCTGTGGGAGTGGCTTCAGCCGCGACCGCCGTTCGCCGCGTGTTCGCCCGGATCCTCGCCATCCACCGGCAACATCAGCGTGAACACCGTGTGCCCCGGCCGCGACCGGAACGTGAGGCTGCCCCGGTGCTCGCGCGCCACCTCCTGCGCCAGCGTGAGCCCGAGCCCGGTGCCCTCGGCGCGCCCGGAGACCAGCGGCAGGAACAGGCGCTCCGCCAGGGCGTCCGGCACGCCGCGCCCGTTGTCGTCGACCTCGATCCGCAGCGCCAGCTTCCACACCCGCTCTGCGATCACCACGTTGTGCTCGGCGCGGGTGCGCAGCCGTACTTCGCTGGCGCCGGCCTCGATCGCGTTGCGCAACAGGTTCCACAGCGCCTGGGTCAGGCGGTCGGCGTCGCCGGACAGCAGCGGCAGCGAGGGGTCGTAGTCGCGCTGGACCACCACCGACCAGCCGCCGTCGGCCTCGCCCAGCAGGCGCACGCGCTCCAGCGGCTCGTGCACGTTGAGCGGCGCATGCGGTTTCGGCGGCGCCGGGTCGAGCAGGCGCTCGACCAGCGCGGCGAGGCGGTCGGCCTCGGCCGTGATCACCTCGAGGTAGCGCTTGGCGTCGGCATCGACCACGCGCCGGCCCAGCAGCTGCGCCGCCCCGCGCAGCCCGGCCAGGGGATTGCGCACCTCGTGCGCGAGGCCCTTGAGGGTCAGGTGCAGGGCGGCCGGCACGGTGGTCAGGGGATCCGGGCCGGCGAACTCGCCGGTGGGGTGGAACTCGAGCACGTAGCCCTCGGCGCCGGCATCGGAGGCGAGGCTCGAGACCAGCGCGTCGGCGAAGACCTCGCGCTCGGGCGTCGGCAGCAGGCGCACGCGCTGCGCGCGCACCGGCTCGCCGCTGCCGGCCGCGCGTTCGAGCAGCGCGCGCAGCTCGGCGGGCTCGGCATTGAGCGCCGCCAGCGGTTGTTCGATGAAGCGGCGGGCCGACAGCCCCAGCCAGCGCGCGAAGGCCGGGTTGACCCAGCGGATGCGCTGCCCGCGATCCAGCACCACGACGGGTGTCGCGAGCTGGTCGAGGAGTGGGCCGGGCGGAAGCGGACCGTACATTGCACCAGTCTAGTGCAGGGCGGGATTGGCGCCACTGCCGGGGCCGCCGTCGCCGGCCCTTCCCAGCGCCGCAGGGACGGACCCAACTTGCCTTCGAGGCACGGCACGCTGGCGTCGCGGTACGAAAGCGGGGCGGCGCGTTCGATGGCGAATCCCCGGCGGACGGCGCGGCTGCGCCGTCCGCCGGACGCCCGGCTCAGCCGTAGGCGGACTCGCCGTGCGAGGCGATGTCGAGGCCCTCGCGCTCGGCTTCTTCCGGCACGCGCAGCCCGATCGTGTACTTGATCAGGGTGAAGGCCACCAGCGCCACCACGCCCGAGACCACGACGGTGGTCAGCACGCCCTGCGCCTGGATCCACACCTGGCCCGCGATCGAGTAGTCCGGCAGCGCGGTTTCGGTGACGTAGTCCCAGATCCCGGCGCCGCCCAGCGCGGGCGCGGCGAACACGCCGGTCAGCAGCGCGCCGAGGATTCCGCCGATGCCATGCACGCCAAAGACGTCGAGCGCGTCGTCGGCGCCGAGCAGGCGCTTCAAGCCCGTCACGCCCCACAGGCAGCACACGCCAGCCGCGAGGCCGATCGCGATGCCGCCGAGGATGCCGACGAAGCCCGCCGCCGGCGTGATCGCCACCAGGCCCGCCACCGCACCGGAAGCGGCACCCAGCATCGAGGGCTTGCCCTTGCCGATCCACTCCGCCGCGCTCCAGCTCAGCACCGCCGCCGCCGTGGCGAGGAAGGTGTTGACGAAGGCGAGCGAAGCGACGCTGCCGGCTTCCAGCGCGGAACCCGCGTTGAAGCCGAACCAGCCCACCCACAGGATCGAGGCGCCGATCATGGTGAGCGTGAGGTTGTGCGGCTTGAGCGCCTCCTTGCCGTAGCCCACGCGCTTGCCGATCACGTAGGCGCCCACCAGGCCCGCGATCGCGGCGTTGATGTGCACCACCGTGCCGCCGGCGAAGTCGAGCGCGCCCTTGGCGAACAGGAAGCCCGAGCGCG
>CAZTNB010000040.1:0-20832 GCA_964614825.1 uncultured Gammaproteobacteria bacterium
GTGGATCTGGCACAACGGCCGGATCAAGCCCTGGGCCGAGGGCACCACGCACGTGATGGCGCACGCGCTGCACTACGGTTCCTCGGTGTTCGAGGGCATCCGCGCCTACGAGACGCCGAAGGGCGCGGCGATCTTCCGCCTCACCGACCACATGAAGCGCCTGTACCTGTCGGCCAAGGTCTACGACATCGCCATTCCGTACACGCTGGCGCAGCTCAATGCCGCCTGCCGCGAGGTGATCAAGGCCAACGGGCTCGGCAAGGCCTACCTGCGACCGGTCGCATTCCGCGGCCTCGGTGGATTCGGCCTTTCCGCCGACACGCCCACCGATGTCGCGGTGGCGGCCTGGGAGATGGGCGCGTACCTCGGCGCCGGCGTGCTCGAGCAGGGCATCGATGCCTGCGTGTCGAGCTGGAACCGCATGGCGCCCAACACCATCCCCGCCGGCGCCAAGGCCGGCGGCAACTACCTCTCGGGCCAGCTGATCGCGCGCGAGGCGCGGCGCCTGGGCTTCGGCGAGGGCATCGCGCTCGACAGCAGCGGGCTCATCAGCGAGGGCGCCGGCGAGAACCTGTTCCTGGTGTTCGACGGCGAGCTGCACACCACGCCGGTCAGCGCCGCGATCCTGCACGGCATCACCCGCCACACGGTGATGACGCTGGCCGCCGACGCCGGCATCAAGGTGGTGGAACGCCAGCTGCCGCGCGAGTACCTGTACTTCGCCGACGAGGTGTTCATGTGCGGCACCGCGGCCGAGATCACGCCGATCCGTTCGGTGGACGGCAAGCCGGTCGGCGCGGGCAAGCCCGGCCCGGTCACCGGGCGGATCCAGGAAGCCTTCTTCGGCCTGTTCACCGGGCGCACGCCGGACACGCGCGGCTGGCTCGAGCCGGTCTAGCGTCCCGAGCCCTTGTAGGAGCGCATCTCATGCGCGACCGCGAACAAGCAGGTCGCGGCAGCCCGCAGTCTGCGGTCGCGCATGAGATGCGCTCCTACAGGGACGGCGCTGCGCTCTTGGCGGAATCGGCGCGGAAATCGAGTACCGCCATCGCGCCACCATCGGCGCGCGGCGCAAGGCTGACTTGCCAGCCGTAGAGTTCGCACAGGCGGCGCACGATCGCGAGGCCGAGGCCGGCGCCCTTGCCCACCACGCCCTCGCCGCGCACGCCGCGCTCGAACAGGCGGGTGGCGTCCTCGGCCTTGAAGCCGGGGCCGGTGTCCTCGACCACCACGCGGCCGTGCTCCACCCGCACGGTCACGGTGCCGGCCGGCGTGTACTTGAAGGCGTTGCCGATCAGGTTGCCCAGCGCCACCGACACCACCGCGGCCGGCGCGTCGATGTGCGCCTCGGCCGCGCGCTCCACCCGCACTTCCACCGGCTTGGTGCCCAGCAGCGGCCGGTAGGTGTCGATCACCTGGTCCACCACCTGGCCGACGTCGCTGGTCTCGCCGTCGGTGGGCGCCTGGCGCTCGCTGCGCGACAGCAGCAGCAGGGCCTGGGTCAGCTCGGAGGACTGGCGCGCGGCGCGGTCGATGCGGCGGATGCGCTCGCGGGTCTTGTCCGGCAGCCCGTCCTGCGCAAGCAGCAGTTCGCTGGCGCCGCGGATCACCGCCAGCGGCGTGCGCAGCTCGTGGCTCACGTCGGCGTTGAACTCGCGGTCGCGCTCGACCACCGCGGTGAGCCGGCGCGAGTAGTCGTCGAGCGCGGCGGCGAGCTGGCCGACCTCGTCGTCGGCGAAGTGCGGCGCCAGCGGCTCCGGACGGCCGCTGCGCTCGAACTGCTTGACCCGGTTGACCAGGTCGGTCACCGGCCGCAGCACGCGCGTCGACAGCCACACCGCCACCACCAGGCTCAGCAGCGCGAAGGCCAGCACCACCACCGCCAGGCCCCAGGTCAGGATGCTCTGCGTGCGCCGCTGCTCCGTGACGTCGTACTTGAGGAAGCCCCACAGGTCGTCGGTCTTGCGCACCGCGAGCTTGTAGTCGCGCAGGTTGCCGTCCTCGTCCTCCTCGCGGATGTCGTACACGCCGGTGTCGAAGCCGCGGCGGTCGAACGGCACGTTGGCGAACTTGGCGCGGCCGTAGGCCTCGGCCTCGATGCGGGTCGAGAACTTGAACAGCGCGTCGGGCTGCGGATTGGCGCGCTTGAAGTCGACGAAGTTGTCGACCTCGCGCCGCAGGGTGGTGACGATCAGTTCCTCTTCCAGCAGCTCGCGCATCACCAGCGTGATGCCGGCGAACAACCCGGTGAGCCCGGTGCCGAACAGCAGGAACGAGAGGATGATGCGGCTTCTAAGCCGACGTCTGTACTGCATCCGGATCGACCAGGCAGTAGCCGATGCCGTGCCGCGTGTGGATCAGCGGCTTGCCGAAGGGCTTGTCGATCGCCGCGCGCAGGCCGTGGATGTGCACGCGCAGGGAATCCGAGTCGGGCAGCTCCTCGCCCCACACGCGCATCTCCAGCTCGCGCCGCGTGACCACCGAGGGCGAGGACTCCATCAGGCACTGCAGGAGCTTGAGGCCGGTGGGATTGAGCTGCAGGATCTTGCCCTGCCGCGCCACCACCAGGGTGTCGAGGTTGTACTCGAGGTCGGAGACCTTGAGGATGCGGGTCTGCGGGCCGCGGTTGCGCCGCGCCAGCACCTGCAGCCGCGCCTCGAGTTCCTGCAGCGCGAAGGGCTTGACCATGTAGTCGTCGGCGCCGGAGTCGAATCCGGACAGCTTCTGCTCCAGCGCGTCGCGCGCCGTGAGCATCAGCACCGGGGTCTGCTTGCGCGCGTCCTGGCGCAGCTTGCGGCACACCTCGAGCCCGTCCATGCCCGGCAGGGTGAGGTCGAGCACGATCGCGTCGAAGTCCTCCACCACCGCGAGGTGCAGGCCGGTCACGCCGTCGCCGGCGAAATCGACGATGTGGCCCTTGTCGGCCAGGAAGTCGCCGACATTGGCCGCGATGTCGGGATTGTCTTCGATGACGAGGATGTGCATGGGGGACAGGATATCGGGAGCGGAGGGTTTGGGCACGCGGCCGCTCCGGAGCGGAGGGCGGGCAGGTGGCGTGCGGCGGCGGACCGGCGCGCGGGACGCGCGCAAAAAAATATGGCCCAAGGAGGCGCCATTGGGGGAACGCGCCTCGCTTGGGCCCAAGCTACTGCCCCGATTACCGTAATCTGCCTGTCACCGAACCTGACGTTAGGAGTGTCGAGCAGAACTTACGTGCGGGGCATTGTGGGTGGCGCGCGATTAAGAAGACGTTAATCGCGCTTGACGGAATCGTTAATCCGCGAAACTCGCGGGAAATCCCCTTGCATACAGTGCCTTAGCGACGACTGCTGGCGCGCTGGCCGGCCGCGTGCAGCATGTCCCGGGGCTCGTTCACGGTCTCCACCTTCGAGGTGCTGAAGTCGCCGTCGACGCCCGCCGGCACCTTGCGGCAGATGCGCGAGCCCAGGCTGTAGTCGCACTTCTGCTCGTGGTCCTCGGGAATCGCGTCGAGCGACAGGGCGAAGTCGAAGGTCTGGTTGTAGCGCTCGCCGACCTTGCCCGGACCGAAGCGCCAGGCGCGCAGGGCCACGATCGCCGCCTCCTCGAACCAGCCGGGCTCGGTCGCGCCGACCACGCGGATGTCCTTGGCGCGGCCGCCGCGGTCGACCGAGAACGACAGCGTGACGTGGCCCTCCACCCCCGCCATCGCGGCGCGGCGCGGATACACCGGCGCCACCATCTCGCGCGCGCCGGGGCGCGGCGCGACCAGGACCATGCGCGGCAGCGCGGGCGGGTGGAAGCTGAGATCGGTGGTGGCGATGGACGCGTCGATCGAGGGCAGTTCCGGCGCCGCCGCCGGGATCGTGGGCGGAGCCACGCGCGCCGCCGGCGCGATCGCCTCGGCCACGGCAGGCGCCGCGTCCGCGGGCGCCGCGGCGGCTACCTGCGACGGGAGTCCTGTCGCCGCCGCCGGCGCGACCGGCCGCGGGTCCGCGGCGACCACGTGCGCGACCAGCGCCGCGGCGCTCTGCGCGACCGTGCCCGCGGCGGTGATGTCGATGGTGGCCGCGCCTTCGCCGTCCGCCGCGCCGGTGACTCGGGCATACACGTCGTGCGCCACCGGCTTGATCGCCATCGCGGCGGCCAGCGCCAGCGTCACCAGCAGGAAGCCCTGTCCGCCCGACAGCGGCGCGGCGAAGGCCGGTTCCGCCGGCGCGGCGCCGACGATGCGCCGGATGCGGCCGAGCAGGAAGCCGCCGGAGGCGGCCACCGCGGGCGCATGGGTCACGCCGCGCAGTTCCTCCAGCGAGGCCAGGGTATGGGCGTAGTCGACCGGGTCGGCGCCCAGGCGCAGCACCAGGTCGTCGCAGCAGGCCTCGCGCTCGTGGCGCACGTCGCGCGAGATCCAGTGCACCACCGGGTGGTAGAACAGCACGGTCTCGAGGGCGATCTGCAGCAGGTTGACCGCGTAGTCCCAGCGCCGCACGTGGCCCAGTTCGTGCGCGATCACCAGCTCGATCTGGCGCGGCGTGAGGCCCACCAGCACGCTGGCCGGCAGCACGATCACCGGCGCGATCCAGCCGATCAGGCTCGGCGTCTGCACGATGGCCGAGCGCACCAGGCGCACCGGCCGCGAGACGCTGAAGCGCTGCGCCAGTTCGCGCAGCAAGGGTTCCCACTCGCGCAGCGGCTCGGCCTCGCGCCGCACGAGTTCGCGCAGCCGCCAGTACTGGCGGCACGCGCGCAGGCTGGCCAGGCACACGCCGGCCAGCCAGGCGCCGACCAGCCACGGCAGCCAGGGCTCGAGCCCGGTCGCGGACGCGGCGGCATCGGCAGCGCCCGCGATCGCGGCGACCGGGGCGGCGCCGTCGCTCGCCAGGCCCGCCACGCCAGTGGCGGCTGCCGGCGCCAGTTGCCACAGGGTCACCATCGGCGCCAGCGCCATCAGGCTCAGCGCGGCCAGCCCGCTGGCGTAGCGCACCTGCGCGCGCGAGGTGCCGGAGACCGCGCGGACGATGGCGTAGGCCACGCCGATGACGGCGCCCTGCCAGACGAAGTGCAGCAGGGTCCAGCCCAGGGCATGGACCCAATCGAGCATGGAGGCGAACGGGAGGCTGTTCATGGGCGTCCCTTCTCGAGCCGCGCCAGCAGCGCGCGGATCTCGGCCAGGTCCTCGCGCGAGGCGCGCGGATTGCTGCCCAGCGCATGCAGCACCAGCTGCGAGGCCGAGCCGTCGAACACGCGCTGCACCATGTCGGTGAGGAAGCGGCTGCGCGTGTTCTCCTTGCTGGGTACCGCCTTGTACACGTGCGCGCGCTGCGAATCGTCGCGCTCGACCAGGCCCTTGGCGTGCATCACCTGCAGCAGCTTCAGCGCGGTGGTGTAGCCGGCGCCCTCATCGCGGTAGAGCGCCTCGTGCACTTCGCGCACGGTGGAGGGTCCGTGGTCCCACAACACCCCGAGGATGTCGAGCTCGGATTCGGTGGGCTTGGGCAGATCGTGTTCGCGGCGGCGCATGGCATCCATCCCCGGTCCTGGCGGACGCAACTTAGCACAACTCACGAAGGGTGTCGTAGTTGGCGGCGGGCGCCGCGGGGCGACGGGCCTTCCGTGGCCCGTCGAGCCCCACTACAGCCGCCGCGGCTCCCGGGGGGGATGGGCTGGGAAACGCGGCGGTGCGCCATCCGGGCATCGAGGAACTGCCGGGCGGGGGCGCCGCCGCGGCCGATCCTACGATGCCGTTCGTAGATAACCACGAACGACTTCGTAGGTCAATACCCGGGTCGGCGGCTAGGGCGCCTTGCGGCGCCGGGCGGGCTCGGCGTGGTTGCCGGTCGCGCGGTTGAGCGCGCGCTGCTTGCGCTGGCGCAAGCGCTTCTCGATGTACTCGACGATCGCGCTGGCGACGTCGATGCCGGTGGCGCCCTCGATGCCCTCCAGTCCCGGCGAGGAGTTGACCTCCAGCACCAGCGGCCCGCGCCGGCTGCGCAGCAGGTCGACGCCGGCCACCGCGAGGCCCATCACCGCGGCCGCGCGCAGCGCGGTGTCGGTCTCCACCGGCGTGAGCGGCACCATCTCGGCGCTGCCGCCGCGGTGCAGGTTGGAGCGGAACTCGCCGGCCAGCGCCTGGCGCTTCATCGCCGCCACCACCTTGCCGCCGACCACGAAGCAGCGGATGTCGGCGCCGCGCGCTTCCTTGACGAACTCCTGCACCAGGAAGTTGGCGTACAGGCCGCGGAAGGCCTCGATCACGCTGCGCGAGGCGGAGGGCTTCTCGGCCAGCACCACCCCGGTGCCCTGGGTGCCTTCCACCAGCTTGATCACGTGCGGCGGCTTGCCCAGCAGGTTCATGAGGTCGCCGGTGTCGTCGGGGTTGTCGCCGAACACGGTCTTGGGCAGGCCGATGCCCTGTTCGGCCAGCAGCTGCATGCAGCGCAGCTTGTCGCGCGCGCGCAGGATCGAATCCGAGCGGTTCAGGACGAAGGTGCCCATCATCTCGAACTGGCGCGCCACCGCGGTGCCGTAGAACGTGATCGAGGCGCCGATGCGCGGGATCACCGCGTCGAAGCCCGCCAGCTGCTTGCCCTTGTAGTGGATGGCCAGCGTGCTGGGCACGATGCGCATGTAGCAGCGCAGCGGGTCGAGCACGCGCACGCGGTGGCCGCGCTTGCGCGCCGCCTCCACCAGGCGCTGGGTGGAATACAGCTTGGAGTTGCGCGACAGGATCGCGATCTTCATGCCGCCTTGCCCTTGCGTAGTCGCCGCCGCGGCCGCCCCAGCACGAACGACAGCTCGGGATCCACCCGCAGCCTGCCGCGCATCGCGGTGCGCCCCAGCAGCATCGGGAACAGCATGGAGCGCCGATTGGTCAGGTTGATTTCAATGCCCCAGACCTCGCTGCCCACGCCGACCAGGGTGCGGATGAAGGGGCGCACGGCACGATCGCCGCCGGAGTCGGTGACCAGGCGCTGGTCCACGATCGGCGCCTCGCACACCAGCGGCTTGCGGCGCCGGCGCGAGGTCGGCTCGATCTCGAACCGGACCCAGGGCCGGCCCTCGCGCTCGAACACCTCGAGCCGGTCGACGTGCAGGGCCGAGGTGCGGGCGCCGGTGTCGATCTTGGCCTTGATCGCGCGCACGCCGAGGTCGGGCAGCGCGAGCCATTCGCGCCAGCCCACCAGGATCGGATCGATGCCTTCCGCGCTGCGGCCCACTGGAACCCCCGAGCCGGCGGATGCCGCTGCATTTGAAGTCAAAGGGCGCCGCGGATCAAGCGCCGGCGCCGGCCGCGGCGCCGCTCGTCATGGCAGGCCGGCACCCTTGCCGGCCGCGTGACGGGGCCAGGCGGACTGGAGCGGGTGATGGGAATCGAACCCACGTTAGCAGCTTGGGAAGCTGCAGTTCTACCATTGAACTACACCCGCGCAGGCCCCGGATTATGCGCATGCCGCCGGCGCCGGGCAACGGCGCCGCCGGCGGGCGTCGGTTCAGCCTCGGGGCCTAGAATCCCCCGCGTGTGCCGCCACCCGCGGCCTTGCGGCGGAACCCCGACTTCCATGCGGCCATGGCTCGCGAGCCTGCTGCTGTGCCTGCTGCCCGGCATGCCCGCCGCGGTCGACGCCGGCGATCCCGCCGACTGGCGTCCCGTGGTCAGCCCGCGCGGCCAGATCTTCCCCTCGCTGGTGGTCGCCACCGCCAACCTGCGCGCCGGGGACGACGCGGTCGCGCGCGGCGTGCTGGGCGACGTCCACGGCGTGGTCGGCGTGGCGCTGACCGCGCGCCGCGACGGCGAGGACGTGCGCCTCACCGTGCAGTTGCCGGGCCTCGCGCGCGAGTCGGTGCTGGAGGCGCGGCTGCCGCGGTCCGGCCAGCGCTACGAGCTCTATCCCGTCGTGCAGTGGGACTTCGCCCGCCTGCGCGCGCTGCGCCAGCCCACGCCCGAGACCGTGTCCTTCGGCCTCGAGCGCGACGGCAAGGCCGCCGGCACGCGCGCCGAGCGCGTGCGCGTGCGACCGATCAACGACGTGCCGTACGCGGTGCGCGACGCCGCGGGCGTGCTCGACCTGGCGTGGATGTTCGCCGCGTACGTCAACGAGGACCACCCGCTGGTGGAGACGATCCTCAAGGAGGCGCTGGAGAGCGGCATCGTCGGCCGCTTCGACGGCTACCAGAGCGGCGACCCGGAGCAGGTCTACCGGCAGGTGTTCGCGGTGTGGAACGTGCTGCAGCGGCGCGGCATCCGCTATTCGGCGATCCAGCGCACCTCCAGCGCCGACGACGCGGTGCTGAGCCAGCACGTGCGCTTCCTCGACGAGAGCTGGGACAACGGCCAGGCCAACTGCGTCGACGGCAGCGTGCTGCTGGCCTCGATCCTGCGCCGCATCGACCTCAACCCCACCCTCGTGCTGGTGCCCGGGCACATGCTGCTGGGCTTCGACCTCGACGCCGGCGGGCGCCAGCGCGCCTACCTGGAGACCACGCGCCTGGGCAGCGTGCCGCGGCGGGTGCCGGCCGGATCGGCCGGACCGATGGCGGCGATGGCCGGCGACGTCGACGAGGAGCGCTCGCTGCAGAGTTTCGAGGCGGCGGTGGAACTGGGCGGCGACACGGTGGACGCCGCCGGCAACCGCTTCGACGACCCGCGCGCGGTCGAGTACCGCCTGGTCGACATCGCGGCCGCGCGCCGGCGCGGCGTGATGCCGATCGCCACCCCGTAGCGCCACGCGCCCCGCGGGCGCGGCTGCGCCCGCGGCTCAGGGCTTGCGGAAGATGCCCTTGACGCGGTCGAGCAGCGAGGGCGCCGACTCCTTCACGCCCTGCACGGCCTTGTCGAGCTTGCCCTTGAGGCTCTGCTCGCGCCGCAGCGCCTCCATCTCGTCCTTCTGCTGCTGCGCGATGCGGGTCTCCCACTTGCGCCGCATGTTGTCCTGCTGCAGTTTCTGCTGCAGCTGCTTGCGGTAGTCGTCGGAGATCGCCTCGCGGAACAGCGCGTTCTGCTCGCGGGCGATGAAGCGGCCGATCTCGTCGTAGAGCTGCTCGTTGAACTGCGCCGCCGGCACCGTCTTGGCCGCGACGCCCAGGCTGTCGAAGTTGGTGAAGCTCATGCGCACCTGCGCCGTGTCGGCGTCGGTGGCGACGGTCACGTTCATCGGGATCTTGCCGCGCGCGCGGAACACCGCGCTGACCATCTCGCCGGCGTCGTCCTTCTTGAACTCGTGCACCGCGGCCAGGCGCAGCTTCTGGAAGATGCCGTTGAGCGTGCGCACCTTGCCCGCGCCCACGATCTCCACCGTCGGGCAGGCCTCGCTGGCCACGGTGGCGTGGAAATTGAGCACCACCTCGCGCGCGCTGGGCGAGAGTTTCTCCGACCGCAGGTCGTATTCGTGCTCGATATTGGCCACCAGCAGGCCATAACCGGGAATCTCGAAGCGCAACTGCGTCTTCGGCTTGAGGAAGGCCAGGTTCGCGGTCAGCTTGCCCAGGTACTCGTGGAAGGCCTGCATGGCCGGGTCGAGTTGCGCACGATAGACGTGCTCGCGCTCCGCCTTGGCCTTCTCGGCCTCGTCGAGGCTGGCCTTGCGGCGCTGCGCTTCCTGTTCGAGATCGTCGAGCAGGCCCATGGCGGGCACGGTCCCGGAATTCCCCTGTCCAGCCTGCAAAATACCCCGGAACCGCGCCTGCCGGAATAGTCCAGGCCGGGTCCACGCGCCGCTTGCGCGCAAAATGTGACCAAATCGGTAAACTCGGCGCGCCGATCCTCCCCAATCGGTGCCGCCCCAGGCCATCCCAGGAGCATCCATGGATATTCGAAAACTCAGCGGTCGCCAGTTGAAGGACCTGATCCGCAAGGCGCAGCAGCGCGAGCGACAGCTGGTCAAGGGCCTCGTCGCCGAGGTGCGGGCCAAGGTCAAGGCGATCATCCGCGACGCCGGACTCACCGTTTCCGAGGTGTTCGGCACCGGCGCCAGGCGCGGCCCGGGTCGCCCGCCGAAGGCGGCCGCGGCGAAGAAGGGCGCCGCGAAGAAGAAGGTCAAGCGCGGCTACAAGGTCAAGCCCAAGTACCGCAATCCGGACAATCCGGCGCAGACCTGGGCCGGCCGCGGGCTCAAGCCCAAGTGGTACCGGCAGGCGCTCGCCGCCGGTCGCAAGGAAAAGGACCTGCTGATCGGCTGAGGCGGTCTCGCGCGCCCGGCGCCGCCCCGGTCGTCAGGACAGGGTGCGGCGCGGGGTCACGAGCACGTTGGCGAACAACAGGCCCGCGACCAGCGCGATCAGCAGCAGCAGCAGGGCGAAAGCCGTGTCCAGGCCCTGCGCGACGTCGCCCTGGATGGCGAGGAACAGGCTGCGGAATCCGGTCGATCCCGGCACCAGCATGATGATGCCCGGCACCCGCACCAGGGCGCCGGGCCGGGATACCAGTCGCGCATAGACGTTCGCCAGCACGCCCACGCCCAGCCCCGCGGCGAAGGCGGCGAATTCCGCGCCGTACTGGGTTCCGAACCAGCGCGCCATGAAATAGCCGGTCGCGGACGAGAGCATCACCAGCGGATAGTCGCGGTAGTCGGTCTTGAACAGGATGGCGAAATTGAGGCTGCCCACCGCCACGGCCGCCCACGCCAACCACTCGGGGCCGGCGTGCGCGGGCACGCTCTGGTAGGGGTAACCGAGCACGCGCGCGATCTCGAGCCCGGCGGCGGTGCCGAAGCCGAGCTTGAGCAGCACCGCGCCGGCGCCGGCGAAGCGCGACATGCCGGCGACCAGGTGCTGCATCGCCAGTTCGTTCACCGCGGTGGTGAGCATCATGCCGGGCAACAGCACGATCAGGCTGGAGACCAGCACGGTATTGACGGCCAGCGGCGCGACCCGCGCGCTGTACCAGGCCGTGAACAGCGCCGCCATCAAGGCGGCCATCGCCTCGTAACCGGCGGCGAAGTGCGCGTTGCGCCCCGCCTGCAGGCCGAGCAGGCCGATCGCGAGGCCGTTGGCGGCGGCCACGCCCACGTCGGCGCCGCCCAGTCCGAACAGCACCGCCACCGCGCCGGCGGCCACCCCATGGGCCACCGCGCGCACGATGCGGCCGGTCCAGCCCGGCGCGCGGTCGAGCTCGCGCAACTGGCGGTAACCCTCGGTGATGCCGAGCCTGCCGGCGCGCACGTCCTCGGCGATGCGGTCGACCATCGACAGGCGCCGCAGGTCGTTGTCGCCCGGCGCAAGCCGGATCACCTGGGTGAGCTGCGCGAGGTCGTCGCCGCCGGGCCCGCGCTCGGCGAAGGAGATGATGATGCCGGTGGGGTTGGACCAGATCTGGGTGTTGAGCTCCAGCCGCTCCGCCACCTCGCCCACCGCGCTCTCCAGGCGCGGCGCCGAGGTGCCGAACTGGTGCAGGCGCGCGGCCAGCGTGCACACGAAGCGCACGCGGTCGGCGAACTCGGCACGGCGGAAATCGGTGGCGTCGGACACGGCGCTGCCTCGTGGTGGCGCATAGCGTACCCTGCGCGGGCGCCGGCGACGGCGCCCGCCATGCCGCGCCCGGCGCCAACCGCGAAGTCCGCTGATGCCCAAGGGTGAGATCTACGCGATCCTGAGCGCGCTGGCGTGGGCGTTCGGGGTGATCGCCTTCACCCGCCTGGGCGCGAAGCTGTCGCCGCTGTCGCTCAACCTGCGCAAGAACCTGCTGGTGCTGGCGATGCTGCTGCCGCTGCTCGCCTTCAGCGAGGGCCTGGCCTGGCCGCCGCTGCGCGGCGCCGACCTGGCGGTGGCGCTGGCCTCGGGCGTGATCGGGATCGGCCTCGCCGACACGCTGTACTTCCGCGCGCTCAACCGCCTCGGTGCCGGGCCCATGGGCATCGTCGGCAATTTCTACAGCCCCTTCGTGCTGGTGCTGTCCTTCGCCTTCCTGGGCGAGCGCCTGACCGCGTTGCAGGGACTGGGCTTCGGCCTCGTCGCCACCGGCGTGGCGGTGATCGGCACGCCGCGCGGGCTGGCCGACATCGACCGCGCGGCGTTGCGCCGCGGCATCGCGCTGGGCGTGCTGGCGGTGCTGCTGATGGCGGTGGCGATCGTGATGGTCAAGCGCGTGCTCGAGCGGCACGACGTGCTGTGGGTGAGCGCGGTGCGCATGGCCGGCGGCGTGGCCGGCATGCTGGCGCTGCTGCCCTTCGCCGGCCAGAGCGCGCGCGCGCCGGGCCTGGGCCGGCGCGGGTGGGCGCTGCTGGTCGGCGCCGCGTTCCTGGGCCAGCTGGTGGCCATGCTGCTGTGGCTGGCGGGCTACAAGTACACCAGCGCCTCGGTCGCCTCGATCCTCAACGAGACCGCGTCGGTGTTCATCGTGCTGCTGGCCTGGGCCTTCCTGGGCGAGCCGCTGACGCGGCGCAAGCTGGTCGGGGTGGGCTGCACCCTGTCCGGCGTCGCCTGCATGCTGGCCTGAGCCGGATGCGCGCGACCGGGCCGGATCGCGGGCACTTGACCCCGCTCATGGAGCGGGATCGCGCCGCTTTGCTAGCCTGTAGCCCATGAACGCGCAACCGCCCCCGCCGCGCGCCGGGCTGGCGCTCAACAGCGCCGGCGATCGCGTGTCGCTCGCCGGCGACTGGGTGCTCGCGACCGCGAACGGGCTGTATGCGCAGGCCAGCGCCGCGCGGCCGGCGCAGGGCCCGGTCACGATCGACGCCAGCGGCCTGCGCAGCCTCGACACCGCCGGCGCGCTGCTGCTGCTGCAGGTCCTGCGCGGCACCGGGCTGGCGCTGGCGCAGCACCGGCTGGAGGGCATGCGCGACGCCGACGCGGCGCTGCTGCGGCTGGTCGAGAGCCGCTCCGCGGACGGCAGCGCCACCGGCGAGCCGCACCTGGGCTTCCGCCTGATGCTCGAGCGCATGGGCGCGGCGCTGGTGCGCTTCTGGCAGCTGGCCCGCGAGCTGCTGGGTTTCGTCGGCCTGACCCTGCTCACGCTCGGCCAGGTGCTGTCCGGCCGCCGCCGGCTGCGCTGGACCTCGACCGTCTTCCACATGGAGCAGGTCGGCCTCGACGCGGTGCCGATCGTGGCCCTGCTGACCTTCCTGGTCGGCGCGGTGGTGGCCTTCGTGGGCGCCACCGCGCTGCGCGAGTTCGGCGCCGAGATCTTCACCGTGGAGCTGGTCTCGATCTCGTTCCTGCGCGAGTTCGGCGTGCTGCTGACCGCGATCCTCATCGCCGGCCGTTCCGGCAGCGCCTTCACCGCGCAGATCGGCTCGATGAAGAGCCGCGAGGAACTCGATGCCATCCAGGCCCTGGGCCTGGACTCGATCGAGCTGCTGGTGATCCCGCGCCTGCTGGCCCTGTTCGTGATGCTGCCGCTGCTGACCTTCATCGCCATGATCATGGGCATCGTCGGCGGCGGCATCGTCGGCACCCTGGCGCTGGACATCACGCCCGGGATGTTCATCGCGCGCCTGCAGGAAATGACCAGCGTCGACCACTTCTGGGTCGGCATGGTCAAGGCGCCGGTGTTCGCCTTCCTGATCGCCACGGTCGGCTGCCTCGAGGGCTTCAAGGTCGAGGGCAGCGCGGAGTCGGTCGGCCGCCACACCACCGCCTCGGTGGTGCAGTCGATCTTCCTGGTGATCGTGTTCGATTCGCTGTTCGCGATGTTCTTCATGGAGATGGACATTTGAACGCGCGCGCCGAGGCCGTGATCGAGGTCGAGGGGCTGCGCAGCGTGTTCGGCCGCCAGGTCGTGCACGATGGCGTGGACCTCACCGTGTACCGCGGCGAGGTGCTGGGCGTGATCGGCGGCTCCGGCGCCGGCAAGAGCGTGCTGCTGCGCTCGATCCTCGGCCTGCGCCACCCGGACGGCGGCCGCGTGCGCCTGTTCGGCCAGGACACCACCGACCTCGACGCCGAGGCGCGCAAGCCCTTCGAGCGCCGCTTCGGCCTGCTGTTCCAGGACGGCGCGCTGTTCTCCTCGCTGACCGTGATCGAGAACGTCAAGGTGCCCCTGCTCGAGTACTACGACCTGCCGCCGCCGCTGCTCGACGAGCTCGCCCTGCTCAAGATCCGCCTCACCGGCCTGCCCGCCGACGCCGCGCACAAGTACCCGGCGCAGCTCTCCGGCGGCATGCGCAAGCGCGCCGGCCTCGCGCGCGCGCTGGCGCTGGACCCGGAGATCCTGTTCCTCGACGAGCCGACCTCGGGCCTCGACCCGATCGGCGCGGCGGCCTTCGACGAGCTGATCGCCACCCTCGGCGACGCGCTGGGCCTGACCGTGTTCCTGGTCACCCACGACCTCGACAGCCTGTACTCGATCTGCGACCGCGTGGCCGTGCTCGCCGATGGCAAGATGGTGGTCGCCGACAAGGTAGAGGTGGTGGAACAGCACCCGCACCCGTGGATCCGCGGCTGCTTCCAGGGGCCGCGCGCCCGCGGCGCGCAGGCCCACCACAACCCGCCACCGCAACCCGCCACGTGAACCACGCCCCGAATCCGCCCTGCAAGGCCGCCCCATGGAAACCCGCGCAAGCCACGTCCTGATAGGCGCCTTCGCCCTCGCCACCCTGATCCTGGGCTTCCTGTTCGTGCTCTGGCTGGGCAAGCTCTCGCTCGACCGCGAATGGGAGTACTACGACATCGTGTTCACGGAGGCGGTCACCGGCCTCACCGTCGGCGGCGCGGTGCAGTACAACGGCATCCAGATCGGCGAGGTGCGCAAGCTGTCGCTGGACCCGAAGGACCCGTCGCGGGTGATCGCGCACACGCGCATCGCCGGCGACACGCCGGTCAAGGTCGACACGCGGGCCAAGCTGGCCCTCACCGGGCTCACCGGCGTGGCGGTGATCCAGCTTTCCGGCGGCACCGCCAGCGCGGCGCCACTGCGGACGCGTCCGGGCCAGGACTACCCCACCATCGTCGCCGACACCTCGGCCCTGCAGAAGCTCATCACCTCGAGCGAGGACATCATCACCAGCCTCAACGACGTGGTGCTGCGCGTGTCCAGCCTGCTCGGCCAGGAGAACCTGGACAAGATCGACGCCACCCTCGACCACATCGAGCAGATCACCGGCGAGGTCTCGGGCAAGCGCACCGACATCGGCGCGCTGATCGCCAACCTGCGCGACGCCAGCGACGGCATCGAGGCCACGCTGCAGCGCGCCGACGCCATGATCACGCGCATGGAGGCCGCCACCGGCAAGGCCGAGGCGCTGATGGGCGGCGAGGCGCGCGAGGCGCTCGACAGCGCGCGGCAGTCGCTGGACTCGGCGCGGCGCTTCACCGACAGCGCCTACACCCTGGTGGAGCAGAACCGCGACGCCTTCGCCAACTTCAGCAACCAGGGCCTGGCCCAGGCCGGCCCGGTGCTGGCGGAACTGCGCGCCACGCTGCGCAAGCTGCAGGCGATCGCCGACCGCCTCGAGGCCGACCCGACCGGGTACGTGCTGGGCAAGGACCAACCCAAGGAGTACCCCGCCCAATGAGCCCGCGCATCGGCCTGCTGGCGATCGTGCTCGCGCTGTCCGGCTGCAACCTGCTGGGGGTGCAGCGTTCCGAATTGAACTACCGCGGCATCGAGCTGCGCGCGGCGCCCGCCGGCGGCGCGGCGGTGACGTGGCAGTTGCTGGTCGACGAGCCCGATGCCCCCGACCAGCTGTCGGGCCCGCGCATCGTGTATGCGCCGGGGGACGGCAGCTACGGTGTCTACGCCGGCGTGCGCTGGACCGAACGCGCCCCGGTCCTGCTGCAGTCGCTGCTGGTGCGCGGCTTCGAGGACTCCGGGCGCATCGTCGGCGTGGGCCGCACCAGTTCCTCGCTGGCGGGCGATTTCGTGCTGCTGTCGGACCTGCGCGCCTTCCAGGCCGGGATCGTGGACGGCGAGCCGCGCGTGCGGGTCGTGCTCAGCGCGCGCCTGCTCCGGGCGAGCAGCAACCACGCGGTGGCGACCCGCCTGTTCGCGCGCGAGGTGCCGCTGCCGGGCCGCGACGTGGAATCGGCCATCGCCGGCTTCACCGACGCGCTGTCGACGCTGGTCCCGGAGCTGGTCGACTGGGCCTTGACCGCCGGCGAGGCCAACTGGGCCGCATCGCAGCCACCCACGAAGTAGCGGCGCCACGGCGGGGCGCCGCCAGGCCGCGGCCATCGCGGCGAGGACCCGGCCCGCGCCCGGGGCGATGGCGGCGCGGGGCGAGGCGCGGCGGCAGCCGCTCGCACCGGGCGGGCCCGGGGCCACCGCTGGCGCGCCGCGGTCGGCCGGGCCGCGGCCGTGACGATCCGGCCGGCCGTTTGCCGTTGCCGCCCCGAAGGCCGAGAATCAGGCGCCCCGCCCCGCCCGACCGGATGAACGCCATGAGCGACCGCGAAAGCATGGAGTACGACGTCGTCACGGTGGGCGCCGGCCCCGCGGGGCTCGCCTTCGCGATCCGCCTCAAGCAGCTCAAGCCCGACATCCGCGTGTGCGTGATCGAGAAGGCCTCGACCATCGGCGCGCAGATCCTCTCCGGCGCCGTGATCGAGCCCGGCCCGCTGGACGCCCTGCTGCCGGAATGGCGCAAGGCGCCGCCGCCGTCCTGCGTGCCGGCGACGCGCGACGAGTTCTGGTGGCTGCGCGACAACCAGCACGCCACGCGCCTGCCGACCCCGCCGCAGATGCACAACGCCGGCAACTTCATCGTCTCCCTGGGCGCGATGTGCGCCTGGCTGGCGCCGCAGGCCGAGGCGCTGGGCGTGGAGATCTATCCCGGCTTCGCCGCGTCCGAGCCCCTGTACGACGCCGCCGGCGCCGTGTGCGGCGTGCGCATCGGCGACATGGGCGTGGCCAAGGACGGTTCGCACAAGCCGGCCTATACCCAGGGCATCGACATCAAGGCGCCGGTGACCGTGCTGGCCGAGGGCGCGCGCGGCCATCTCACCAAGCAGCTCATCGCCCGCTACGAGCTCGACCGCGACAGCGACCCGCAATGCTGGTCGATCGGGATCAAGGAACTGTGGCAGCTCGCGCCAGGCAAGGGCGAGACCGGCAAGATCGTCCATACCGTGGGCTGGCCGGCCGACACCCGCACCTACGGCGGCAGCTTCCTCTACCACCTCGACGGCGACCGCATCGCGGTCGGCTACGTGGTCGGGCTCGATTACGCCGACCCGAAGCTGATGCCCTTCGAACTGTTCCAGCAGTTCAAGCACCATCCGCACGTCAAGCCCCTGTTCGAGGGCGGCAAGATCGTCTCCGGCGGCGCGCGCGCGATCGTGACCGGCGGCTGGCAATCGCTGCCGCGGGTGGAGATGCCCGGCGCGATCCTCATCGGCGACACCGCCGGCCTGCTCAACGTGCCCAAGATCAAGGGCACCCACCAGGCCATGCGCAGCGCCATGCTCGCCGCCGAGCACCTGGCCGCCACCGGCAAGGTGGACGGCTACAACTTCGTGCTGCGCAACTCGCCGGTGATGGCGGAGCTGCGCAAGGTGCGCAACATCAAGCCCGGCTTCAAGAAGGGCTTCTGGTTCGGCATGGCCAACGCCGGCTGGGAGACCGTCACCGCCGGCTACTCGCCCTGGACCTTCCGCAACAAGCCCGACTACGCGCAGACGCGCAAGCTCGACGAGTTCACGGCGCCCGACCGCCACTGGGTGGAGCGCAGCCTGGAGCCGCGCGACCGGCTTGCCGCGGTCTACTTCGCCGCGACCGAGCACGACGAGGACCAGCCGGTGCACCTGCGCGTGTCCGACACCAGCATCTGCATCGGCCGCTGCACGCAGGAGTTCGGCAACCCGTGCACGAAGTTCTGCCCGGCCGGCGTCTACGAGATGATCGGCGAAGGCGCGGATCGGCGCCTGCAGATCAACGCCGCCAACTGCGTGCACTGCAAGACCTGCGACATCAAGGACCCCTACCAGATCATCAACTGGGTCACGCCCGAGGGCGGGGCCGGGCCCAACTACCAGAACCTGTGAGGTCGCCGATGCCGAGGTCCCGCCCACGCCGGTCCGGCGCCATCCGCGCGCTGCTCGCGATGGGCTGCTGCATCGGCGCCGGCCCCACCGCGGCGCAGGAGCTGATCGCGTACACGTTTTCATTCGCCCCCTCGGTGCCGCGGGCCCAGGCCATCGCGCCAGGAGGCGAGGGCACGCTCGGCGTGAGCGTGCGCAACAACAGCGCTGGCTCGGGATTCGCCGCGATCCACGGTCGCATCGGACCCGATCCGGCGGCGCTGGCGGAGTACGTGTTCGAATCCGACACGCCCGATCGCTGCCTGCCGGCGGATATCGTGACGCAGCTCGGGTACCCCTCGATCCGGCTGCGGCTGGGCCCGTTGGCCCCCGGCGAAACGCAGGCGTGCACCTATCGCGTGCGGCGCGCGCCGACCTCGCGCAACGACCTCAGGTTCAGTCTGTGCGGTCCGCTGAGTTCCTTCCCGCACTGCGAGTACAACTTCCATTTCGGGACCCTGCCGCGGTTGTCGTTCCAGGTCGCGCAGGTCGAGCCGGTGGAACCCGGCGCCGCGACGGCGCTGGTGCGGCTGACCGTCGACAATCCGGGTTCGCGCGCGGTCCTGCGGCGCAACCTCACCACGCAGTGCTCGGAGTTCGGTGGCGGCCTGTTCGCGCCCGCACCCTTCGAGGTCGAGACCGACTTCGCCGGTGCTTGCCCGCGCGCCGAATTCGGGGAGGCCTGCCTCAATTTCACCGGCCAGAATTTCGATTCGCGCGCCTTCGAGCCGGGCCCCATCCCCGCCGGCGGCAGCGCCAGTTGCCTGGTGCGGCTGCGCTTCACGGCGCCATTGACGCAGCCGGTGTCGCTGCAGATGCACTTCAAGGACGAGGTCGTGCCCTTCGTCGATGGCGGCACGGGCTACGACCCGGGCTCGAACCTCGCGAATGCCCCCTTCGGCGCCGCGCCCACCAGCGCCGTTCCGCTGGACCGCGCCGGACTCGCACTGATGGCGCTGTTGCTGGCCCTGGCAGGATGGGCTGCACTGCGCCACAGGCGCATCGCCCGGCGGTAGGCGCGCGTTCGGCAGGGGCACGGCCCCTCGCCACCGTGACGTCGCGTCGCCCTGCTAGAATTCCCGGCCTTCGCCGCCGACCGAGCAGGACGCCGAACGATGAAGATCCTCGTGGGTTACAAGCGGGTGGTCGACTACAACGTCCGCATCCAGGTCAAGCCGGACGGTTCGGGCGTGGTGACCGAGGGCGTGAAGCTCTCGCCCAATCCCTTCGACGACATCGCGCTGGAAGAGGCGCTGCGCCTGCGCGAGAAGGGCGTGGCCACCGAGGTGGTGGTCGCCACCATCGGCCCGGCCGATGCCCAGGCGCACCTGCGCAACGGCCTCGCCATGGGCGCCAACCGCGCCATCCACGTCACCACCGACAAGCCGATCCAGCCGCTGACCGCCGCGCGCGCGCTGCTCAAGCTGGTCGAGAAGGAACAGCCGCAGATCGTGATCCTGGGCAAGCAGGCGATCGACGACGATTGCTCGCAGACCGGGCAGATGCTGGCCGCGCTGTGGGGCCGGCCGCAGGCGACCTTCGCCTCGAAGCTGGAGGTCGCCGGCGCGGTGGCCAAGGTCACGCGCGAGGTCGATGCGGGGCTCGAGGTGATCGAGGTCGACCTGCCCGCGGTCGTCACCGTCGACCTGCGCCTCAACGAGCCGCGCTTCATCAAGCTGCCCGACATCATGAAGGCCAAGTCCAAGCCGCTGGAGACGATCACGCTCGATTCGCTCGGCGTGGAATCGGGCGACCACCACAAGGTGAGCGCGTATGCGCCGCCGCCCAAGCGCAGCAAGGGCGTGATGGTCAAGGACGTGCCGGAGCTGGTCGCGGCGCTCAAGGCCAAGGGGCTGCTGTAGCGATTTCGCCCATTGTTCCCCTCTTCCCCCGGGAGAGGGGCCGGGGGTGAGGGTCCGGCCGGGCCGGATCCTCCCGCAGAACCGAACCCTCACCCCTGCCCCTCTCCCGGAGGGAGAGGGGGTCAACCCAGAGGCTGCATGCCATGAGCAAGATCCTGATCGTCGCCGAACACGCCAACGGCAAGCTCAATCCCAGCACCGCCAAGGTGCTGAGCGCGGCCCGGCAGATGGGCGCCAGCGCGATCGAGGTCGCGGTGTTCGCCGCCGACCCGGGCGCGGTCGCCGCGCAGGCCGCGCAGCTCGACGGCGTGACCCGCGTGCGCACGGTGGCCAACCCGGCCAATGCCAACGCGATGGCGGCGGTGCTCGCGCCGCAGGTGGTGGCGCTGGCGGCCGACTACACGCACGTGCTCGGGCCCTCGACGACCTATGGCAAGGACCTGATGCCCTGCGTCGCCGCGCTGCTCGGCGAGGCGATGGTCAGCGACATCATGAAGGTGCACGGCGCGCACCGCTTCGAGCGGCCGATCTACGCCGGCAACGCGATCATCACGGTCGAGTGCCCGGCGGCGCGCAAGGTGGTCGCCACGGTGCGCAATGCCTCGTTCCCGGCCACCGGCAACGGCGCCAGCGCGGCGCCGGTCGAGGCCGCCAGCGTCAGCGCCGCGCTGCCGACGCATACCCGCTACGTCGAGCTCAAGGCCGGCGCCTCCGATCGCCCCGACCTGCAGTCCGCGGCGCGCGTGGTCTCGGGCGGCCGCGCGGTGGGATCGGCGGAGAACTTCGCCCTGATCTACAAGCTGGCCGACAAGCTGGGCGCCGGCGTGGGCGCCTCGCGCGCCGCGGTCGACGCGGGCTACGCGCCCAACGACATGCAGGTGGGGCAGACCGGCAAGATCATCGCGCCGGAGCTGTACGTCGCGATCGGCATTTCCGGCGCGATCCAGCACCTCACCGGCATCAAGGACGCCGGCACCATCGTCGCCATCAACAAGGACGGCGAGGCGCCGATCTTCGAGGTGGCCGACATCGGCCTGGT
>CAZTNB010000041.1:0-20811 GCA_964614825.1 uncultured Gammaproteobacteria bacterium
ACGGGAAGTTGGCGGCCGGGATGCCGGCCTTGGTCAGCGCGTTGAAAAGCGTGGACTTGCCGACGTTGGGCAGGCCCACGATGCCGCACTTGATACCCATGGGTGGTCCGTGTTCCGGAATCGGGAGTCGGGAAAGGGGAGACGCCAGCGCGCGCCCCGCTCCAGAATCGCTACTCCTCGGCCGCTTCGGCCTTGGTGTGCAACTGCTTCATCGCGCCGTTGAGGTCGCCGCCCAGCACCCGCGGCATCACGGCCAGCGCGGCGGACACGGCATCGCGGATCGCGGCCTCGTCGACCTTGCCGGGCCGGCCCAGCACCCAGGGGGTCACGCGGTCCTTGTGGCCCGGGTGGCCGATCCCGAGCCGCAGGCGATGGAAGCGCCCGTGGCCCAGCTGCCCGAGGATGTCGCGCAATCCGTTCTGCCCACCGTGGCCACCGTCGAACTTGAGCCGCGCCGTGCCTGGCGGCAGGTCCAGTTCGTCGTGGGCGACCAGCATTTCCTCGGGCGCGATCTTGTAGTAGGCCAGCGCCCCCTGCACCGCGAGCCCGCTGCGGTTCATGTAGGTCGTGGGCCGCAGCAGCCACAGGTTCTCGCCCGACACCCGCGCCTTGGCGACCTCGGCGTGCAGCTTGCGATCGAGGGCGAACTCCACGCCCAGGTCCGCCGCCAGGGCGTCGATGAACCAGAACCCGGCGTTGTGCCGGGTTCCCGCATGCTCCGGGCCGGGATTGCCCAGCCCGACGACGAGGCGCAACGCGGCCATGCGCGCGGCACGATGCCGCTGGCGCGCCCGGCGCCGCGGCCCATGGCCGCGACCCCGGTGCGCGCCGACGGCGCGCGCCTACTTCTTCTTCTCGTCCTTGGCCGGCGCCGCCGCCTTGGCGGGCGCCGCGGCCGCGGCTGCCGGCGCGGCCGCGCCCGGAACCGCCGCCTCGGCCTCGGCAGCTGGAGCCGCCTCGACCTCTTCCTTGATTTCCTTGGCGATGGCCACCGCCAGGTCGTGCTCCTTGCCCAGCTTGAGCTCCGGGATGGTCACGCCCGCCGGCAGCTTGAGCTCGGAAAGGTGGACGATGCCGCCCACTTCCAGGTTGCCGAGGTCGACCTCGATGAACTCCGGCAGGTCCTTGGGCAGGCACGAGATCTCGACGTCGTTGAGCTCGTGCGTGACGACCACGCCCGAGGTCTTGCCGGCGTTCGACTTCTCCTGGTTGAGGAAGTGCAGCGGCACGCGGATGCGGATCGCCTCGTTCTCGCTGACGCGCTGGAAGTCGATGTGCAGCAGCTGCGGCTTGAACGGGTGGCGCTGCAGGTCACGCAGCAGCACCCGCTGCGTGTTGCCGTCGAGGTTGAGGTCGAGGATCGCCGAGTAGAACCACTCGTTGTGCGAGGCGAGGTAGGTGGCGTTGTGCTCGAGCTCGATGCTCACCGGGTCCTGCTTCGCGCCATAGACGATCGCCGGCATCTTGCCGGAACGACGCAGGCGGCGGCTCGCACCTTTGCCTTCGTCCTTCCGCAGCGTGGCGTTGATTTCGTGACGGGTTGCCATTTTCGTGTGCCTTTCCAGTTTCGTTGGCCGCCTTGCGGCGGTTTCGACGCTCCCGCGACCAGGAGCGCCTCGTCATTCCCGGGATCGGGAATCGGAGATCGGCGCGCGGCGCCGCGCCATGCGCGAGCCCGACCGCCGATCTCCCATTGCCGGATGCCCCGACCTCAATCCACGTACAGCGAACTCACCGACTCCCCGAACGCGATGCGACGCATGGTCTCGGCCAGAAGCTCCGCGACGCTGAGCTGGCGGATCCTCGAGCAGGCACGCGCCGCCTCGGACAGCGGGATCGTGTCGGTCACCACCAGCTCGTCGAGCTGCGATCCGTTGAGGTTCTGGATCGCCGGGCCCGACAGCACCGGATGGGTGCAATACGCCACCACCCGCCGCGCGCCGTGCTTCTTCAACGCGGCCGCCGCGGCGCACAGCGTGCCGGCGGTGTCCACGATGTCGTCCACCAGCACGCAGACCTTGCCTTCCACGTCGCCGATGATGTTCATCACGGTGGCTTCGTTCGGGCGCGGCCGGCGCTTGTCGATGATCGCCAGTTCCGCGTCATCGAGGCGCTTGGCGATCGCCCGCGCCCGCACCACGCCGCCCACGTCGGGCGAAACCACCAGCAGTTCGCTGGTCCCCTGGTAACGCCAGATGTCGGCCAGGAGCACCGGCGACGAATAGACGTTGTCGAGCGGGATGTCGAAGAAACCCTGTATCTGGTCGGCGTGCAGGTCGACCGTCAGCACCCGGTCGGTGCCCACCGCGCCGATCATCGTCGCCGCCACCTTGGCCGTGATCGCCACCCGCGCCGAACGCGGGCGCCGATCCTGCCGGGCGTAGCCGAAGTACGGGATCACCGCGGTGACGCTGGCCGCCGATGCGCGCTTGAGCGCGTCGATCAGCACCAGCAGTTCCATGAAATTGTCGGCGGTCGGGGCGCAGGTCGGCTGCACCACGAACACCTCCTGCCGCCGCACGTTCTCCTCGATCTCGACCTGCACTTCGCCGTCGCTGAAGCGCCCGATGACGGCCTTGCCCAGCGGCACGCCCAATTCGCGGCAGATCGACAGCGCCAGCGGCCGATTGGCGTTGCCCGCGAAAACGAGGATGCCTTCGGTATTCACGCGCCACGTCCCGAGTCGAGCCGCACACCGATGCCTGCGCGCCGGGGCGCACGAGTGGCTGGGGCGGCAGGACTCGAACCTGCGAATGCGGGAATCAAAATCCCGTGCCTTACCAGCTTGGCGACGCCCCAGCCGATGGAACCAGACCTCAACCGCGTTGCCGCCAGACGGCCACCCGCTCCGCCAGCGGCGAAACCTGCAATCCCTGCGCGACCAGCCCGCGCCACGGCGCCGGCACCGCCGCCGCGACCTGCAGCGCCTCCGCGCGAGTGGCGAAGGCCGCGTACAGGCAACCGCCGCTGCCGGTCAGCCGCGCCGGCGCGCGCGCGCCCAGCCAATCGAGCGCACTCGCGATGCCGGCGTGGCGCGCCCGCACCACCGGTTCGAGGTCGTTCCGGGTGGGCTCGCCTGCGACAAAGCGGGCGATTGTCGTATGCGGGGAATTCCTTGTCAATTCCGGGGCTTGGAATATCGAGGCCGTCGCGACCGCGATTCCGGGGTCGATGACCATGAACCAGCGCGGCGGCAGCGCCAGCGGCTGCAGGCGCTCGCCCACGCCCTCCGCCCACGCGGAGCAGCCGTGGACGAAGACCGGCACGTCGGCGCCCAGGGCCAGGCCCAGCGCCGCCAGCCGTTCGACCGGCAATCGCAGGCCCCACAACTGGTTGAGCGCGACCAGTACCGTCGCCGCGTCGGAACTGCCGCCGCCCAGGCCGCCGCCGAGGGGGATGCGCTTGTCGAGCGCGATGTCGACCCCGGTCGGCACCGCCGCGTGCTGCTGCAGCAGGCGTGCCGCGCGCACCGCGAGGTCGGCGTCCGGCGGCACCCCGGGGGGGCCGGCCTCGCGCGCGATGACCGCGTCGTTGCGCGGCCGCAACCGCACCGTGTCGCACAGGTCGAGCAACTGGAACGCCGTCTGCAACAGGTGGTAACCGTCGTTGCGCCGCCCGACCACGTGCAGGAACAGGTTCAACTTGGCCGGTGCCGGCCATTCGCTCCAGGATTCAGCCACCGCGTTCCAGGCTCCAGCTCGCGATCGCCAGCCGCACCTCCCACGCGGCGCGGCGCGCCGTGATCCGCCGCGGCATGGCCGGCCGGTCGCCGCTGGGCGGCGCCCATTCGCCGAACTCCACGCGCCAGCCGTCCTCCTCCAGCGTCGCCGGCAGGCCACCGCGGGCCGCGGTCAGGCGCGCGCGCGCCGGATCGAAGGCGAGTCCGCGCACCCATGCGCGCGCCTGCGCCACCGGCAGGTGCCAGCCGGTCTCGCGGGCCAGCAGTTCCTCGGCGTCGGTCCCGCGCGCCGGCTCGGGCCCGGCTCCGCGCAGTTCGGCCTGCACCGGATCGCCGGACAGGATCCAGGTCGTGGCCGACACCGGCGCGCGCACGGTCACCTCGTAGTACCCGCCGCCCTCGCGCCACTGGATGCGGCCGCTGCCGCCCTCGGTGCCGTCGTGCACGGCGATGCGTCCGACGAAGGACCAGACCGGCCACGCCTGCAGCAGGGCGTCGCGCTCGTGGAGCAGCGCGCCGTCCGCCGGCGCTTCCCGCGCGACGCGCGCCGCGCAGCCGGCCAGCGCCAACGCCGCGAACGCCAGCACGACGTGCTGGCGCGGGCCTCGCCGCGACCCTTTCACCGGTCGAGCCGCTCGACGGTCGCGCGCAGGGTGGCGTTGTCGGCGTCCTCCGCCCGGCCCGCTGCCCATACCGCGCGTGCCTCGTCGCGCTTGCCCTGCGACCACAGCACTTCGCCCAGATGGGCGGCGATCTCGGCGTCCGGCTGCATTTCGAAGGCGCGCCGCAACTGCGCCTCGGCCTTGACCAGCTCGCCGCGCCGGTACAGGACCCAGCCCATGCTGTCGATGATCGCCGGCTCGTCGGGCTTGAGCGCCAGCGCCTTCTCGATCAGCGCCTGCGCCTCCTCGTATCGCTGCGTGCGATCGGCCAGGGTGTAGCCGAGCGCATTGAGCGCGTCGGGATCGTCGGGATGCAGCGCCACGATGCGCTGCAGGTCGCGCAAGGCCTCGTCGACCCGGTCGAGGCCCTCCAGCAGCAAGGCGCGCCCGTAGAGCAGGCGCTGCTCGTCCGGCAGTACCTCGAGGCCGCGCCGATAGACCTCCAGCGCGTCGGCCTTGCGCCCGCGCTTGCCGACCAGCTCGGCTTCCAGCAGGAAGCTGTCGACCAATTGTTCGTCGTCCTCGATGCCCTCGGCACGCAGCTTGCGGATGCGCTCGCGGGCCGCGGCGCCATCGCCGCCTTCGTCGAGCAGCACCGCGATCCGCAGCTGCGCGGCGACGTAGTCGTCGCCTGGCGGCACCTGCTCGTACCAGTCGATGGCTTCGCCGCGCAGTTCGATCAGCTCGGCCATCTGGCCCAGCAGCTCCAACCGCTTCGAAGGCGCCGGCGGCGGCAACGCCTTGAGCGCCGCGTAGGCCTCGCGCATCTGCGCCTTGTCGCCCGCGCGGGCGGCATAGGCCGCGCGCGCGCCGAGCAGCTCGTCGTCGGGCTTGCCCTCGGCGAGCACCCGCGCCGCGCCCGTCGTGTCGCCGGCGTCGTCGAGCAGGGCGGCATAGGTCAGCCGGATGTCGCGGCTGCCCGGATCCAGCGCCAGCGCCTTCTGCACGTCGGCGCGCGCGCCCGCCTTGTCGTCGGCGCGCAGCCGCGCATGGCTGCGGCCGAACCAGGCCCGGGCCTGGTCGGGATGGCGGCTCACCGCGAGGTCGGCGGCGCGCAGCGCCAGCGCGCGATCGCCGAGCTGGTCGGCCACCTGGCCCAGCAGCAACAGGGTGTCGCTGCCGCCGCCGAGCGCGGGTCGATCCAGCAACAGCGCGACGGCGCCCGCCGCGCGCTGCTTGTCCGGCGTGCCCAGCAGGGCCTGGGTCGCAAGGCGGCGTCCTTCCTTGCCGTGGTCGCACAGGCCGGCGAGCAATTCGACGGCTTGCGGCACGTCGCCCAGGCCCAGCGCCAGCCCGGCCCGGGCCTGCGGCAGCGCGGCCGCCGCGGGATCCAGCGCGGCCCAGCGTGCGAGGGTCTTGCCGGCCACATCCCATTGCTGCGCGGCCAGCGCCACCCGCGTCGCGTGCTCGGCGATGCCGGGGTCGGCGCTGAGTTCGGCGGCCCGCGCGTAGTGGCGCGCGGCGGAGTCGCCACGGCCGTCCTGCCAGGCGAACTCGCCCGCCATGAGTGCCGCCATGACGTCCTTGTCAGGCTCCTTGCCGGGCGCCTCGTCCAACCCGCTGGCCGCGGCTTGCGCGCCGTCCGCGGCCGCCACCGGCGCGGCGGCGGCCCCGCTGTCGTCGCGGACCGGGGTGCGGGCACAGGCCGCCGACAGCAGGACCAGCAGCAGCAGGCAGGAATAACGAGGGGAAATCGGCACTTGGCGGGCTCCTGAAGCGGGACTATTGCGCGATGCAGCCGGCGCGGCACCGACTTTCCTTGATCCGCGGGCACCGCGCCACGACAATTTAAGCCCACCCCTGCATGGGCGCCATGATGCTGGTCGCCGTAGGCCTCAATCACCAGACCGCCCCGGTCGCCCTGCGCGAGCGCATCGCGGTCACGCCCGAGGCCCTGGCGACCGCGGCGGCGGCGCTGCGCGCCGAACCCGGCGTGCTCGAGGCCGTGGTGGTCTCCACCTGCAACCGCACCGAGGTCTACTGCCAGGTGGAGCCCGGCGCGCAGGGAGTGCCCGCGGAGTGGTTGCACGGCTTCCATGGGCTGCGGCCCAGCCAGCTCGACGAGTTCCTGTACCGGTACGAGGATGCCAGCATGGTCCGGCACCTGTTCCGCGTCGCCACCGGCCTCGACTCGCTGGTGGTGGGCGAACCGCAGGTGCTGGGCCAGGTCAAGGAGGCGTGGCAGCGGGCGCGCGAGTCCGGCGCATTGGGCAGCCAGCTGGACCGCCTGTTCCAGAACGCGTTCGCGGTGGCCAAGCGCGCGCGCACCGAGACCCGGGTGGGCGCGGCGCCGGTCTCGGTGGCGTTCGCGGCGACGCGCCTTGCCAGCCAGGTGTTCGGCGACCTGGCCGGCGTCTCCAGCATCCTGGTCGGCGCCGGCGACACCATCGAGCTGGTGGCGCGGCACCTGGTGCAGACCGGCCTGCAGCGCCTGGTGGTGGCCAACCGCACGCTGGCGAACGCCGAGGCGCTGGCGGCACGCTACGACGCCCGCGCGATCGCGCTGTCCGACCTCGCGCGACACCTGCACGAAGCCGACCTCGTGATCTGCTCCACCGCGGCACGCGAGCCGGTCATCCGCCGCGCCGAAGTGCAGGCCGCGCTGGCGCAGCGCCGGCACCGGCCCATGCTGCTGGTCGACCTCGCGGTGCCGCGCGACGTCGAGGCCAGCGTATCGACGCTCGACGACGTGTTCCTCTACACGGTCGACGACCTCGCCGTGGTGATCGAGGACAACCTGCGCTCGCGCCGCGAGGCGGCGCGCGAAGCCGAGGCCATCATCGACCTGCAGGTCGAGCACTACGTGACCTGGCTGCGCGCGCAGGAGGGCCAGGGGCCCCTGCGCGCCCTGCGCCGCGGCGCCGAGCGCCAGCGCGACCAGGTGCTGGAGAAGGCGCGCCAGCAGCTGGCGGCGGGCCGCCCGGCGGAGGAAGTCCTGCAGTACCTCGCCAACACGCTGACCAACCGCCTCATCCATCCGCCGACCTCGGGCCTGCGCGCCGCCGCCGAACGTGGCGACGCCGAGCTGCTGCGCGCAGGCGAGCGCCTGTTCGAAGGCCTGGACTGCGAGCCGGACGAGAAGGCATGAGCCCCGCCATCCGCCGTCGGCTGGATGCTCTCGCCGAGCGCCAGCACGAGGTCGCGTTGCTGCTCGCCGAGCCCCAGGTACTTGCCGACGCGGCCCGCTTCCGCGCGCTGTCGAAGGAATTCGCGCAACTCGACCCGCTGGCCCGCGCGCTCGCCGAGTTCGACGCCGCCGGCGTCGCGCTCGAAGCCGCGCGCGGCATGCTGGCCGAGGCCGATCCCGGGCTGAAGGCACTGGCCGCCGACGAGGTGGTGGCGCTGGAGGCGCGTCGCGCCGAGCTGGAGGCGGCGCTGCAGCTGCTGCTGGTGCCCCGCGATCCGCGCGACGACGCCGACATCTACCTCGAGATCCGCGCCGGCACCGGTGGCGACGAGGCGGCGCTGTTCGCCGGCGACCTGTACCGGATGTACGCGCGCTACGCCGAGCGGCAGGGCTGGCGCCTGGAGACGCTCGACGCCAGCCCCGGCGAGCACGGCGGCTACAAGAAGCTGGTGGCCCGGGTGGAGGGCCAGGGCGTCTACGCGCGCCTCAAGTTCGAGTCCGGCGCGCACCGCGTGCAGCGCGTGCCCGCGACCGAGGCGCAGGGCCGGATCCATACCTCGGCGTGCACGGTCGCGATCCTGCCGGAGCCGGAGGAGGCCGAGCAGATCGAGATCAATCCGGCCGAACTCAAGGTCGACACCTACCGCGCCAGCGGCGCCGGCGGCCAGCACGTGAACAAGACCGAATCGGCGATCCGCATCACCCACGTCCCGTCCGGCATCGTGGTCGAATGCCAGGAGGAGCGTTCGCAGCACAAGAACCGCGCGCGCGCGATGGCGCTGCTGCAGGCGCGCCTGGTCGACGACCAGCGCGCGGCGCGGGAAGCGGCCACCAGCGCCTCGCGGCGCCTGCAGGTCGGCTCGGGCGACCGCTCGGAACGGATCCGCACCTACAACTATCCGCAGGGGCGCGTCACCGACCATCGCATCAACCTGACGCTGTACGCGCTCGAGGACGTGCTCGGCGGCAACCTCGACCTGGTGGTGCTGCCGCTGCAACGCGAGTACCAGGCCGAGCAGCTCAAGGGCCTGGCGGAGGCGGCGGCGTGAACGCGGCGCAGTCCCTGGCGCAGGCGCGCACCGCGCTGGCCCGCGGCGAGCTCGACCTCGCCGACGCCGCGCTGGCGCCGATCCTGGCCGCCGCGCCGGACGACTCCCGCGCGTGGCAGCTGCATGGCGCCGTCGCGCTGGCGCGCGGCGACCCCAGGCTGGCGATGCAGCGCATCACCCGCGCGCTCAAGCTCGATTCGCGCAACCTCGACGCGTGGTGCGAGCTGGCCGCGGTCTACCTCGCCACCGGCCAACCCGCGCAGGCCTTCGAGGCGGCTTCGCGCTCGACCGTGCTGGCGCCGGCCGCGCCGCGTGGCTGGACCATGGCGGGCATGGCGCTCGATGCGCAGGGCATGCATCGCGAGGCGGCCGGCGCCTTCGAGCACGCGCTGGCCGCGGGCGACACCTCGGCGCTGGCCTACGCCAACCTCGCGTCGGCGCGACTTGCCGGCGGCGATGCCGCGGCCGCCGAAGCGGCGGCGCGCAAGGCCAGCGAAGTCGATCCAACGCAGGCCGCCGCGTGGCAGGTACTGGGCAGCGCCCAGGCCGCGCAATCGCGCGCCGCCGCGGCCGCCGACTCGTTCCGTCGCGCCAGCGCCTGCAACCCCGCGCTGGCCGAACCCTGGCACAACCTCGGCCTGGTGCTCGACGAACTCGGCGACTGGCCGGGCGCGGCGGCGGCCCATGCCGCGGCGCTGGAGCGCGACCCGGCGCTGTGGCCGGCGCTGTCGCAACTGGTGTTCCTGCGTCGCCGCCTTTGCGATTGGCAGGGCCTCGAGGCCCTCGCGACGCGGCTGCGCGCCGCGGTGGCGGCCGACGCGCCCGGACTGACGCCGTTCTCGTTCCTGGCCGAAGCGGCCACGCCCGCGGAACAGCTGCGCTGCGCGCGCAATTGGGCCAGGCTGCGCCAGGCCGAAGCCGAGGCGGCGCGCGGCGAACTCGGCCCGGCGCCGGGCCCGCGCGCGGCGCGCGACCTGCGCGTGGGCTTCGTCTCCAACGGCTTCAACAACCATCCGACCGCGTTGCTGGTGGTGGACCTGGTCGAGCGGCTGCGCGGCACCCGGCTGCGCACTGCGGGCTTTGCCACCAGCGCCGACGACGGCGGCGCCATGCGCCGGCGCCTGCGCGCGGGTTTCGACGAGTTCCACGAGCTCACCGGGCTGGCGCCGGCGGAGATGGCGCGGCGGGTGCGCGAGCGCGGACTCGACGTGCTGGTGGACCTGCGCGGTTACGGCGGCGGCGCCGTCACCGAACTGTTCGCGTTGCGCGGCGCGCCGCTGCAGGTGAACTGGCTGGCGTATCCGGGTACCTCCGGGGCCCCCTTCATCGACTACCTGATCGCCGACGCGGTGGTGGTGCCCCCTGCCGAGCGCCCGCACTACAGCGAGGCACTGGTGCGCCTGCCGCAGGCCTTCCAGCCCTCCGACGCGACCCGCGCCGTGCGCGAGCCGCCACCGCGCGCCGCGCTGGGCCTGCCGGCGGGCGCCACGGTGCTGGCCAGTTTCAACAACACCTACAAGGTCACGCCGGAGTGCTTCGGGCACTGGATGCGGGTGTTGCAGGCGGTGCCCGACAGCGTGCTGTGGCTGCTGGCGGGCCACGAGGCCAGCAGCGCCAACCTGCGCGCCGCCGCGTCGGCCGCCGGCGTGGACCCGGCGCGCCTGGTGTTCCAGCGCAAGCTGCCGCACGACGAGTACCTGACCCTGTACCGCCACGCCGACCTGTTCCTCGACACCTGGCCCTACGGCGCCCACACCACGGCCAGCGACGCGCTGTGGGCGGGTTGCCCGGTGCTGACCCTGCCCGGTCGCACGTTCGCCTCGCGGGTGGCGGCCTCGCTGCTGGCCACGCTGGGCCTCGACGACCTGGTCGCCGCCGACGCCGACGCCTATCGCGAGCGCGCGATCGCGCTGGCGCGCGACGGCGGCGCGCGCCGCGAGCTGCGCGAGCGCCTGGCTCGCGCGCGCGCGACCTCGCCGCTGTTCGACATGGGCGCCTTCGCGCGCGCCTTCGAGCGCGCGATCGTCGGCATGGTCGAGCGCCAGCGCCGCGGCGAGGCCCCGGCCGACTTCGACGTCCCCGCGGCCTGAGCGCCTGCACTGCGAGCCCCCGCCATGACCGCCGCCACCGAGTTCGTGCCCCTCGCCATCGCCGTGCTGACGGTGTCGGATTCGCGCACCCTGGAGGACGACGGCTCCGGCAAGTACCTGGCCGACGCGCTGGTCGCGGCCGGCCATCGCCTGGCCGCGCGCGCGCTGCTGCCCGACAACCGCTACCGCATCCGCGCCACGGTCGCGGCGTGGATCGCCGACGAGGCGATCGATGGCGTGCTGGTGACCGGCGGCACCGGCTTCACCGGCCGCGATGCCACGCCCGAGGCGATCGAGCCGCTGCTCGACAAGGCCATGCCCGGCTTCGGCGAGATGTTCCGCGCGCTCTCCTACCAGGAGATCGGCACCTCGACGCTGCAGTCGCGGGCCTTCGCCGGGCTGGCCAACGCCACCTTCGTGTTCTGCCTGCCCGGCTCCACGTCGGCCTGCCGCACGGCGTGGGAACGACTGCTGGCGCCGCAGCTCGACGCCCGCACGCGTCCCTGCAACCTCGCCAGCCTGCGCCCGCGCCTGCGCGAGACCTAGGGGATTCGCGGACCAGCATCCGCACCCCCGTTGCTGCTGCAGAGGTTCCCTAGGGTCCAGCCGCGGGGCCGCTTGCCGTCGCGGGCGCGCCGCGCTCGCGGATCGCCACTGCCTGTCCCGGCGCCAGCCGCTCGGCGCCCCGCACCACCAGCGAGTCGCCCACGGCGACCGCGCCGCGCACCTCGACCAGGTCGCCGCTGGCGCGGCCGGTCTGCACCGCGATGCGCTCGGCCTTGCGGTCGGCACCCACGCGGAACACGAAGGTCTCCGCGCCACGCAGCACCAGCGCGTCGCGCGGCACCGCCACGGCGGCGCTGGCCGAGCCCGCCGGCACGCCGACCTGCACCGCCGTGCCGATCGGCCATTCCGCCGCCTGCAGCGCGATGCGCAACTCCAGCTGGTGCGATTGCGCGTCGCCGCCGGGAACCACCGCCCGGATCGGGGCCTCGATCGCGCGCTCCGCGCCCTCGCGCAGCACCACCATGGCGCCTGCCTGCAGCGCGATGCCGATCCCGACCGGCGCCCGCGCGCTGACCTCGGTGTGCGTGGTGTCGACCAGCCGCACCAGCATGGCGCCGGCGGCAAGGTATTCGCCGCGCTGCGCGCGCCGCTCCGCGACCACGCCCTCGAAGGGCGCGCGGATGGTCGCCTCGCGCACCTGGCGCCGGGCGGCGGCGAGCGCGACCTCGGCCCGCGCCTGGTCGTGCCGCAGGAGGTCGCGCTGGGCGCGCGCCTCGTCGAGCTGGTTCTCGGCCACGCTCGAGCGCCGCTTGAGCGCGGCGAGGCGGCCGAGCTGGCGCTCCTGGAAGGCCAGCTGCGACGCGATCCGCGCCAGCGCCGCTTCGGCCTCGCGCTCGGCCAGCACCAGCGCCTCGGCGTCGAGTCGCGCGATCACGCCGCCCTGCGCGATGCGCTCGCCGACTTCGGCGATCTCCAGCACGCGGCCGGATTGCTCGCTGGCGATCTGCGCGTCGGCGCGGCTGAGCACCGTGCCCGGCACCCACTGCACGGTGGCGATGTCGGCGATGCTGGCGGGCGCCACCTCCACCGTGGCCGGCGGCGGCGCCGGTGGCGTCGGTTGCGGCTGGGCGCGCGAGTCGTCGCTCGGCGCCAGCAGCACCAGGGCGGCACAGGCCGCGAGCGCGATCAGGACGTGGCGGGTCTGCATGAGTCTGCTCCGGTCGGGTCGAATGGCGGGATTGCTCAGGCCGCGCTGCGCAAGGGCGGGTAGGCGGCGCCTTCCGCCACGGCGGCCTTGCGCTCGCCGAGCAGGCGGATCAACGCCGGGATCAGGATCGCGGTGAACACCAGCGACAGGCCCACGCCGCCGACGGTCACCGCGGCCAGGCCGCGGTAGATCACCGCGCCCGGGCCCGGATTGATCGCCATCGGCAGCGAGCCGACCACGCCGGTGAGCGCGGCGATGAAGATCGGGCGCAGGCGCTGGTCGAGCGCGGTCTGCACCGCGCGGTCCAGCCCCTGCCCTTCCGCCTGCGCCTCGCGCGTCTGCGCGATGAGCAGGATGGCGTTGTTCACCACCATGCCCAGCAGCATCACGAAGCCGATCATCGACAGCAGGTCCAGCGGCTGGAACGCGAACAGGCCCAGCGCGCGCAGGCCCAGCACGCCGCCCAGCAGGGCCAGCGGCATGGTCAGGATCACCAGGCCGGCGTCGCGCAGCGACTTGAACATCGCCGCCATCAGCAGGTACAGCACCAGCAGCGCGAGCAGGAAGTTGGTGCCCATGGTGCCCACCACCTGCTGCAGCTGGTCGGCGCTGCCGGCGACCTGCACGCTGGCGTCGGCCGGCAGCTCGCGGCGCAGCGCCGGCACGATCTCGTCCTGCACCGCCGCCAGCGCTTCCTCCAGCGACAGCGTCGCCGGCGGGTCGAAGGTCAGCGTGACGGTGCGACGGCGGTCGACCCGGCGCACCTGCGGCGCCGTGGTCACCGTGTCGAGCGTGCCCAGCTCGCCCAGCGGCAGCACGCCCGCGTTCGGCGTGGCCAGCGCGACCTGCGCCAGCTCCTCCGGCGTGTTCCAGCCGCGGCCGCGCAGGATCACGTCCATGCGCTGGTCGCCGTCGAAGTACTCGCCGATCCAGGTGCCGTTGCCCAGCGTGCGGACCACGGTGCCGAGTTCGGTCCGGGTCCAGCCCGCCTCGGCCAGGCGGCGGTCGTCCGGATGCAGGCGCAGTTCGGCCTGGCTCGCGTCGGCATTGGGCCAGGTCTGCACGTTGGCGCCGGGGAAGCGCGCGCTGAGCAGCTGGCGGCCGGTCTCCGCGGCAGCATTGATGCGCGCCGTGTCACCGGACTGCAGGTGCACCTGGATCGCGCGCGCCGAGCCGCCGAAGGCGCCGAACAACTCGCCCTCCGCGGTGAAGGCGCGGGTGTCCGGCAGGCCGACCACGATCTCGTCGCGGATGATCCGCTCCAACTCGCCGATGCGCCCTTCCTCGACCACGCGCGCGCCCAGCGTGCCGCCGCCCGGCCAGGCCTGGATGTACCAGTTCTTGAGCTGCGGCTGCTTGTCGCCGCGCATGTACGGGGCCATGCGCTCGCGCACGATGGAGAAGATCTCGCGGTCGACGGCTTCCGGACCCATGCCCGGCGGCAGGTTGAACCACACGTCGATCGCCGCGCGCTTGACCGGCGGCAGGTAGTCGAGCCGTGGCAGCAGGGCCCAGGCCAGCAGCGCCGGGCCCAGCAGCAACGCCACCGTCCACGCCGCCTGCTGCCGCCGGGTGGCGGTCTGGGCCATGATCCAGCGCGTGATGGCGCTCCACTGCCTGCCGCCGTCGCCGCCGAACGTCTTCGCCTTGAGCCAGCCGCCCGCGGCGGCCGGCAGCACGGTGATCGCGACCAGCATCGAGATCGCGACCGCGATCGCGGTGGTGATGGCGAGGTCGCCGAACAGCTGCCCCTCGACGTCCTCGAGGAACAGCACCGGCAGGAACACCGCGATCGTGGTCACGGTGGAGGCGAACAGCGCGCCCATGACCTGGCGCGTGCCGGCATGGGCGGCGTCCTGCGGCATGCGCCCGCCTTCCTTGAGACGCACGATGTTCTCCGCCACCACGATCGCCGCGTCCATCACCATGCCGACCGCGAAGGCGAGCCCGGCCAGCGAGATCACATTGAGGCTGCGCCCGGCCAGCTGCAGCACCACGAAGGTGGCCAGCAGCGAGACCGGGATCGCGCTCGCGATCAGCAGCGTGGCGCGCGCGTCGCGCAGGAACCACCACAGGCAGCCCACCGCGAGCAGCACGCCGGCGACCAGGTTGCCCGACAGCAGGTTGATCGCGCGCTTGATGAACAGGCCCGAGTCGAACGACTGCTCGATCGCGAGCCCGCGCTCCTTGAGCGGACCCTCGCGCAGCAGCGCGACCTCGGCCTTGACCGCGTCGAGGGTGGCGAGCACGTTGGCGCCGGTCTCGCGCACGATGCGCAGGCCCAGCGCCGGGTTGCCGTTCTGGTAGCCGACGAAGCTGCGCTCGGGTCGCTTGATGGCGATCGTGGCGACGTCGGCCAGGCGCACCGGCTGCCCGTCGCGCCAGGCCAGGATCAGCTCGCCGAGTTCCGACGGCGTGTAGCGCCCGGCCATGCGCAGCGTGTACTGGCGCCGGCCGACCTCGACGAAGCCGCCCGACACGTCGTTGGCGCGACCCGCGAGCTGCGCCACCTGCGGGATCGCGATGCCGTGCTCGGCCGCCTTGCGCAGGTCGAGGTCGATGGCGAGTTGCTCGGGCATCGAGCCGTTGACCTCGACCCGGGCGACGCCGGGCACGGCCTCCAGGCGCGGCTTGACCGAATCGTTGACGTAGCGGAAGTAGTCGTCGATGGTCCCCGCCGTGCCGGGCAGCAGCTGCACGAAGAACCAGGTGAGGTTGGTGTTGGCGTCCTCGCCGTTGAGCTGCACCACCGGCGGGTCGGCGTCGGCCGGCAGCGTCGGCAGGCGGTTGAGGCGCCCGATGACGTCGACCAGCGTGGCCTTCATGTCGGTGCCGACCGAGAAGGTGAGGTTGACCCAGCTCGAACCGGCGTTGGCGTTGCCGTCGATGCGCTCGAGGCCGTTGAGGCCTTGCAGCACCTCCTCCTGCGGCTCGAGGATCTCGGACTCGATCTCGCTCGGCGACGCGGCGCGCCAATTGGTCACCACCGACATCTGCGGCCGGTCGATGTCCGGGAAGAGCTGCAACGGCAGGCGCGCCATTGCCACCAGCCCGAACACCGCGACCAGCGCCACCGCGACGGCAACCGCGGCGGGATTCTTCAGCGAGGCCTGGGTCAGGTTCATCGGATACTCCGGGTGGCGTGGCGCGAGCGTGCGCGTGGGCCTCCCGGGTTCAGATGTGCCGGGCGTCACGATGGTTCACGCCCGTGCGGCGAAGCGACTCGGGCGGGCGGCGAGCCGTTGCCCGCCTACGGTCGTGCCCGCGGCCGTTGCGTCGATTGCGAATCCGGCCGGCAAGCGGCCGCCGACTCGAGTGCCCGCGATCCGGGCCGCCGCGCTAGGGCGGATCGCCGCCCAGCAGTTCGTCGAACACCGCCAGCGCATCGTCGTCGTCCTGCTGTGCCAGCCAGAACAGGGCCTCGCGACGCGTGCGCGCATCCTGGCTGCGGTCGCGCGCCAGGGCATCCAGCGCCGGGATCGCCCGTTCCGGCGGCAACTGCGCCAGCGCGAAGATCGCCTTCTCGCGCAGTGCGCCATCGCCGGCCGCCAGCGCGGCGCGCGCCAGCGCCTCCGTCTGCGGATCGTGGTCCTGCGCGAGCCAGAACAGGGCTTCGCCGCGCAACTGGACGCGGGCATCGTGGCGCGCCATCCGGCGCAGCGAGTCGGCGGCGCCGGGCGCGCTGCTCAGGCTCAGGGCGAACACCGCGTGGCGCAGCAACGCGGCATCGGTCTCCTCCGCCAGGGTCCGCAGCAGGGTCTGCAGCCCATCGGCGCCGCGCGCCTCGCCGAGCCAGAACAGCGCGTCGCGCCGCAGCTCCGCGGTCGAGCCGGGTGCCGCCAGCCGCGCCAGCGCGGCGCTCGCCGCCGGTCCCGCCTGCAATGCGAGCGCCATCATCGCGCCGTCGCGCTCGCGCTTGCCGAGCCGTGCCGCCTCCGCGGCCAGCCAGTGCGCCGCCGCCCCGGCATCGACCGCGCCGATCGCGGCCACGCGCGCGGCGCCAGGCTGGAGCGGGCAACTCGCCCCCAGCGACCGCACGCGATCGACGCCCTGCGCACCGCGGCGCGCGAACACCCGCAGGATATCGCCGTCGCCGTCGCCGTCGCCGTCGCTGGCGCCGCCGACCGTGATGTTCCAGTCGCTGCCATCCAGCGTGCATCCGCGACGACCCTCCCGGCCGCCGTGCCGCTCGAAGCAGCAGGGGCTGCCGGCGCCCGGCTGCAGCGGCACTTCGTACTCGACCCAGGAGCCGGGCGCGGCGGCAGCGACCGCCTCCTCCAGCGAGGCTGCGCGAGGCGCGAGCGGCACCAGCGCCAGCAGCAGGAGCAGGCAGCGCATCTCACTTCTCCCCGCTGAGCTGGCGGTCGATCAGTTCCAGCGCCTGGTCGCCGTCGGCGATCGACAACGCCTGCATCAGCTCGCGCTTGAGGTCGCGGTCGGTCTCGGCGCGGTACAGCGCGACGAGGCCTGCGCCGTCGTCGGCGATCAGCAGCCCGTTGATCGCGGCACGCTTGACCGCGGGGTCGCTGCTGGCCCGATAGATCTCCACGATCGTGGCGCACGCCGCCTTGCCGCCGTCGATGCCCAGGCCCTCCAGGGCGGCGGCCTGCAGCACCGGGTCGCGATCGGCGCGCGCAAGGCGGGCCAGCCGCTCGGCGTCGCCGGCGATGCCCAGCGCACGCAGCACTTCGACCTTGTCCTGCGGGTCCTTGAGCTGCCCGTAGAGTCGCTCCAGCGCGGCGCCGTCGTCCGCCGCCCCGATCAGGTTGATCGCCTGGCGCCGCAGCGCCGCGTCCGGTTCGGTGGCCGCTACCGCGGCCAGCAGGTCGGCACGACCGCCGATCATCCACGCCTCCAGCACCGCCGCGCGCACGTCGCGGTCGGCGGAGCTCCGGTACAGCGGCTCGAGCCGGTCCAGCGACGCCGGATCGCCGCCCACGGCCAGCATCTTGACCGCCTCGCGCTTGAGGTAGCTGCTGCCCTGCCCCTTGAGCACCTGGTCGAGCGCGCGTTCGCCCGCCGCCTGGTCGAGCTGGACCATCACGAACAGCGCGCGCACCTTCACGCGGTCGGTCTGCTTGCCGTCGAGCACCCGCTGCAGCACGGCGATGGCCTTCGGACTGTCGGTCGCCAGCAGCGCGTCGATCGCGGCCAGCGCGTCCTGCTCGGCCGGATCGCCCGCACCGCTGCCGGTCGGACCCTCGATGCCGCGCAGCGCCGCCAGTCCGGCCAGCTGCGCGGTGCCGCGGGCGGCGGTGTACTTGCGTGCCTCGTCAGCCCAGCGGCTCCGCGGGAACTCGCGCAGCATCCGCTCCGCCACCTGGCCGGCCTGCGTGGGCTGGCGCATGCCCGCCAGCGCATAGGCCTCCCAGTACATGGCGGCGTCGACGCCCGCTTCGCCGGACTGGCGCAACTGCGCTTCGAGCGCGCGGAAGCGTTCCAGCGCCTGCGCGTGCTGGCCGGCTTCCAGCGCCTCGTGCCCTTGCCAGTAGAGCGCGCGCGCCGGTTCGCTGGCGGGCTGCATCGCCTCGGCCTGCGGCGTTGCCTTCGCCGCCGGGGGCGCCAGCGCCAGGAGGCAGGCCAGCAGCGCGCCGGCGAGCGGTCGAATGCGGATGTTCATGTGCAGGGCTCCATTGCGGGTGCGGCGTCAGAGCGGCCGCAGTTCGGGATCGGGGGTGGGTGGCGTGCCGCGACGCGCCATCGCGGCGGCAGCGCGGGCCTTGAACGGCAGCTCTTCGTCGCGGATGCGCGCGCCGGTGGCCGCGGGATCGTCGCCGCGCGCCAGCTCCAGCAACACGGGTTCGATCTGGCGCAGGAAGGCGGCGAGTTGCGGGCGTCCGGCGCGCTGCGCGGCGGCGGCATACAGGCGATTCGACGACACCAGGTCGCGCGCCAGCGCCTGCGTGGTCTCGCGCTCGTCCGGGCTGTTGGCCGCGACCAGCATCACGCGCTCGGTCGACTGCAGGTGGGCACTGAGGTAGGCGCCGAGCAGCCGCTGCGCGCCGTCGTCGGAAAGCGCGACCGCGGACGGCGCGGGCGCCTGGCCGCGGCCCACGTACACGCCGACGCCCAGCGCCAGCACCAGCATCGCGGCGAATGCCAGGCGCGGCACGCCGGGCCCGGCCAACCAGTCGCGCACTGCCATCCAGGCGCTGCGCGCGACCGGCGCCTGCCGCGCTTCCAGCCGCGGCTGCAGCCGCGACCACAGGCGCGCCTCGTAGTCGCGCGGCAGTTCGGGCGGCGCCAGCGCCTGCAGCTCGGCTTCCAGCGCGGCGACCAGTTCGCGCAGGCGCGCGCGCAGCGCCGGATCCGTCGCCAATGCCGCGCGGATCGCGCGATGGCGCAGCGGATCCAGCGCCGGGTCGCCCCAGTGGTGCAGCAGCAGTTCCTGCTCGTCGATCGGATGGTTCATGGCGTGCTCCGCAAGGGTTCCAGCACCGGGCGCAGCTTGCGCACGGCCCGGAACACGGCCTGTTTGCAGGCATTGACGTTGATGCCCAGCGTGCGCGCGATCTCTTCCAGCGCGCACTGCTCGACGTGGCGCAGGACGAAGGCCGTGCGCTCCATGACCGTCAAGGCGGCCAGCCCGCGTTCCACGTGCGCGCGCGCCTCGCCGGCGGCGGCGCTGCGTTGCGGATCCAGCGCGGCGGACAGGCCGCCCCAGTGGCCGTCCACCACGGTCTCGTCCTGCGTCCCGTCGTCGAGGTCGAGCGACGCCATCGGATGCGCGGCGCGGCGCATTCCCAGCGCCGCATTGACCGCGATCCGGTGCAGCCAGGTGGCGAATCCGGCCCGCCCGTCGAAACGCGCCAGCCCGCGCCACGCATTGATGAAGGCTTCCTGCACGGCATCCTCCGCCAGCGCGGAGTCGCCCAGGATGCGCCAGCACACCGCGTGGATCCGGCGCGCATGCGCCTCCACCAGCTGGCGGAAGGCGCGGGCGTCACCGGCCCGCGCCGCCGCAATCCATCGGGCTTCTTCCTCGCTCACGGCCCTTGGATGTTGTCAGGGTCGCGCGGGTTAGCAAGGCCCGTCCGTCGGGGGCCGGAGGGCCGGGGCCGCGCCCGGCGGCGGCGGCCCGGAACCGCGGTCAGCGCAGCAGCGCCAGCTTTTCCTTGTACGAGCGCGAGAGCTTGAGCTCATGCCCGCTGTCGAGGACGAGGAAGTACTCGCCGTTGATGTGCGCGCGCAGTTCGCGCACCCGCGCCACGTTGACGATGGTGGAGCGATGCACGCGGGTGAAGCGGCGCGGATCGAGCCGCTGCTCGAAGTCGCGCAGGGTCGCGCGCAGCACGTGGGTCTCGGCGTCCGTGTGCACGCACATGTAGTCGCCGGCGGCGTCGATCCAGCGGATCTCGGCCGGGTCGACCCGCACGGTGCGGCCACCGTCCTTGAAGGCGAGGCGCGCCGCGGCGCCCGCCGCCGGCAGCCCGTCCTCGCGCAGGGCCTCGTCGAGCGTCAGCGCGGGGCGGCCGGAAATCTCGCCCAGCAGGTTCAGCAGGCGCGCGCAATGGGCCTCGGCCTTGCGCTCCGCGTGCTGCTGGCGCACGCGATACAGGGCCTGCGCCAGGCGGCTGTCGTCGATGGGCTTGAGCACGTAGTCCACCGCGCTGGCCTCGAAGGCGCGGATCGCGTAGTGGTCGTAGGCGGTGACGAACACCACCAGCGGCATCTGGCTGGCGGGGATCGCGCGCAGGGTGGCGAAGCCGTCGAGCCCCGGCATCTGCACGTCCAGGAACATCAGGTCCGGTTCGAGCTGCGCGACCGACCTGACCGCCTCCTCGCCGTTGCCGCACTCGCCCACGATCTCGATCCCGGGCTCGTCGGCCAGGCGCAGCACCAGGCCGCGCCGTGCCAGCGGTTCGTCGTCGACCAGCAGCGTTCGCAGGCTCATGGCAGCCTCCCCGCCCGCCCCTACTCGCGCGCGGCGCCCGCCGCCTCGAACGGCAGGCGCAGCACGATCTCGGCGCCGTGCGGTTGGCGGTTGCGCAGCACGAAGGACTGGCGCTCGCCATAGAGTACGCGCAGCCGCTCGCGCGTGTTGCGCAGGCCCACGCCGTTGCCGGGCGGCGGCTCGCCGGAGGGGTCGGCGAAGCCGGGGCCGTCGTCGCGCAGGGCGATCTCCAGCATGCCGTCGATCCGGCGCGCGGACAGCTCCAGGGTGCCGCCTTCGACCCGCCTGGCCACCGCGTACTTGATCGCGTTCTCGATCAGCGGCTGCAGCAGCAGGCTGGGCAGCAGCGCCATGTAGGCCTCCGGCTCGACCGCGATCTGCAGGCGCAGGCGGTCGGCGAAGCGCACCTTCTCGATGCCGAGGTAGAGGTTGATCGCGTCCAGTTCCTGCTTGAGGGTGACCCGCTGCATGGGGTCGGCGTCGAGCGAATGGCGCAGGAACGCGGACAGGCTGGTGACCATGCGGTTGGCGGTGTGGTGGTCCTTGTCCAGCACCAGGGTGGAGATGGCGTTGAGCGTGTTGAAGAGGAAATGCGG
>CAZTNB010000042.1:0-20691 GCA_964614825.1 uncultured Gammaproteobacteria bacterium
CCATCAACAAGGACGGCGAGGCGCCGATCTTCGAGGTGGCCGACATCGGCCTGGTCGGCGACCTGTTCAAGATCATCCCGGAGCTCGAGCAGGCCTTGTAGCCCGGCGTTTCGAATTGCCCGCCCGGGTAGGAGCGCATCTCATGCGCGACCGCGCGATCCAACCCGGCGATGGCATTTGGGTCCGCGGTCGCGCATGAGATGCGCTCCTACGATCCGGGCCATGCGGCGGACGCGGTTCCCGATTCAGGGCACCGGCGGAAAGCGCAGCACGAAGGCCGCGCCGCCCAACGACTCGGAGCGCAGCACCTCCAACTCGCCGCGGTAGGCCACCACGATGTCCTGCACGATGGCCAGGCCGATGCCGTGGCCCTGCACGCGTTCGTCGCCGCGCACGCCGCGCTGCAGCAGGCGGGCGACCTGGTCCTCGGGAATGCCGGGGCCATCGTCCTCGACCCGCAGTTCCAGCCCGGGCCGCCGCGCGCCGGCGGCGCCGATCGGCCGCGCGCCGAGTTCGACCCGGTGCCGCGCCCACTTGAAGGCGTTGTCGAGCAGGTTGCCCAGCAGCTCGGTGAGGTCGCCGGCCTCGCCGTAGAAGCGCGCCTGCGCCTCGATCTCGAATTCGCACAGCACGTTGCGCTCGGCGTAGACCTTCTCCAGCCCGCGCACGATCTCCTCCGCGGTGGGCTCCACCGGCACCGGCGCGGCGAAGGTGGCGCGGCCCGAGGTGGCGGCGCGCGAGAGCTGGTAGGCGACGATCTCGTCCATGCGCGAGACCTGTTCCGCCACCGTGCGGCGCAAGGCCGCGTCGTCGCCGTCGCCCTCGAGCTCGCCGCGCACCACGGCCAGCGGCGTCTTGAGCGAGTGGGCGAGGTTGGCCAGCGTGTTGCGGTAGCGCGCGCGCTGCTCGCGCTCGCCGCCGATGAACACGTTGACGCTGTGGGTGAGGCCGGTGAGCTCGGCCGGATAGCGGTCGGCGAGCTGGTCGGCCTCGCCGCGTTCCACCCGCGCGAGATCCGCCGCCACCCGGCGCAGCGGCCGCAGCACCCAGCGCAGCACCATCACCTGCAGCACCAGCAGCGCGAGGCCGAGGCTGGTGAGCCAGAACCACAGCGTGCGCCTGAACACGTCGAGCTGCGCATCGAGCTCGCGCCGGTCCTCCGCCACCAGGAAGGTGACCGGCAGTTCCTTGATCTCGCCCTTGTCGTTCCACGGCAGCAGCACGCCCATGGTGTAGACGTAGAGCTCGCCGCTGCCGGAGTCGAAGGGGCCGCTGAAGCGCTCGGCGCCGGGGTCCAGCGGCTCCTGCGGCAGGCTGATGCCCAGCGCCGACCGCGACTGCCAGCGCGTCTCGCCGGCGAGCACCGCCGCGTACAACCCCGACTGCGGCCGGTCGAAGCGCGAGTCGGGCGGGAACTCCGGCGGCAGCACGCGGCCGGCCACCGAGATGTCGGTGTCGCGGATGTACGCGAACACGTGGCTGCGCAGGCGGTAGCTCAGGTCCTTGAGGCTCGATTCGGTGTAGGCGCGCTGCAGGGCGAAGCCGGTCAGCCCGAGGAAGGCCACCAGCGCGAGGCTGGCCGCGATCAGCAGGCGGGCCTGGATCGACAGCGGGCGGCGTTCGTTCAGCGGCATCTCGCCAGGCCTGCCCGGAACCCGAGCCGCCCTCCCCCTGTGGGAGCGGCTTCAGCCGCGACCTGCGCCGGGGCGTGTCGCGGGTGAAGCCGCTCCCACAGGGGCGGGCGGGCGGGGCCGTCCGCGCCCCGCGGCTGCGGAAGCCGCTACCACCCCCCCCCCCCCCGCGACCGCACCCTCCCGGCCCACGACCGCACCCAGCAGGCCCGCGACCGTACCCGGCGAGCGCCCGGATCACGCCGTGCGCGCTATGGCGAAGCGGTAGCCGCGGCCGCGCACGGTCTCGATCGGCTTGAGCGCGCCGTCGGGGTCGAGCTTCTTGCGCAGGCGGCCGACGAACACCTCGAGCACGTTCGAGTCGCGGTCGAAGTCCTGCTGGTAGATGTGCTCGGTGAGGTCGGCCTTCGAGACCAGCTCGCCGGCGTGCATGATCAGGTACTCGAGCACCTTGTACTCGTAGCTGGTGAGCTCCACGCCGCTGCCGTTGACGGTGACCGTCTGCGCGGTGGTGTCGAGCGAGATCGGCCCGCATTCGAGCACCGGGCGCGTCCAGCCGCTGGCGCGGCGCACCAGCGCGTTGATCCGCGCCAGCAGTTCCTCGACGTGGAAGGGCTTGACCAGGTAGTCGTCGGCGCCGTGCTTGAGGCCCTCGACCTTGTCCTGCCAGCTCGAACGCGCGGTCAGGATCAGGATCGGGTACTTGCGCCCGTCGGCGCGCAGCGCCTTGACCAGGTCCAGGCCCGACAGCTTGGGCAGGCCGAGGTCGATCACGGCCACGTCGAAGGGCACCTCGCGACCCAGGTAGAGGCCCTCGTCGCCGTCGCCGGCGGGATCCACGGCGAAGCCTTCGCGGCGCAGTCGCGCCGCCAGGGTCTCGCGCAGGGGGGCCTCGTCCTCGACCAGTAGGATTCGCATCGCTCGCAGCTCCTGTGGCTATCCGATCAACGTCCGGCGCCGGGCACCTGGACCACGCGCACGCGCCCGTCCGGCAACAGCACCTTCACCCGGTACAGCTTCGTCTTGCCCACCTTCACGGTCTGCGCCGACAGGATCTTGCCGCCGGTCTCGCGCTGCACCCGCTGCACCGCGTCCTGCAGGTTGACGGCACGCTGTGCCTGGGCGTCGCCGACGGCGAGCCCCAGGCCCAGCAGGGCCACCAGCAGGATACGGATAGCGGCAGACCGCGCGATCAAAACGTGAAGCTCCCGTGAGGAGAGGCTGAACGTACAGCCAGACTGGGTGTTGCGGCTTGAATTCTCCCTGAACCCGGGTCGCAAGGGGGCCCGATGGCGGCAACGCGCGTGCCCTGCGGTCCGGCGACCGCCCCCCGCGCGGTGCCGCGGCCCGGGCCGCGCCCTCACGGGACGCCCGCGACGCACGCGATAATGTGCATCTTCATGGACGCCCTGATCCTCGCCCGCATCCAGTTCGCGGCCAACATCAGCTTCCACATCCTGTTCCCCACCATCAGCATCGCGCTGACCTGGGTGCTGCTGTACTTCAAGCTGCGGCACGCGCGCGACGGCGATCCGCGCTGGATGGCGGCCTACCGCTTCTGGGTCAAGGTGTTCGCGCTGACCTTCGCCATGGGCGTGGTCAGCGGCATCACCATGTCGTTCCAGTTCGGCACCAACTGGCCCGGCTACATGGAGAAGGTCGGCAACGTGGCCGGGCCGCTGCTGGCCTACGAGGTGCTGACCGCCTTCTTCCTCGAGGCCACCTTCCTCGGGATCATGCTGTTCGGCAGCGCGCGCGTGTCGCCGCGGGTGCACACGCTGGCCACGCTGCTGGTGGCGATCGGCACCACGCTGTCGGGATTCTGGATCCTGGCGCTCAGTTCCTGGATGCACACGCCGGCCGGCCACGCCATCGTCGACGGCGTGGTGCACGCGCGCGACTGGTGGCGGATCGTGTTCAATCCCTCGTTCCCGTACCGCTTCGCGCACATGATGGTGGCCTCGGGCCTGACCGTGGCCTTCCTGGTCGCCGGCCTGTCGGCCTACCGCTGGCGGCGCGGCGACCGCGCCGACGACGTGCTGCCCACGTTGCGCATGGGCGTGCGCCTGGCGGCGCTGCTGATCCCGCTGCAGATCTTCCTCGGCGACCTGCACGGGCTCAACACGCTCGAGCACCAGCCGGCCAAGATCGCGGCGATGGAAGCGGTATGGCGGACCGAGCGCGGCGCGCCGCTGCTGTTGTTCGCGATCCCGGACGAGGAAACCCGCAGCAACCGCTTCGCCATCGGCATTCCCAAGGGCGCGAGCCTGATCCTGCGCCACGATCCCGATGGCGAGATCGCCGGCCTCGACGACTTCCAGGGCGCGCATCCGCCGGTGGCGCCGGTGTTCTACGGCTTCCGGGTGATGGTGGGCGTGGGCCTGCTGATGCTGGCGGTGTCGTGGCTGGGCGCGTGGCGGCTGCGCGGCGGCCGCGAGCCGCCGCGCTGGCTGGCGCACGCGCTGGTGGCGATGAGCCTGTCGGGTTGGGTCGCCACGCTCGCCGGCTGGTACGTGACCGAGATCGGGCGCCAGCCCTGGCTGGTCACCGGCATCCTGACCACGGCCGAGGCGGCATCGAAGGTGCCGGCGGCCTCGATCGGGCTCAGCCTCGCGATGTACCTCGCGCTCTACGCGGCGCTGGTCGCGGCCTACGTCTCGGTGCTGTTCTATCTCGCCCGCCATCCGGCGGCGGCGAAGTCGCCGCCGGCTACCAGCGCCGCGGCGGCCACGGGAGCGGCCTGATGGACGAATGGCTGCCGCTGGCGTTCCTGGTCGTGATGGGCCTGTCGATGCTGGCCTACGTGGTGCTCGACGGCTACGACCTCGGCGTCGGGATACTGCTGCGCGGCGCCGACGACGCGCAGAAGGACACCATGATCGCGTCGATCGGCCCGTTCTGGGATGCCAACGAGACCTGGCTGGTGCTCGGCATCGGCGTGCTGTTGACCGCGTTCCCGCGCGCGCACGGCGTGATCCTGGGCGCCCTGTACCTGCCGGTGGCGCTGATGCTGGCGGGCCTGATCCTGCGCGGCGTGGCCTTCGACTTCCGGGTCAAGGCGCGCGCCGCGCACAAGCCGCTGTGGGACCGCGCGTTCTGGGCCGGGTCGCTGCTGGCGGCGTTGAGCCAGGGCTACATGCTGGGCCTGTGGATCGTCGGCTTCGAGCGCACCTGGGCCACGGTGGGCTTCGCCCTATTCATCGGCGCCGCGCTCGCGTCCGGCTACGCCCTCCTCGGCGCCGGCTGGTTGATCGCGCGCACCGAGGGCGAGCTGCAACGCCGCGCGGTGGCGTGGGCGCGCGGTGCGCTGCTGCTCACCGCGCTCGGCATCGCCGCCGTCTCGCTGGCGACGCCGCTGGTGAGCGACAGCGTGGCCGGGCGCTGGTTCGCGTGGCCGCGGATGGCGCTGCTGGCGCCGATCCCGCTGGCGACGGCGGTGCTGTTCGGCGTGGCCTATTCCGCGCTGCGCACGCTGCCGCGGCCGCGGGACCAGGGCCGCTGGATCCCGTTCGCCTGCGCGGTGGGCATCTACGCACTGGCCTTCGCCGGGCTCGCCTACAGCGCGTTCCCCTACCTCGTGGTCGACCGCATCACGATCTGGGACGCCGCCAGCGCGCCGGAGTCGCTGCGGGTGATCTTCTATGGCGCCGCGGTGACGCTGCCGGCGATCGTGGCCTACACCGTGATCTCCTACCGCGTGTTCCGCGGCAAGGCGACGGAGTTGCGCTACTACTGAGTGGGCAACGCGAGCAGGCGCGCGCGCAGATCGCTGTACTCGGCGGCCAGTGCCTCGTCGCGGCTCGGCCGCGCCAGCATCGCCGCCAGCGCCGGCGGCAGGGCCACCGCGTGGCCGACCAGCGGCTCGACCACGGTGTCGAACTTCGCCGGGTGCGCGGTGGCGACCACGCACAGGGGCGTGGCGTCGCCGGCGGCGCGGCGGCGGTGCAGGACCTCGATCGCGCAGGCGGTGTGCGGGCACCAGACCTGGCCATGGCGCGCCTCGCCCTCGCGGATGCGCGCGGCGATGGTCGCATCGTCGACCGCGTCGGCGCTCACCACGGCGCGCAGCGCGGCGATGTCGGGGAACAGCCAGCGCAGGCGCTCGGCGTTGGAGGGATCGCCCACGTCCATGGCGTTGGCCAGCGTGGCCACGCTGGCGCGGCCCTCGTAGCGCGCGCTGGCGAGGAAATCGGGCAGCGTGCGGTTGGCGTTGGTGGCGAGGTGGATGCGGCCGATGGGCAGGCCCATCGCGCGCGCCAGCAGCGCGGCGAAGGCGTTGCCGAGGTTGCCGGTGGGCACCACGAAGCCCAGCGGCGGCGCGCCGGTGCGCGCGTGCGCGAGCGCGGCATGCGCGTAGTACGCCGCCTGCGGCAGCAGGCGGCCGAGGCTGATGCTGTTGGCCGAGGCCAGCGGCACGCGCTGGCGCAGGCCGGCATCGGCGAAGGCCTGCTTCACCAGGCGCTGGCAGTCGTCGAAACTGCCGGCGACGCGGAACGCATGCACGTTGTCGCCCAGGCAACCGAGCTGGTGCGCCTGGCGCGGCGAGACGCGGCCGTCGGGGTACAGGATCGCGACGCGGAAGCCCGGCCGCCGATGGAAGGCGGCGGCGACCGCGCTGCCGGTATCGCCCGAGGTCGCGACCAGGATCGTGATCGGCGCTTCGTCGGCGCCGCGCACCCGGGCCAGGCAGGCGGCGAGGAAGCGCGCGCCGAAGTCCTTGAACGCGGCGGTGGGGCCGTGGAAGAGCTCCAGCACCGAGGTGTCGGCGTCCAGCGCCACGCGCGGGACCGGCAGGTCCAGCGCGTCGCGGCAGATCGCGGGCAAGGCCGCGGCGAGTGCGTCGCCGGCGAAATACGGCGCCAGCAGCCGCTCGGCCACCGCCGCCAGCGTTTCGGCGCCGTCGAACCCGGCCACCGCGGCGCGCGGAACCGGCTGCGGTACGTAGAGCCCGCCATCGGGCGCGAGCCCCGCGCGCAGCGCCTCGGAAAGGCCGACCGCGGGCGCGGCGGCGCGCGTGCTCGCGAACTTCATGGCAGCAGCGCGGCCGCGGGGCCGGCGACCGGCGAGGACAGCGCATCGGAGTCGAGCCCGGTGCCGGCGAAGGCGGCCTGCATCGCGGCGATCGCCCGCGCGGCGCCGGCCTCGTCGGCGCACCAGGCGAACACGCTGGGGCCGGCGCCCGAGATCGACGCGCCCAGCGCGCCGGCATCGAGGGCGGCCTGCTTGACCGCGGCGAAGCCGGGAATCAGCGCCGCGCGCCGCGGCTCGACCAGCACGTCGGCGAGGCCGTGGCGGACCAGCTCGAGGTCGTTGCGATAGCAGCCGGCCAGCAGCTGGGCCAGGTTCGCGCTCTGCGCCACGAATTCCCCCAGGGCATAGTGGCCGGCCAGCGCCGCGCGCGCGCGCCGCGTCTCCAGCACCACGTGCGGGTGCACCAGCGCGCAACGCAAGCCGGCCGGCACCGGGATCGGAACCAGCCGGTCGTGGGTGGCGAGCACGAGGCCGCCGAGCAGCATCGGGCCGACGTTGTCGCCGTGCCGGCTGCCGCTGGCGGCACTCTCGCCTTCCAGGGCGAAGGGATACAGCGCCTCGCGCGGCAGCGGGGCATCTAGCAGCGCATTGGCGGCGACCAGCGCGGCGACCGCCGACGCCGCCGAGCCGCCCATGCCGGAACCGAGCGCGATGCCCTTTTCGATGCGCAACGCGATGCCGAAGGGGGCGCCGGTCGCGGCGCGCCACGCGGCAACGGCGCGCGCCGCGGTGTTGCGCTCGGGATCGCGCGGCAGCTCGGTGACCACGCCGGTGATGGCGTCCACGCGCACCACCGGTTCGTCGATGCGTCGCGCGGTGACGCGGTCGCCGGCGCCGGCGAGGCTGTGGCCGAGGATGTCGAAGCCGACCGCGACGTTGCCGACGGAGGCGGGGGCGTGGGCGGTGGCTTCAGTGCGCACGAATGCGATCTTCGCGTCGATCGGGCCACATGGGGAATCCAGATCCGCGACGGACTCCCCTGCTCCCAGCGGGAGAAGGTGGCGCGCAGCGCCGGATTGGGGTACGACGCAACACCAACGCATCGGCACGCCGTACCCTCACCCCCAGCCCCTCTCCCGGTGGGAGAGGGGAGATGGGGAGCGGGGCGCAGCGCAAGTCATGGGCGATGCGCAAGTTCACACGCGAGCCCCCAAGGTCGCCGCCACCCGCAGCACGTCGGCGAACACGCCCGCCGCCGTCACCTCCGGCCCCGCGCCCGGTCCCTGCACCACCAGCGGGTTGTCGCGGTAGCGGCGCGTGGTGAACTGCACGACGTTGTCGGTCAGGCGGATGTGCGCGAAGGCGTGGTCCGGCCCGAGCTCGACCAACCCCACGCGCGCGCCCCCGGCATCGAGGCGCGCGACATAGCGCAGCACGCGGCCGGCGGCGCGCGCCTTGGCCAGGCGCGCCGCCATCGGCGCATCCATCGCCCCGACGCCGGCGAGGAAGTCATCGCGCGACACCTCGCGCAACGACTCGGGCACCAGCCCCTCGACCTGGATGTCGGCCAGCGACAGCTCGCGCCCGGCTTCGCGCGCCAGGATCACCAGCTTGCGCGCCACGTCGAGGCCACCCAGGTCGTCGCGCGGATCAGGCTCGGTGTAGCCGGCCGCGCGGGCTTCGTGCACCAGGGTCGAATAGGGCACGCTGCCGTCGTAGCGGTTGAACAACCAGGCCAGCGTGCCGGAGAAGATGCCCTCGACGGCGATCAGTTCGTCGCCAGTGTCGATGAGGTCGCGCAGCGTGGTGATGATGGGCAGCCCCGCGCCCACGGTCGCCTCGTAGCGGAAGCGCGCGCCCTGCCCCGCCGCGGCGCGCACCGCGCGATACCGCGCCAGGTCGCCGCCGCCGGCCTGCTTGTTCGGGGTCACGACGTGGATGCCGCGCGCCAGCCACTCGGCGTAATGGTCGGCGACCGCGCCGCTGGCGGTGCAGTCCACGATCAGGGCATGCGGCAGGTGCGGCGCGTGCACGTGCGCCGCGAACGCCGCGAGGTCGGTCGCCGGGTCGCCCGCGCCCGGCGCATCCCATTGGCCCGGTCCGAGTTCGGTCTCGGCCAGGCGCATGTGGCGGCTGCCGGCGATGGCGCGGATCCGCAGGTCGAGGTTGGCCTCGCGCCGCAGGCGCTCGCGCGCGGCGGCGAGTTGCTCCAGGAACACCTTGCCGACGTGGCCCGGGCCGATGAGGCCCACCGACAGCGTCTGCGCCGAGAGGTAGAAGCCCGCATGCACCGCACGCAGCGCGCGCGCGGCATCGGCGCCGGCGATCGCCACCGAGATGTTGCGCTCGCTGGCGCCCTGGGCGATGGCGCGCACGTTGATGCGGCTGCGTGCCAGCGCGTCGAACAGGCGCGCGGCCACGCCGGGCGTGCCGGCCATGCCGTCGCCGACCACCGCGAGCACCGCGATGTCGCGCTCGGCGCTGACGTCCTGCACCTGGCCGCGGTCGAGCTCGCGGGCGAAGGCGTCGCTCAGTTCCGCCACCGCGCGTTCGGCGTGGCGCGCCTCGACCACGCAGCAGATCGAATGCTCGGACGAGCCCTGCGAGATCATCACCACCGAGATCCCGGCGCGATGCAGTGCCGCGAACACGCGCTCGGCGGTGCCCGGCACGCCGATCATGCCGGCGCCCTCCACGCTCACCAGCGCGAGTTGGCCGATCGCGGTGATGCCCTTCACCGGCGGCTCGGCCGGCGAGCTGGCGGCGATCACGCTGCCCGGGTGCGCGGGCTTGAAGGTGTTGCGGATGCGGATCGGGATCTGGCGCGCGATCGCCGGCTGCATGGTCTGCGGATGGATCACCTTGGCGCCGAAGTAGGCCAGCTCGCAGGCCTCGGCGTAGGACAGCTCCGACACCAGCACCGCTTCCGGCACCAGGCGCGGGTCGGCGCTGAGCACCCCGTCGACGTCGGTCCAGATGTGCAGTTCCGAGGCGCCGAACAGGGCGGCGAAGATCGCGCCCGAGTAGTCGCTGCCGTTGCGGCCCAGGGTGGTGATGCGGCCCTCCGCGTCGCGGGCGACGAAGCCGGTGGCCACCACCAGCGGCGCGGCATGCGCCTCGCGCCAGCGCGCCAGGCGCTGTTCGCTGGCGCCCCACTCCACCGCCGCGCCGAGTTCGCCCGGGCGGATCACCAGCACCTCGCGCGCGTCGAGCCAGTCGACCGTGGCGCCGCGCGCCGCGACGTGCGCCACCAGCAGGCGCGAGGACCACACCTCGCCCAGCCCCTGCACGTAGGCCAGGGTCTCGGGCGCGGGCGCGCCGATCAGCGCGGCGGCGTGCAGCACGTGGGCGAGGTCGGCGAACTGGGTGTCGAGCCAGGCCAGCAGCTTGGCATCGGCCTCCAGGCCCAGGCCACGCAGGGCCTCGCGATGGCGCTGGTGCAGCGCGGCGTGCTGCGCGCGCCACTCCGGCCCGGGCGTGGCCGTGGCCTGGGCCAGCTGGATCAGGGCATCGGTGACGCCCTGCATGGCGGAAACCACCACCACCTGCGGCGCGCCGGCGTTGCCCAGCAGGATGTCCGCGACGTGGCGGATGCGCCCGGCGTCGGCGAGGCTGGAGCCGCCGAACTTGTGCGCGATCCAGCGCGAGGCGTTTGCAGCGGGCGCAACAACAGCGTTCATCGGGCCTCCGGTCGGTGGCCCGCCTCGCTGCCGGCGGGGGGTGCCCGCACCGGCTTCGGTGCGGGTCGGTTGCGTCCTGGCTTCAGCTCACGCGCGCACCGACCCGCTCCACGGTAATCGTGGTGGAGGTCGTACCGGTGCCAAGGCGCGTGCTGCGGGACATGGGCCGAGTTGAGCCGATGCGCGGGGGGGCTGTCAAGCCGGAGCGCCAGCAATTCCAAGAATCCCCCTGTAGGAGCGGCTTCAGCCGCGACCCACGCCGCGAATCCATCTCACCGCAAGCGGGCCGGGTCCGCGCCCGCCACCATCCGCCCGTCGGCTCGGACATTCAGTGGGACTCGCCGCCAACCGGATGCTGGCCGTCGCGGACTCGCGTCGATCAAGCGCTGACGGCACAGGCCTCGCCCTGCGGGAGCGGCTTCGGCCGCGACATGGTGCACGGGTCGCGGCTGAAGCCGCTCCTGCAGGGGGAGGAATCCGCGGTCTAGAACAGCTCGGCGATGCAGCAGCGCAGCGAGCCGCCGGCCTTCTCGATTTCGTCGATCTCGACCGTGTGCAACGCGAACCCGGCGTCGCGCAGGCGCTGGCGGTTGCCGTGCGACAGCGCGCGCTCGGCGGTGGCGCTCATCCAGACCTGGTCCGGGGCCAGCGCGATGCAGTTGCCGACGAAGGCGGCCTTTTCCTCGTCGTCGAGCCAGATCACGTGCGGCGCGTAGACCGCCGCGATCGCGTCGGCCACGCCCTCGTCGACGATCGAGTCGCGATGCAGCACCAGCGCCCTGCCGGCCAGCACCGCCATCACCACGTTGGTGTGGTACTCGCCCGGCGCGAGCCGGAACACCAGGCTCAAGCGCAATCCGAAGGCCGCGTGCGTGGCCTTCGCGCCGGCGACATTGAGCCGCTCGGTCAGGCCGTGGTAGCCGATCCCGCGGGCGCGATCGATCACCACCGGGCCGGTCAGCTCCGACACCACGGCCGGATCGGCGTCCAGCCGCTCGATTGCGCGGCCTTCGGCGCGCATGGCCTCGAGGATGTCGGCGCGATGGCTCTCGAGCCGGCGCTCGGCGTGGCGCATCGCGCCGACCACCAGCTTGCCGGGGACGAATCCGAACACGTTGTTGGGGAACTCGGCGTCCGGCGTGCGCGGGTCGCCCGGAAACACCCGCACGGGCAAGCGCGCATGCGCGCGGATCGCGTGCGCCAGCGCGCGATGCTGCTCCTGCGCGCGCCGCGCGTCGGCCTGCCGCGCCAGGTTCATGTAGACGTTGTCGCCGGCGGTCTCGCTCGAGAGCCGGAAGTCCTCCGGCTCCACCAGCAGCACGCCGTTGGCGGTGGCCGGCGCCACCGGCGGGTAGCGCGCGGGATCCCAGGCGCTGCGGAACGCGGCGGCGGACTCGACGATCATGCCGGAAGCCTAGCAGCCCCCGGCGCGCGCTTGCGGCCGCGCCCGCGACCGCGGCACGGCCAGCGACGTCGCTCCACCGGCGCGCGCGATGCGCCCACCCGCGGTCACGCGACGTCGCGCTCGGCCTGCGGCTCCATGGCGCACAAGGCCGCTTCCACCACCGACCAGTCGGCGCCGGCGCGACTGCCCTGCTCGCTCAGCGCGCGGCGCCAGGCGCGCGCGCCCGGCAGCCCCTGGTACAGGCCCACCAGGTGGCGGGTGAGGTGATGCAGGCGCTCCCCGCGGGCGCGCAGCTCGCGGGCATGGGGTTCGAGCGCCGCCAGCACGGCGCGCCGGTCCGGCAGCCCGCCGCCATGCAGGGCATGGTCGATGCGCGCGACCAGGTACGGATCGTGGTACGCGGCGCGCCCCAGCATCACGCCGTCGACCAGCGCCAGCGCCGCGAGCGCGGTGTCGACGTCGCCGATGCCGCCATTGAGCACGATGCGCAGGGCCGGGAACTCGCGCTTGAGCCGATGCACGCGCGGCCAGTTGAGCGGCGGGATCTCGCGGTTCTCCTTCGGCGACAGGCCCTTGAGCCAGGCCTTGCGCGCATGCACGATGAAGGTGCCGCAGCCGGCCGCGGCCACCTGCGCCACGAAGGCGTGCAGCGTGGCCTCCTCGTCCTGGTCGTCGACGCCGAGGCGGCACTTCACCGTGACCGGCGCCGCCCCGCCCAGCGCGTCGTGCATGGCCTTGATGCAATCGGCCACCAGCGCCGGCTCGCGCATCAGGCAGGCGCCGAAGCTGCCGGACTGCACGCGCTCGCTGGGGCAACCCACGTTGAGGTTCACCTCGTCGTAGCCGCGCGCCACGCCGATGCGCGCCGCCGCCGCCAGCGTCGCCGGCTCGCTGCCGCCCAGTTGCAGGGCCACGGGATGCTCGGCCGGATCGAAGCCCAGCAGCCGCTCCTGGTCGCCGCGCAACACCGCGTGCGCGTGCACCATCTCGGTGTACAGGCGCGCGTGCGGCGCCAGCAGGCGATGGAACAACCGGCAGTGCCGGTCGGTCCAGTCCATCATCGGGGCCACGCACAGGCGGTGCGCGGCGTTGTCGTCCATGGATTCCACGCGCCGCGACGCGATCAGCCCGCGAAGTCGGCCAACGACTTCAGCTTGACCGGTTTGCGATTCGGGAAGGTGACGACCAGGTCCAGTTCACCGCCCATGGCATGCACATAGCCCTGCAAGGTGGACAGCAGCATGTCGCTGCGCTGCTCGTAGCGGGAAACCGTGTCCTGCCCCACGTTCAAGGCCTTCGCCACGTCCATCTGGGTGCGGTTCATCGCCTTGCGCAGGTCGCGCAGGGAAAGTTCCTCGGCAATCAGTTCAGCCGCGCGGGCTTCCACCTTCCTGCGGCGGACCGCGGGCAATTGCTGGATCTTGTCGGCAAGGGTACGGGCCATGGTCATTTCCCCTTCGGGGTGCTGCGTTGAAGATGGGCGTTGAATCGTCGGTCGGCCTTGGCAATCAGCCGGGCGTAGAAGCGCTTGTCGCTGCCGCCGGACTTGTCCCCTGCCACCAACAGCACGGCATGGCGACGCGTGTCGAAAGCGAAGGCCACGCGCCAGACTCCGCCGTCGGCATCGAAGCGCAGTTCCTTCATGTTGGCGTGCCGCGAGCCTTTCAGCGTGTCCACCCGGGGGCGACCGGCCGCGGGGCCGAAGTGCTCGATGACCCTGGCCTGCGCCAGCAATTCGTCCTGCACGGGCGCGGGCAACACATCGAACTCCGGTTCGAACTCCTCGACCAGCTCCACGATCCATGCCATGGCGCAATTATGGTTTGCGAGACATATGACGTCAAGAGCATATTTCGCCGGCGCAAGTCGCGGGTCGAGCTCGCGCTCGCGCCGATCCGTCACTACGCGTTCCGGCCATGCGCCCGATCAGCGCGCTCCGGAACGACCTGACGCCCCTCGAGGCTGCCGCGATTCGGGACCGGGCGACGCTCGCGCCACCAGATCGTGGCGGAAACGCCCAGCCAGGCCAGGAACAGCGCCCACGCCGGAAGTGATCGCGGCGACACCGGGGTCTCGATCGCCGCGCTGGAACGCGCGAGTGCCGTGGTGGCATTGCGCCGGACCGTGGCCTCGACCGCGACTGCATCGTCGGCGTCCCCGACCCGGAAATCCGCCGCCAGGCCTCCTGATTGCAGGCGATGCCAGCCGGCGCTCGCGGGCCAGTAGGCCGCGCAGGCGCGGGGATCGTCGGCACGAGCCACCAGCGTGGCAACGGTCCCGTCGGGCGCGATCACCTGGCTGCCCGGGGCCACGCCGCACACGACCGCGCGTTGATCGACCCGTGCCCCGGATGGCGTGGCCAGGGAATTCGGCCCGCGCGCGCGCGCCAGCACGTGCACGACGCCGCTCCACAGGTCGCCGTGCGCGGTTGCCGACACCGACTGCGCGAGCTTGTAGGTGTCGGTCAACCAGGTCGCGCCGACGCGACCGCGCCCCAGCGGCCGCCAGCGCGCCAGCGCGGCGCCATCCTGGGCCGCGAGCAGGACGGCCGAATCGGCGGCCCGGACCGCGACCGGCCGGCGCGTCAGCTCGGGCCAGGCCGGCGCGCGCGGCGGCGCGGCCAGGACCACGCCCTCGGCGATCTCCGCCGGCTCGACCGCGAATCCCAGTTCGCGCCAGTCCGCGGCCACTGCCGACGGAAGCGGGCCGTTGACCCGCAACAGCAGGCCCAGGCCTTCGCGCACGGCTGCCACGACGCCAGCGCGCTCGCCGGCAGGCAAGGCCGCCCAGCTGCGCGGGTCGACCACCAGCAGGTCGAGGCGCGCGAGCGCGGCCGCATCGAGCGCGACCTCGCCGCGGCGCTGCGCGAGACCCGGCGCCAGCGCGATGCGGCTCGAAAGCTCGAAACCCGCGTCGAGGGCCCAGCGGCGCAGTGCCCGCAACTCCGGGTCCGGCGCGCCGGCCAGCACCAGCAGCCGCGGCGTCGCGCCCGGCTCGACCACCAGCGGCACGCGCACGGCCTCGACCGGCTCGCCGGCGGCATCGAGGACTGCCAGCGTGTACTCGACCCGCCCCTCGCTGCGCGCGCTCGCGCCCAGATCGAAGGCACCGTCGGCGTCCGCTTCGGCGCCATCGACCACGCGGCCCGCCGGTTCGCGCAATTCGACCCGCGCGCCGGCAATGCCGTCCACGCGGCCGCGCAGGCGCCACGCGCCGCCGACCACCACCCGCTCCGGCAGGTCCAGCGCCACGATGCCGACCGGCGCCGGCCCGGGCTCGAAGGCGACGCGCAGGCCCGCGGCTGCCTCGCGATCCCGTGCCGCGAGGCCGCCGCCGTGGATACGCAGCGCGCGGGTCCCCGGATGCCGCCGCAACGCGGTGGCGAGGTCCGGCACGCGCTGCGTGCCGGCGGGCGCGTCGGCGCCGGGCAAGGCCACCATCGGCTGTCCACGCACCGGTGGCGGCAGCGCTCCGGCCGGACCCGGGCTGAGCACGACCAGTTCCTCGGGCGCCGGCGCGATCGTCCCGCGTGCCAGCAGCACGGCCAGCACCAGGGCGGCGATCGCCTGCGCCAGCACCAGCCACGGCCACCCGGGCCTGCGCGCACGCACGCAGGCAGCGATGCCGACCAGTGCCGCGAGCGCGACCAGTGCCGGGACCAGCGCGCTCATCGCGACGGCTCCGTCGCCAAGGCGTCGAGGTAGGCGGCGCCCGCCGCATCCGGCGCGGCGCGCAGGATCGCGCGCGGCACGCCGCGCGGCAGCACCGACCACAACTGTCCCTGCAACTCGGCGCGGCACTCCGCGCAGGCCGGATCGCGCGCCAGTGCGTCGATCGCGGCGATCAGGGCGAGGCCGTCGTCGAGCCGGCGCTCATGCGTGCGGGCCCAGGCCAGCAACGCGTCGAGATCGGGCTGCTCGTCGCGCTGCAACGCGGCCCAGGCCCCGGCCGCGGTGGCGTCCGCGGGCGCGGCCGGCTCGAGCGCGTCGGCGGGCGCGCGCACGCCGGCGCGATCGCCGCTCAGGCGCCGCGACTCGTCCACCGCCGGCAATTCCAGCCCGACCCGGGCCAGGTAGATGCGGTCGGCCTGCTGCACGCGCTTGATCAGCTCCAGCGCGCGGTACTCGTACGGCAGCGCCTCGCGCGGCGCGCCCTGGCGCAGGTGCAGCTCGGCCTGCCACATCTCCTCGAGCGCCGCCTTGAGGGTCTTGCGGGTCTGCGGATCGAGCAGGGTCGCGGCCTCGGCGATGTCGTGGGTGTGGCCGAATTCGGCCAGCGCGTTGCCGGAATCGCCGAATCGCGCCGGCGGCTCGCCGGCATGCTCTCCGCCCTCGCCCTCGTGCCCGCCGCCCGCGTCGGCGTGCAGCGATTCGTCCTCCTCGCCGAGGAACTGGCCATAGCGCAGGCGCAGCACGCGCTGGTCGACGCCGATGCCGTCCGAACGCGCGAGGAAGGCGTCGGCGTCGGGGCGCGGGCGTTCGGCGAGCAGCGCCTCGGTGTCGAGGATGATCTGGCGCTGGCTGCGGAAATACGCCGGCATGGTCCGCTGCACCAGCCCCTCGACGCCGCTGGCCTCGCCGGCCGCCTCGGGCGGCCAGCGCAGGATGAAGCTGGCGCTCTGGGTGCGGTTGGGCTCGGGCACGCGGTTGTCGCGCACCGACAGGCGCGCGATCACGTCGTCGCCGGGCGCGATCCCCAGCGCCGCGAGGTCGATCTCGTGGCGATAGCGCCGGCGCAGGCCATCGCCCTCGCCGGCCAGCGCCAGGGTGCGTTCGCGCACCGCGATCTGCTCGCCCGTGCCCTGGGCCAGCGTGAGGCGCAGCTGCGCGTCGCCGAGCCCGTAGTCGTCGCTGGCCTCGAAGGCCAGGGTCCAGCGGCGCTGGCCGTCCGCCAGCAGGGTCAGGGTGCGATCGGGCTCGAGCACGCGCAACTCGGGCGCGCGGTCCGGAATCGCCTCGAGGCGGTGCAGCGCGTCGTCGTCGAGCGGCGGCCCGCCGTCGATGGCGAGCCGGTACAGCGTGGACGCGTCGAGCGTGCGCGCGCCGCGCCAGCTCTCGCCCTCGCGTTGCAGCGCCAGTTCCGAGCCGTCATGGAAGACCAGGCGCGCGGCCGCGGGCGCGGGCGCCAGTTCCAGTTCCCAGGCCAGGCGACTGCCGCTTTCGAACGATGTGGCGAGCGTGCCGCTGCGCCGCGCGGCGACGCCGGTGTAGGCCGGCGGCTCGATTCCCAGCGCGGCGCGCGCCACGCGCGTGCGCTCCGGCGCGGCAACCGGCGCGGCATCGCCGCTGCGCAAGCGCGGCGACGGCGCGCGCGTCGACCACCACGAGGCCGCGACCACGGCGATGCCGGCCAGCACCAGGCCCAGCGCGATCGCGCGCCACGGATAGGCTTCGCGCAGGTCGAGATCGCCGCCCGCGGCGACGCGCTGCCGCACGCGCTCGCGCTGCAGGCGGACCAGCGGCGGCAGCGATTCCGGGGCGGCATACAGCAGCGCGGCACTGTCTTCGAGGTCGCGGCGGCGGGCATCGAGCCGCCGCGCCACCCACGCCGCGTCGAGCCGGCGCCAGTGGCGCGCGAGGCCGATCGCCAGCAGCACGGCGCCGAGCGCGGCCACCGCGATCGCTGCCGCGCTGCCCGCGAGTTGGCGTGCCGCCAGCAGCGCCGCCAGCCATGCCGGCAGCCAGCGCGCCAGCACGATCGCGACGCCGCGCCGGCGCGCCGCGCGCTGCAGGCCCACGACCGCATCGATGCCCGGGCTCATGCCGGCGCGCGCCAGGCCGTGCGCGTGGCCAGCAGCCTTTCGGCCAGCAGCAGCAGCGCGATCGCCAGCGCCAGCCAGTCGGCGACCGGGTACGCCGGCGGCGGCAGGCGCGTGCCGTCGGCCGCCGGGCGCACGGCCGGGGCGTCGGCGCGATCGGGCGGTGCCGGCTCGCCCTGCAGCAGGTCGCGCAAGACCGATGGAAACCCGGCGTCGAGCAGCGACGGCCACGATTCCGCGCGCAAGGGCAGCGTGCTGGACGCGAGTTGTCCGCGTCCTAGGGCACGGCGCTCGATGGCCGCCGTCGGTACCGGTGGCGCCACTGACGCCGGTTCCTGCGCCGCGGCCGGAAGCAGCAGCGCATGGCCGCCCTCGCGCACCCAGTCGATGACCGCTGTTGGCGGCTCGCCGCCGATCCAGACCAGCCAGTCCGCATCGTCCGGCAGCGCGACCTCGGCCCGCGCATGTTCGACGCGATAGCGGCCGGGCTCGCGCGTGTTCCAGGCCGCGACCGCGGCCTCGACGTAACGCAGCGCCGGCTCGTCGACGTCGACGTGGCGAATCGCGACCACGACGGCGGCGGCGCTGGCGGGCGCGGCCGTCGCCGCATGCGCCGCGTCGACCACGCGCCATGCCACGGTGCGCGACAGGCGGATGCGCTCGGCATCGAGCCCCGCCAGTTCCCGCGGCACCCACACCGCCACGTCCACTTCCGGCCGCAGGCGCGTGTCGAGGTCGCGCAGCAGGCTCGCCACGGCTGCCGGCGCACCCGGCGACGGGGTATCCAGCGCCGGAAAGCCCGGGGCGAGCCAGCGCCGATCCGGCGCCGGCGCGGTGGTCGGCGCCGGCAAGGTCGCCGGATCGATGCCGGGCACCACCAGCTCCCAGGCGCGCGCACGCGGCAGGTAGTCCAGCCACACCGGCTGCGCCAGCCACAGCGCCAGCGCCGCCACCAGCAGCAGGCGCAGCAGCAGCAACAGCCATTCGCTCAGGCGCAGGCGCTGCCGCGGCCGCACGCGCTCGCTGAGCCAGCGCAGGGCGGCGAACTCGACCACGCGCTGCTCGGGGCGCCGCTGCAGGTGGATCAGCAACGGCACCAGCAGGGCGGCCAGCGCCGCCAGCGCCGCCGGGGCGAGGAACGCGAGGTTCACGCGTTGGCGGCCTCGGCGGGCCGCGGCGCGAAGAAGCGCTGCAGCGGCTGGTCCAGCGGCTCATCGAGCACGTACTCGACGTGGCGGATGCCGGCCGCCGCCAGGCGCGCGGCCAGCACCCGGCGTGCGCCTGCGAAGCGGGCGCGGAATTCGTCGCGCACGGCCACCGGATCGGCGCGCCGCTCGGCGCCGGTCTCGGGCTCGCGGAACAACTGGCCGCCGCGGAACGGGAAGTCGCGCTCCTCGGTGGAGAGGACCTGGATCGACAGCACTTCGCGCCGCGTCGCCGCCAGCCGTTCGAGCAGGCGCGGCAGGCCCTCGTCGAAGCCGTCGGAGATCGACAGCAGCAACGCGCCCTGGTCGAGGCGTTCCCACAGCGGGCGCAGCGCGCCTTCCGCCGGCCACTCGCCCTGGGCCTGGAGGCGCTGCAGGGCGAGCAGGAAGGCGTCGCGGTGGCGCGGGCCGCTGCCTGGCGGCAGCAGGGCGACGCCGCTGCCGGACACCGCCGCGAGGCCGAAGCGGTCGCCCTGGCGCAGCGCGACCTCGGCCACGCAGGCCGCGATGGCGCGCGCCGCGTCGAGCTTGGACCAGTCCGGCCGCTTCGAATCGGCCTGGCGCATCGAGGCGGTGGCATCGAGCAGCACCCAGACCGTGAGCGCGCTGTCGCGCTCGGACTCGCGCACGAAGTAGCGATCCGAGCGCGCGTACAGCTTCCAGTCGATGCGGCGCGGCTCGTCGCCCGGCTCGTAGGCCCGGTACTGCGCGAACTCGAGGCCGGCGCCGCGATTGCGGCTCACGTGCTGGCCGATGCCGCCGGCCGCATGCGCGCGCCGCGCCACCAGGCGCAGCCCCTTGAGGCGCGCCCGCACCTGCGGCGGGATCAGCGGCGGCGCGCCGTTCACGGGCCCGGCCTCAGCCCGGGAACGGCACCGAGCGCAGCAGCAGCTCGACCACGTCGTCGGTGCTGCGGGCCTCGGCCTCGGCGGCGAAGGACAGCAGCAGGCGGTGGCGCAGCACCGGCGCGGCCAGCGCCTTGACGTCCTCGCGGGTCGCGGCGAGGCGGCCGTGCAACAGGGCGCGCGCCTTGGCGGTCAGCACCAGCGCCTGCCCGGCGCGCGGGCCGGCGCCCCACTTGATCCACTCGCGGACTTCGGTGATCGCGCTGTCGCGCGGGCGCGAGGCGCGCACCAGGCGCGCGATCCAGGCCAGCACGTCCTCGCCCAGGTGCACGTCGCGGGTCAGCCGCTGCAGCGCGATCACCTGCGCGGCATCCATCACGGCCGGCACCCCGGCGCGCGCGCCGCCGGTGGTCTGGGCCAGGATCGCGCGCTCCTCGGCCTCGGACGGGTAGTCCACGCGCACGTGCAGGAGGAAGCGGTCGAGCTGCGCCTCGGGCAGCGGATAGGTGCCGGCCTGCTCGATCGGATTCTGGGTCGCGAGCACGAAGAAGGGCTCGGGCAGCGCATGCGTGGTGCCGGCGTAGCTGACGGTGTGCTCCTGCATCGCCTCGAGCAGCGCCGACTGGGTCTTGGGCGGCGTGCGGTTGAGCTCGTCGGCCAGCAGCAGGTTGGTGAACAGCGGGCCCTGCTGGAACTTGAAGTAGCGCTTGCCGGTGCCGTGGTCCTCCTCGAGGATCTCGGTGCCGAGGATGTCGCTGGGCATCAGGTCGGGCGTGAACTGGATGCGGCGGAAGTCGAGCGCCAGCGCCTGGCCCAGCGTGCGCACCAGCAGGGTCTTGCCGAGCCCGGGCACGCCCTCGACCAGGCAATGGCCGCCGGCGAGCAGCCCGATCAGGAGCTGCTCCACCACGTCGGCCTGGCCCACGATCGCGAGGCCGATGGCCTCGCGCAATCGCGCCACGCGCTCGAGTTGCGTCGCCACCTGCGCTTCGGTGATGGGGGGATTCATGCGGGTGTCCAATGGCATCAGGCCCGGGGTCGTCAGGCGGTCAGGGCGTAGATCACGATGTTGACCGCGAACTTGGTGTTGTCCTCGGCGAGCCAGCGCTTGTTGCGCCAGTCGTAGTCCCACTCGCAGCCATAGTCCTTGTTGCTGTAGAGCACGCCGACGCGGCCGTCGATCAGGATCGCCTTGA
>CAZTNB010000043.1:0-18665 GCA_964614825.1 uncultured Gammaproteobacteria bacterium
CAGGCCTCGGCCAACCAGCGCGCCGGCCGCGCCGGCCGCACCGCGCCCGGCGCCTGCTGGCGCCTGTGGCCGCAGAGCCAGCGCCTCGATGCCGCGATCCGGCCCGAGATCGCGCAGGTCGAGCTCGCGCCGCTGGCGCTGGAACTGGCCGCGTGGGGCAGCGACGCGCTGCGCTGGCTGGACCCGCCGCCCGCCGCCGCGCTGGCCGAAGCGCGCGCGCGCCTGGTCGAGCTGGAGGCCATCGATGCGCAGGGCCGCCTCACCGCGCATGGCCGCGCGCTGCTGCGCCTGGGCACGCATCCGCGCCTCGCCCACCTGGTCGAGCGCGCGGCGCCGGGCCAGCGCGGCCTCGCCTGCGATCTCGCCGCGCTGATCGAGGCGCGCGATCCGCTGCGCGGCGAGGCGCGCCTCGACGACGACCTGCGCCGGCGCGTCGAGGCCCTGCAACGCTGGCGCGACGAACGCCGCGCCCCGGCCGAGGCCGACCGTGGCGCGCTGGCCGCGATCGAGCAGGCCGCGGCGCAACTGCGCCGCCGGGTCCACGCCGGAGCCCCGGCGGCGACCGACACCCACGGCGTGGGCGAGCTGCTGGCCCTGGCCTATCCGGAGCGCATCGCGCGCCAGGACCCGGCCAACCCGCGCCGCTACGTGCTGGCCAACGGCCGCGGCGCGCGCCTGCACGAGCGCAGCACGCTCACGGGCCACGCCTGGCTGGTGGCGAGCGAGCTGCGCGCCGAAGCCGGCGACAGCCTGGTGCAACGCGCGGCGCCGGTGGACGAGGCCTTCCTGCGGGCGAGCTTCCCCGCGCGCCTGCGCCGCGCCACCGAGCTCGGCTTCGACCGCGAGGCGCGCGCGGTGCTGGCGCGCGAGGTCGAGCGCTTCGACGCCATCGTGCTGTCCAGCCGCCACGTGCCGACGCCGCGCGATGCGAACGCCGGCGCGATGTTGCTCGAAGGCCTGCGCACGCTGGGCATCGAGGCCCTGCCGTGGACCGAGGCGCTGCGGCAGTGGCAGGCGCGGGCCACCGACCTGCGCGCGTGGTGCCCGGAACTGGGCCTGCCGGACCTCGCCGACCCTGCGCTGCTGGCGACGCTGCCGCAGTGGCTCGGGCCCTGGCTGGCGGGCGTGACGCGGGTCGATGCGATCGCCGCGTCGACCCTGGGCGAGGCGCTGGCGGCGCAACTCGACCACGCCCAGCGCCGCGCGCTCGACGAGCACGCGCCGGTCGCGATCACGGTGCCCAGCGGCAACGCGCGCCGCCTCGAGTACCTGCCCGGGCAGCCGCCGGTGCTGGCGGTGAAGCTGCAGGAGCTGTTCGGCCTCGCCGACACGCCGCGCGTGGGCAAGGGCCGCATCCCCGTCACCCTGCACCTGCTCTCGCCCGGCCAGCGCCCGATCCAGGTCACGCAGGACCTGCGCGGCTTCTGGGAGCGCACCTATCCCGAGGTGCGCAAGGAGCTCAAGGGCCGCTACCCGCGCCACCCGTGGCCCGACGATCCCTGGAACGCCACGCCCACCGCGCGCGCCAAGCCGCGCGGCACCTGAGCCGCGCGGCAGCGATCGCGGCGCCGGCCTAGTCGCGCACGTCGGCCTCGAAGATCTGCTCCAGTTCCGCCAGCGCTTCCTTCGAGCTCTGCACCAGCTTGGTCTCGTCGTCGTAGACCATGTGCTGCGCGGCCAGCACCTTGGCGTCGTGTTCGCGGAAGCGCTCGACGCGCTCGTGCGCCACCTCGGGCGGCATGCCCAGGCCCACCAGCACCTGCTCGGTCAGCACCAGGCTCGAATGCAGGGTCTCGCGCACCACGCCTTCGAGCTGCAGGTCCATCAGGCGGAAGGCGTGCTGGCGGTTGCGCGCGCGGGCGTAGATCTTGAGGTGCGGGTACAGGCGCTTGATCGTGCGCGCGGTGCGCACGTTGGCCTCGGGGTCGTCGGTGGCGAGGACGAAGATCTCGGCCAGGTCGGCGCGCGCGGCGCGCAGCAGTTCGGGCCGGGCCGGGTCGCCGTAGTAGATCGTGTTGCCGAAGCGCCGCGAGACGTCGACCTGTTCCACCGACTGCTCCAGCGCGGTGAACGGGATGTGGTGCGCGCGCAGCACGCGGGCGACGATCTGGCCGACGCGGCCGAAGCCGGCGATGATCACCCGCGCCGGCTGGTCGCCCGGGATGTCGTCGAAGGGCCGCGCCGGCGCGGCCGCGTTGCGCGCGATCCAGCGTTCCAGCGCGATCAGCAGCAGCGGCGTCGCCGCCATCGACAGCACCACCACCGCGGCCAGGGTGTCGCGCAGGCCGATGCCGATCAGGTCGGAGCGGAAGGCCACCGCCAGCAGCACGAAGGCGAATTCGCCGCCCTGCGCCAGCAGCGCCGCGAGGCGCAGCGCGCCGTTGCGGTCCAGCCCCGCCACCCGCCGGCCGAGCACGTACAGCACCCCGAACTTCACCGCCAGCAGCGCGACCACGCCCAGCACGATGATGCCCAGGTGCGCGCCGATGTAGGGCAGGTCCAGCGCCACGCCGATGCCGATGAAGAACAGGCCGAGCAACAGGCCCTTGAAGGGCTCCAGGTTGGCCTCGATCTCGTGGCGGTACTCGCTTTCGGCCAGCAGCAGGCCGGCGAGGAAGGCGCCCAGCGCCATCGACAGGCCGGCCAGCGCGGTGAGCTCGGCGGTGCCCAGCACCACCAGCAGCGCGGTGGCGGTGAAGGCCTCGACGCTCTGCGTGCTGGCCACGTAGCGGAACAGGGGCCGCACCAGGTAGCGACCGAGCAGGTACACCGCGCCGATCGCCAGCGCCACCTTGCCCAGGCCGATGAGCACGGTGTACGCGTTGGCCGTTTCGGCCGCGCGCACGTCGCCCAGCAGCGGCAGGATCGCCAGCGCCGGCACCGCCACCAGGTCCTGGAACAACAGCACCGCGAGCGCGGTGCGGCCGTGCGCCTGCGCCAGCTCCTTGCGCTCGGCCAGCAGCTGCACGCCGATCGCGGTGGAGGACATGGCCAGGCACAGGCCGGCCAGCGCGGCGTCGCGCGGCGCGTAGCCCATCAGCAGGCCCACCGCCGCCAGCAGCAGCAGCGACAGCAGCACCTGCAGCGTGCCCACCGCGAACACCGCGCGGCGCATCAGCCACAGGCGCTGCGGCGACAGCTCCAGGCCGATGATGAAGAGCAGGATCACCACGCCGAGCTCGGCCGCGTTGAACTCGCCGTCGTTGTTGCCGACCAGGCCCAGCACGCCGGGGCCGATCAGCGCGCCGGCGGCGAGGTAGCCCAGAACGGCGCCGAGCTTGAGGCGCTGGAACAGCGGCACCGTGACCACCGCCGCGGCCAGCAGCACGAGGATCTGCTCGAGGAATCCGTGTTCGCCCATGGCGGCACGATGGCAGAGCCGCCCGCACCGCCGCAACCGCGGTTCAGGACCCCGCTGGCGTGAGGCTCGCGAGCTGGTCCAGGGCCGGGTACCGCGCCCGTAGGCGTTCCGTGAAGGCGAGTCCGGCGCGCAGTTCGGGCGCGAAGCGACGCGCGGCCTCGGCGAGATCGGCCGCGCGCGCCTGCGCATCGTACGGATGCTCGGTGGCCTTGGCGTAGCGTCCCAGCAGCGCCGGCGACAGCGCATGGGCGCGCGCCGCCGCGTCGGCGCGGAGGCCGAAATGCGCGGCCAGCCGCTCCACGCTGCCGTCGCGGTCGGCCAGGAACGCGGCGAAGTCGAGGTGCAGCACGCGCGCGCCATGGCGTTGCTGCGCCTGCGCGAAGCGCGCGGCTTCGGCCAGCCAGCCGAGCGCGATGCGCTCGGCCGGGGCCAGCGCCGGCAGGCGCAGGCCGTCGTCGCCGAGCCAGCGGTGCAGGAAGGCCAGCCGCGCGGGCGCGAAGTGCAGGGCGTCGCTGCGCGCCGACGGCGACTTGAGGATCGTGGCAAGGTAGTCGCGCAGCTCCACCGACAGCAGCAGCGCGCGCGCAGCGCCATCGGCGGCGAGCCACGGGTCGATCAGCGCATTGCAGCTGCTGGTGGCCTTCGCCAGCACCATCGCATCGGCCGGGCCGCGCCGCGCGAGCAGGCCCAGCACCGCGGCCGCCAGCGCCTGCCACTGCGCGGCGTCGAGGCGCGCGGTGGGCGCGGGCAGTTCCTCGTGCAGCGCGGCCAGCGTGCGCAACGGCAGCGGCTCGCGCAGCGCGCGCACGCCCGGCAGCTCGCCCAGCACGCGCGCGACCAGGGTCGAGCCGCAATGGCCGACGTGGAAGACGCCGTGCGGCGCGCGCCCGCTGCAGGCGCGGGCGCGCTCGACCAGGAGTGCGAGCGGAACGCGGAAGCCGTCGCTGCGCGCGCCGGCCGCGCCGTGCCCGGCGCCGGCCAGCACGCGCTCGTCGAGGAAGGCCGCGGCGCGGATCGCCTCGGGCTCGAGCCGCACCAGCAGCGCGCGGTCGGCGTCGACGTCGATCTGGTGGCAGAACCAGTCGGGCGACTCGGCCAGCGTGGCCAGGACGGTAGCCGGGTCGCTCAAGCCGCGCTCTCCGCGGCCGCCCCCACGTGGGTGCGCAGCGGGGACGCGCTGGCGCTCAATCGGCGCGCAGCAGGCCGTACTTGAGGATGCACCAGATCGCGCGCACGCCGTCCTTCCAGCCGATCTTCTTGCCTTCCTCGTAGGTGCGGCCGTGGTACGAGATGCCGACCTCGTAGACCCTCACCTTGGGGATGCGCGCGATCTTCTGCGTCACCTCGGGCTCGAAGCCGAAGCGGTCCTCGCTGATCCGGATCGACTGGATCAGCTCGCGCCGGAACAGCTTGTAGCAGGTCTCCATGTCGGTCAGGTTGAGGTTGGAGAACACGTTGCTGGCGAGGGTCAGGAACTGGTTGGCGAGGAAGTGCCAGAAATACAGCACGCGCCGCGTCTCGCCGGTGAGGAAGCGGCTGCCGTAGACCACGTCGGCGTGGCCCTCGCGCAGCGGCGCGAGCAGCTTGGCGTACTCGCGCGGGTCGTACTCGAGGTCGGCGTCCTGGATCACCACGTAGCGGCCGGTGGCGCGGGCGATGCCGGTGCGCAGCGCGGCGCCCTTGCCCTGGTTGACCGCGTGGCGCGCGAACACGTCCACCAGCGGCTTGAGCTCGCCCTCGAGCAGGGCGGCGCTGCCGTCGGTGGAGGCATCGTCGACGACGATGATCTCCAGCGACTCCACGCCGCTGGCGCGCACCGCCTCGAGGATGCGGCGCAGGGTGCGCGCCTCGTTGTAGCAGGGGATGACGACGGACAGCTCGGCGGCCATGGGGCGGATCGGCAGGGACTCGACGGGCGCCGAGTTTAACCCGCGCCGCCCGCGGAGGTGGCGCGGCGGCCTCAGCCGGCGCGGGCGCGGCGCAGTTCGCCCGCCACGTCGGCGTAGCCGAGCATCAGGGCCACGTCGTAGGCGTCCCGGCCCAGGCGGTCGCGCCGGCCGCGGTCGGCGCCGGAGCGCAGCAGCACGGCGCAGGCGCCGAGCTCGCCGTGCATGGTCGCCGCATGCAGGCACGAGACCCCGCGCTCGTCCTGCGCGTCGACCTCGGCGCCGCGCGCGATCAGGAGCTGCGCCAGCTCGGCCAGGGCGCGCTGCGGCGCCGGGGTGGCGGCCTGTGCGCGCGCCCCCAGCAGCAGCAGCAACGGGGTCTGGCCCTGTGCATTGCGCGCGTCGACCGGGCAGCCGGCATCGAGCAGCACCTCGAGCAGGCGCCGGCAGCGCTCGCTGTCGGTGGCGCCGAAGGCGTACTGGGCGGCGGCATGCAGCGGCCCGGTGCCCTGCGCGTCCACCGCCAGCGGCGCGGCGCCCCGCTGCAGCAGCGCGCGCGCGATCTCGGGCAGGCCCAGCGCCGCGGCCACCATCAGCGGCGTGCTGCCGCCGGGCAGGCGCTGGTCGACGTCGACGCCGGCGTCGAGCAGGCGGGTCACGATGGCCTCGCGCCGACCGCTCACCGCGGCCGAGAGGCAGGTGGCGCCGGTCGCGGCGGCGACCGCGGGGTCGGCGCCGCGCGCCAGCAGCTGCGCGGCCAGCTCGATGTGGCCGCCGCCGCAGGCGCGCAGCAGCGCGGTGCAGCCCTGCGCGTCGCGCGCGTCCAGCGCCAGGCCCAGTTCCAGCAGGCGCTCGGTCGCGACGCCGTCGCCGCAGGCGGCGGCGGCGGCGAGGTCGGCGCCGCGCAGCGCGCGCGCCGGATGGCGGAAGCCGGTGTTCCACGACAGCCATCGCGCCAGGCCGCTGCGCCCGGCGGCGAGCGCGGCGCCCAGCGGGGTCTGGCCATCGGCCGCGGCACGCTCGGGATCGGCGCCGGCGGCGAGCAGCGCGCGCGCCAGCGGCAGCGCGCGCGCGTCGGGCCAGGCCGCCAGCGCATGCAACGCGGTGCGCCCGCGGCCGTCGGCCGCGTTCGGATCGCCGCCGCGCGCCAGCAGTTCGTCCAGCAGCGCCGGCACGCCGAGCTCGACCGCGCCATGCACGCTGCCGCGGCCATGCGCACCGCGCGCGCTGGCGTCGGCGCCGCGTCCCAGCAGTTCGAGCGCGACCCGCGCGCAGGCCTCGCGCTCGGCCGGCTCCGCGGCCGCGGCCTCGAGCAGGGCCGCGATGCGCACGCCGCCCGCGACCGCGCCCGCCTCGAGCAGGCGTTCGATCGCCGCGCGCGGCAGCGGTCGCTGCGCCAGCGCCGCATCCAGCAGGCGCGTGCCCTCGGCGTCCACGGCCTCGGCCGGCACCGCATGGTCGAGCAGCCAGCGCAGCGGCTGGGCCGCATCGGCGCGCGCGAACTCGGCCGCCAGCGCCGCCAGCGCCGCTGGCGCGGGCGCCGGCTCGGCCAGCAGCAGCTCCGCGGCCATGCCTTCGCGGCCGTGGCGCAGGGCCGAGCGCAGCAGCGCGATGCGGTCGGGCGCGCTGCCGGTGCCGGGCGCGTCGGCCGCATCGCGCAGCGATTCGGGCAATGGGTAGTCGGGATCGAGCAGCCGCACCAGCGGCCAGCGCCCGCCAGCCACCGCGTAGTCGACCGCGCGCCGGCCGTCGCGCGTGGGCACGGCCGGGTCCACGCCCAGGGCCAGCAGCAGGCGCACGGTTTCCTCGTTCGCCTGCCGCGACTGGCACGCGATCACCAGCGCGTTGCGGCCCGCGGGATCGACCGGGTCCGGCGCCGGTTTGCGGAACATCAGCCGCTGCAGGGCGCGGTTGGCGCCGCTGCGCGCCGCGTCCATCAGCGCGGTGACGCCGTTGGCGTCGCGCTCGTCGGCGGCGGCGCCGGCGGCGAGCAGGGCGTCGAGCATCTCGGCGTGGTTGTGCAGCGCCGCCGCGTGCACGGCGCTGCGGCCCAGCGCGTCGCGCGCGCCGGCATCGGCGCGATGGCGCAGCAGCAGCTTGACCAGGCCGGGCAGGTCGTCGGGCCCGCTGGCGGCGGCGATCAGCGCCGGCTGCGCGCGGGCCACGTCGGGCCGGGCCCCGCGCTCGAGCAGGAAGCGGACCAGGGTTTCGTTGCCGGCCGCGCACGCGGTGCCGAGCGGGGTCAGGCCCTCGCGGCTCACCGCATCGGGATCGGCGCCGGCGTCGACCAGCACCGCCGCCACCGTGGCCTCGCACGACAGCGCGGCGTAGTGCAGCGGCGTGCGGCCCTCGGCGTCGGCGCGGCGCGGATCGGCGCCGTTGGTGATCAGGGTCATCACCGTCTCGCTGCGGCCCTGGTAGCTGTCGCGGGTGGCGGCGATGAGCGGCGTAAGCCCCGCGACGGCGCGATTGAGGTCGACGCCGCGCGCGATCAGCGCGCGCAGGAGGCGCAGGTCGGGGCAGGTCGCGGCGATGATCGCGAGCGAGCGCTGGTCGCGGTCGTGCGGCCCCGGCTGCGCGCCGGCCTCGGCGCCGTTGGCCAGCAGCGCCAGCGCCAGGTCGACCTGGCCGGCGGCCGCGGCGGCCAGCACCTGCGCGTTGCGGGTCGCGGTGTCGGCCGGCTTGAGCGCGATCGGCGGCGCCTCGGCGGCCGCTTCCGCCGCCGCCGCCGGATCCTCCTCGCGCGCGGCCTCCAGCAGCAGGCGCTCGGTGCGCTGGGCCACCAGCAGGTGCACCAGCGGGCACAGCACCAGCGCGTACAGCCACAGCGCCGAAAGGCGCAGCTCCGACGGCACCGCGCCGGCCAGCCCGGCGAGGCTGAGCGCGCCCGCGACCACGGCCATGAGTCCCAGCGCCACCGGCAGGCCGGAGCCGAAGTAGACGTCGCGCTCGCCGGTGAGGTGGCGCGCGAAGGCGATCGAGCGCGCGATCGCGCCCACGATCCACGAGCGCCCGGCCTCGGGCGGATAGGCGTCGTCCCACAGGAAGGCGAGGCCGAAGGCGGGCCACAGGCGCCACAGCGCGCCCAGCGCCAGCGCGATCCCCAGCGACAGCAGGGTGGCGTTGAGCGCGGTCGGCTCGGCGCCGAGTCGCACCGTGGGCGTGCCGACCACCAGGGCGACGAAGCCGGCGTAGGCCAGCAGCAGCACGGCATGGGTGGTGCCGCGCCGCAGCGCCAGCTGCGCGAAATCGGCGTCGAGCAGGTAGCCGGAGGCGCTGACCACCGCAGCGAGGTACAGCGGCTGCGCCAGCAGCAGCGGCAGCAGCGCCGCCGGATGATCGATCCAGGCCGCCAGCGCGATCAGGGCCAGCGCCGGAACGAAGAACCGCAGCCGGGCGAGCAGGCCGGCGAAGCGGCTGAAACGGACTGACATGGGGCGCGAGTATAAGCGCCGCGCCGCGCCCGCGGCTGAATGCGCCGGCGCCGCGTCGCCTCAATGCCCGCGCAAGGCCGGCGACTCGTCCGGCGGGAACTGCACGTGGAAGCCGGCGCCGGCCAGGTTGTCCAGCACCACGCGCGCATCGGCCTGCGCCAGGCGCCGCTCCGGCGTGAGTTCGAGCTCCATCACGAACGCCAGTGCCCCGAGCGCGCCGCCCAGCGCCGCCGGCAGCAGGCCGAAGGCGTCGCGCTCGCGCAGGTAGACGTAGGTGCCCGGGCGGGTGCCGCTGCGGTAGATCCAGCACTTCATCGGATGGCCTCCGGCGGAAACGGCTCGCGCCGCGAACACTCATCGGCAGGTCGCGGCTGCAGCCGCGACTTGCCTCGCGCTACCGAGCCAGGCCGCTGCCTCGGCACCTCCTTGCCGCGAGCTAGTCGTCCTCCCCGAAGCGCGTCGGCGCCGGCGGCGCCGCGATCGGCGGCAAGGGGTTCGCGGCCAGTTCGGCCAGCAGCATCTCGACCGCCTTCTCGATCGAGGGATCGCGCCCCGCGGCGACCAGCTCGGGCAGGTCCAGCACCTCGACGTCCGGCGCCACGCCCTCGTTCTCGACCGCCCAGCGGTTGTCGGTGTCCATGAAGCGGAAGGTGGCCGCCAGCACGATGCCGTTGTCGGCCAGCGCCGGGTTGCCGGAGATGCCGATCAGGCCGCCCCAGGTGCGGGTGCCGATCAGGGGTCCCAGCTTGAGCTTGCGGAAGTAGTAGGGCAGGGCGTCGCCGCCGGAGCTGGAGTAGCCGTTGATCAGCATCGCCTTGGGCCCGCGGTGGCTGAGCGCCGGCGTGGCCTGCGGTTCGAGGCCGCGCCGCTTCCAGTAGTTGAGCGGCGTGCGCGCCAGGATCTCGACCATGCGGTCGGGGATGAAGCCGCCGCCGTTGTAGCGATCGTCGATGATCAGCGCGTCCTTGTGCGCGACCGCCGGGAAATCCCGGTTGAGCTCGCGGTTGCCTTCGACCGCGGTGTTGGGCAGGTGCAGGTAGCCGATGCGGCCGCCCGAGAGCCGGTCCACCAGCGCGCGGCGCGAGGCCACCCAGTCGAGGTAGCGCAGGCTGCGCTCGCTGGCGATGGTGCGCACCCGCACCAGCCGCGCGCCGTCCGCGCTGGGCCGCGAGTTGACCCGCAGCTCGACCACGCGGTCGGCCTTGTTCTCGGTCAGCGCCCAGGGGTTGCGCACGCTGCGCGCGTCCACGCCGTCGACCGCGAGCAGGTACTCGCCCTCGCGCACGTCCACGCCCGGCTCGGTCAGCGGCGAGCGGTTGGCCGCGTCCCAGTTCTGGCCGCGGAAGATCCGCGCGATGCGGAAGTAGCCGCTGGCATCGGCGGCGAACTCGGCGCCGAGGAAGCCGCCGGGCTTGCGCGCCACCGTGGGCGAGTCGCCCTGCTGCACGTAGACGTGGCCGGCGTTGGCCTCGCCGGCGATCTCGTGCAGCACGTAGTCGAGGTCGGCGCGGTGGGCGAGGTAAGGCACCAGCGCCTGGTAGCGCGCGCGCACCGCGTTCCAGCGCTCGATGCCGCCGTGCAGGCCGGGGTCGTAGAACCAGTCGCGCAGGATGCGCCAGGCGTCGACGTACTGCTGCTGCCACTCCACCCTGGGGTCGACGCGCATCTCCATCGTCGCGAGGTCGAGCTTGGCCTTGCCCGGCTCCTGGCCCGGCTTGGCGTCGACGATGGCGTAGTCGGAACCGGTGCGCAGCAGCAGCTTGCTGCCGTCCTCCGACAGCGCGTATCCGGTCACGCCGCCGGCCACGTCCTCGGCCTTGCGCGACTCGAGGTCGTAGTACTTGAGGGTCAGCGGGCCCTGCTGCGGGTTGCCCGCGGCCACGAACACGCCGCCGCCGTTGGCGGAGAGGAACTGGTACTGCCCGGCCGGCAGGTCCAGCGCCAGCACGCGGTCGGCGAAGCCGGCCGGGTCGACGCGGGTCGGCTTCGGCGCGCCGCCGTTGCCCGCGCCCTTGCCCTTGCCGTCCTGCGCGCCACCGGCGCCCGTGCCCGGCGCCATGGCCTCGTCGCTGCGCGGTCGGTTCAGCGCCGGCCCGTCGCTGGCCAGCGTCGCGGCATACACCCGGGTGGCGTTGGTGTAGAGGTAGTTCTGCTCGTAGGCGCTGAAGGTCAGGCCGCCGTAGTCGCGGTTGGAGAGGAAGTACAGGTAACGGCCGCGCGGATCGAAGGCCGGGCTGAAGTCGTTGGCCGCGTCGGTGGTGAGCTGGTGGTTGCGGCCGTCGGCGAGGCCGTGGATCCAGATCGACTGCAGGCGGCTGGCGTTGGTCTTGGTATAGGCCAGCCACTGGCTGTCGGGCGACCACGCGTACTCGGTGATGTCGTCCCAGGTCGAGCTGTCGACTTCATGCGTGCGGCCGCTGTCGACCTCGACCCAGCGCAGCCGCACCTTCTTGTCGGCATACGCGAGCTTCTTCGAGTCCGGCGACCACGCCGGGCCGAAGCGCCACACGTCGCCGTCGGTGGTGATGCGGCGCGGTTCGCCGCTGCCATCGGCGGCGCGCACGTAGATCTCGTACTCGCCGCTGGCGTCGGAGAGGTACGCGATCCAGCGCGCGTCGGGCGACCAGGCCACGCTGATCTCGCGCGCCGCGGGCGTGTGGCTGAGGTTGCGGATGGGACCGTCCTTGGCCGGCACGGTCCAGATCTCGCCGCGCGCGCCGAACACCGCGCGCTCGCCGCCGGGCGCGAGGCTGAAGGATTCGATCTGCGCACTGACGTTCTTCCACGCAGGCAGCGTGTACGCCGCCTCGGCCGGCACCCGGATCGGCACCTTCACCGCGGCGGCGGCGCCGACGTCGTAACGCCAGATCCAGCCGCCCTGCTCGAACACCACCGCGTCGGGACCGCCCGAGGGCCACAGCACGTCGAAGTCGTCGAACGTGGTGATGGCGCGCGCGGTGCCGCCCTGCGGCGCGATCGCATACAGGTTGAGCGTGGGCGTGCGGTCGGAGGCGAAGTAGATCGTGTCGCCGACCCAGGCCGGCTGGTGGTCGCTGCCGCCGAAATCGGTGAGGCGGCGCGAGGCGTTGCGCGCGAGGTCGTACACCCACACGTCCTGCGCGCGGCCGCCGCGGTAGCGCTTCCAGCTGCGGAAGTCGCGGTCGATCGGCGTGTAGGCGAACTCGGTGCCGTCGGGCGAGAGGCTGCCGGCGCCCGACTCGGGGATCGCCAGCGGGGTCTCGATGCCGCCGTCCACCGGCACCAGGTACGGGCGCCCGCCGCGCTCGTCGAAGGGCACGCGGTTGGCGCGCACCAGCACCTGCTTGCCGTCCGGGGTCCAGTCCAGCACCCGGTAGTCGGTGCCACCGCGCACCGGCATCGGGCCGACGTCGCTGTAGTAGGTGAGTTGGCGCGGGGTGCCGCCGGCGGCCGGCATCACATGCACCTGGCGCGTGCCCGAGTACTCGGCGCTGAACGCGATCCAGGTCCCGTCCGGCGAGAACTTGGGATAGAGCTCGAGGCCCTCGTGCGCGGTCAGGCGCTGCGCGGTGCCGCCGTCGCGGCCGACGAGGTACAGGTCCCCGGCGTAGACGAAGACGATGTGCGTGCGCGAGACATCGGCGAAGCGCAGCAGGCGCGTGTCGGTGTCGGCCGCGGTGGCGGTGGCGGCGACGGACGCCAGGGCAAGGGCGGCGGCGATCAGGCCTGCATGCATGGACGGCACTCCGGGACAAAGGCGCGATTGTGGCGGCTGCGCATCATGCGGGACCCTGCTGGAAGTTGGGAGCCCCGCCCCGTGCGCTCCGGCGTGCCGGAGCGGCTTCGGTCGCGACTCGAAGAACCGCCATGGCGCCCCAGCCGCCGCCCGGCAGCTCCCGCACGATCCACTGGCCGTCGCGCCCGCCGCGCCTTAGGCTGGCCGCTCATGGCCGAGAACGAGACCCCCGCCGGCGCCGCGCCCCCGCCCGACCCGCAGGCATCGCCCGGACCGCAGGCCCCGCCGCCCGAGCCCGCCGTGTCCATGGCCGACCTCAAGGCCGTGGCGGACCTGGCCGGTGCAGGCGCGCGCCTGCTGCGCGCCGAGGCCGCGCTGAGCGTCGATGCGCTCGCCCGCGCCACCGCCTATGGCGTGCTGGCCGGGCTGCTGCTGGGCGGCGCCTTCATCGCGCTGCTGCTGGCGCTGGCCTTCCAGCTGCGGGCCTGGCTCGGCGGCTGGGTCCCGGCGCTGCTGGCGCTGGCCGCGCTGCAGATCGGTCTGGCGCTGCTGATGGGGCGCTTGCGCGCGCAGTGGCGCGCGCGCGTCGGCTTCACCCACACGCGAGCCTTCGTCGACGAGCTGGTGCAGCGGCGCGGCGACAGGCCCGCCGACGGACCGCCGCCATGAGCGCGCCGCCGCGGCCCGATGCGCTCGCGCGGGTGGCGCAGGCGCGCGCTGCCGCCGAGCACAGCCTCGAGGTCCTGCGGGCCCGGCGCGAGCGCTGGGGCGAGCGCCTGCGGCGGCTGCCATGGTGGGGCGTGCTGCTGGGCGGGCTCGCCGCCGGCGCGGTCGCGGGGCGCGTGTTCGGCCGGGCCCTGCCGCGGCGCGAGACCCTGCGCCTGCTGTCGGCGCTGCGGCCGTTGTGGCAGCGCGCGGCGCTGGCGATCCCGGCGTACTGGATGCAGGCCACCGCGGCACCCGCGCGGGCGCCGGATCCGCCATCGAACGCCGGCGGCGGCGCGCCGCCGCCGCGGGGGGACGTCGGCGACGGCTACTGAGCGTCGCGGCTCAGCGCCGGCCGAGCAGCAGCCAACCGGCGAGGAAGGCGATGCCGACGGCGGTGAAGGGCCGCTCGCGCACGAACTTCTCGGTCGACTGCAGGAGGTGCTGCGCCGCGTCGCCGGCGCCGGCCAGCGCGTCGTGGGCGCGTGCCTGCGCCTGTGCCGCGACCTCGGCCACCTGCTCGCCGCGCGCGCGCGCCGTGTCGCCGGCCTGGTGCGCCGCCTCGCCCGCCAGCGCGCGCAGGCCCTGCCCGAGTTCGCTCAATCCCTCGCGCAGCTTGGCCGCGGCCGGCCCCAGCGTCACGCGCGCCTGTTCGCCCAGCGGCACCGCGGGCGCCGCGGCGGGCGCCGCATCCAGCGCCGCCGCCAGTTCCTGCTCGGCGCGGGCGCGATCCCAGCCGTAGCGGCGCTGCAGGGTTTCGACCAGCAGGCTGGACTCGCCGCCGATCGCCGCGAGGTCGGCGGCGTCGAGCTGGTCGAAGCGCTGCTGCAACGTGGCGCGCCACTGCGGCCACTGCGACTTGAGCGTGCTCGGGTCCATGGGGTCCACCTCCGGCCCTGCAGCGTAAGGACGCGGGCGCGCCCGCCGCAAGCGCGACGTCGCGACCCGCGCGATCAGGCGCCCGCGGCGCTCAGCGCCGCGAGCGCAGGAACAGCCACGCCACCACGGCGCCGGCCGCGGCGGCCGACTTGAGCGGATTGGCGCGGATCCATTCCCAGCCGAGCTTGGCGGCGCCGCGCGCCGCGAGGCGCACGTCCTCGGCATCCTTGAGGCCGATGTCGGCGCCGAACTCGCGCACCGAAGCCAGGCCGGCGCGTCCGGCATCGACCACGCGGTCGACGCCTTCCTGCAGCAGGGACGTGGCGCCGGCGCCGAGTTCGGCAACCGGTCCATTGGCGCTGGCGGTGGCGCGCGCGGGGGAAGGGATCTTGCGTTCCGGCATGGCGGCGTTCCTCGATCACGGGCAAAGGCACCCGCCAAGCGGGCGCCCGTTCGCGCAAAGATGGGGCCGCCCGCGCCGTGCGCAAGGCCGGCCCGTGTCTGGCCTCCCCCGGCAGGGCTATTCGAAGCCGTCCTGGAACAGCGCGTCGCCCTGCGGCGTGTCGGTCACCTCCCAGGCGAAGGCCTGCGCCACCGAGGCGCCCGCCGGGTCGGTGGCGCGGACCAGCACCGTGTAGCTGCCCGCGCTGTCGAAACCGAGCGTGCCGTCGACCACGCCGGTGACGGGCGAGATCGCGAGACCGGGCGGCAGGCCGGTGGCGCTGTACGTGAGCGCGTCGCCGTTGGGATCGCTGAAGTTGGGCGCGGTGGCCTGGCTGACGGTCGCGCCCTCGGCATCGGTGCGGTTGAGCAGCTGCGTGGTCACCACCGGCGCCAGGTTGCCGCTGCCGGCGTAGTCGAGCACGATGGTGTCGAAGTAGGCATCGACCAGGTTGGTGCCCGAGGCGTTGAAGTCGACCGCCACCAGCGCGACCTCCACCGCCGCGTTGCCGGCGAACTGCGCCGCGGGCAGCTCGAACGAGGTCGGCACGGCCAGCTGTGCCCAGCCGTTGCCGCTGGGCAACGCAATGCCGCCCACCGCGCTCGGGCTGCCCTGGCAGGTCCCGGAGTTCGGGAACAGGCGCCACTCCAGGCGCGGGTAGTCGGCGTCGGTCATGCCCGAGCTCGGTTCCTTGCCCCAGCCCGACAGCGAGTAGTTGCCGGGACCGGGCAGGCGCACGCATTGCGTGGGGCCGAGGGCGCGGCCGCCGGGCGCCGCGGTCTGGCGCACGTAGACCGCGCCGGTACCATCGTTCTGCGCGCTGTCGCTGACCCAGATCCCGGCACTGGGCGAGGACCACAGCGCCATGCGTGCGGCGCCGAAGTTGGCGTTCCGGACCAGCGGCAACAGGGCCTGGCGCTCATAGGGACCGAGGTCGGTGATCCATCCCTCGCCCTGGTCGCTGACCACCGCGAGGTCGACCGAGCGCGGGGCGTTCGCAAGGTCGGTGCCGCCCGAGGCCGGGGCGAAATCGACCGCCGGCGATGCCGCCTGCAGCTGGTAGTCGCCGACCACGGGATCGACGAACAAGGGATCGGCCAGCTGCACCAGGCCGGTGATGAAGTCGGTCAGCGACGCGACTTCGCTCGCGACCACGTACTCGGCCAGGCGGGTCCCGCCGGTCTGGCGCAGCGTGACCTTGCCGGGCTGGTGCACGATCGAGCCCCGCAGCAGTAACTCCTTCGAACTGTCGAAGACCTCGTTGGCCGTGATCGTGTTGTCCGCGATCGAGCTGCGATAGATGCGCGTGTGGCCGCTGCCGCCGACGGCCTGCAACAGCCGCCCGCGACTGGTGTTGCCGACCACCAGCAGCTGGTCGAGGCGCGCCTCGCCGCCATGCCGCAGCAGCGGGCCACCATCGTTTTCGTGCAGCACGACGTTGCTCAGGCTCAGGTTGTCGCTGTTGCCGTTGGTCGGCATCGGATCCACCTGCACGATCGCGCCGTCGGTGGGCATGCCGTTCTCGTCGGAGGCGGTGTTGGCGCGGATCGACCCACCGCTCATGCGGAAGAAGCCGCCGCGCCCGTCCTGCGCATCGGCGTAGGCGGCCGCGCCCGCCGGGGCCGCGTTGTCGCGGAAGTACGCGCCCCCGGTGATCGTGGCACTGGCCGCCTGGGGCTCGCCGAAGGAACTGTCGGGGCCCGCGCGCATGTACACACCGCCGCCGCGCACCGAGGCGAAGTTGCTGATCACGGCCGCGGGCTGCGCAGGGTCGGTGTTGGCAACCTTCAACGCCGCGCCGCCACCATCGATGTCGCCGGCGAGCATCGCCGCGCCGCCGCCATACCTGGCCTGGTTGCCGTACAACGCGCCGAGGCTGCCCTGGCCCACGCCGATCGTGGCCTCCGTGTAGCGCGTGCCGCCGCTGACCACCAGCCCGCCGCCGTAGCCGGTGCCGGCCAGCACGCCCTCCGCGGTGTTGAAGGCGATCACGCTGCCCGCCACCAGCATCTCGAGGTCGAATCCGTCGAGGGCGATGCCGCCCCCGTTGTAGCGCGCGGTGTTGTTGCTCACCTGCACGTTCCGGCCCAGGTGCAGGCCGGCGGAGAAGCTGCTGCCGATCGCGGCGATGCCGCCGCCGGCGTCGGCGCGGTTGTTCGAGATGATGCTGTCCTCGAGCGTGAGTACGCCGGCTCCCGTGAGGTGGATCGCACCGCCCAGGCCGACCTGCGGCGGATTGCGCGTATGGTCGCCGCCGGTGAGGCGCAACTGGCGCAGCAGCGCGCTGGCGCCGGACTGGACCGTGATCCGCAGCACCGGCTCCGCCGCGCCGCCCGCGCCGCTGAGCTCGGTGAAGGCCGTGTCGGGCGCGGCCTGGGCGCAGGTGGCGTAGGCGCCGGTCACCAGCAGGGTGTCGCCGGTGCGGACCTCGATCACGGCGTTGGTGTCGTTGTAGGTCAGGGTGCGCGTGATCCGTACTTCGTCCGCGCCGGGGTTGTTGCGCGCGACGTCGAAGGCGCACTGCAGGGTGCCGCAACTGCAGGCCCCGGCGCCCACCGGATTGCCCACGGTGTAGACCGCGGCCCGCAGCGGCGCCATGCCGCACCAGAGCGCCAGTCCTGCCGCCATCGTTGTCGCCCATCCGCGTGCCATGCCTGGTGCCTCCCGGGTCCAAGCACCGTTACGGGATGGAGCGACGACTATTACAGGCCCCGCCCGGCCGGGCCCGGCGGGCGCCGCGCTAGACTTCCGGCATGCCCGCCACGCCCGGCTATCCGCGCGATCTCGAAGGCTACGGCCGCCACCCGCCGCACGCCGACTGGCCCGGCGGCGCGCGCGTGGCCCTGCAGTTCGTGCTCAACCTGGAGGAGGGCGGCGAGAACTGCGTGTTGCACGGCGATGCCGGCAGCGAACAGTTCCTGTCCGAGCTGGTCGGCGCCGCGAGCTATCCCGCGCGGCACCTGAGCATGGAGTCGGTGTACGAGTACGGCACCCGGGTCGGCGCCTGGCGCATCCTGCGCGAGTTCGAGCGCCGCGGGTTGCCGTTGACGGTGTTCGGCGTGGCGATGGCGATGCAGCGCAATCCGGAGCTCACCCGCGCCTGCATCGACCTTGGCCACGAGATCGCCTCGCATGGCTGGCGCTGGATCCACTACCAGGGCGTCGCCGAGGCGACCGAGCGCGAGCACATGGCGCGCGCGGTGGCCGTGCACCGCGAGCTCACCGGCGCCGCGCCGCTGGGCTGGTACACCGGCCGCGACAGCCCCAACACGCGCCGCCTGGTGGTGGAGCACGGCGGCTTCGAGTACGACAGCGACTACTACGGCGACGAGCTGCCGTTCTGGACCGACGTGGCGCTCGCCGACGGCAGCACGCGCCGGCACCTGGTGGTGCCGTACACGCTCGACGCCAACGACATGCGCTTCGCGACGCCGCAGGGCTTCAATACCGCGCAGCACTTTCACGACTACCTGCGCGACAGCTTCGACGTGCTCTACGCCGAGGGCGCGGACACGCCGCGCATGATGTCGGTGGGCATGCACGGCCGCCTGCTCGGGCGCCCGGGCCGCTTCATCGCCCTGCAGCGCTTCCTCGACCACGTGGCGCGGCACGAGCGCGTGTGGATCTGCCGCCGCATCGACATCGCGCGCCACTGGCGTGCGCGCCATCCGGCCTGAGGCACCGGGCCGGCCCCGCGTGCGCCTCGAGTCGCCCGTGCTGGAAACCCCGCGCCTGCTCCTGCGCCCGCCCGCGCTCGCCGATTTCGAGCGTTGGGCCGAACTGGCGGCCGACGCCGAAGTCACCCGCTACATCGGCGGCCTGCAGGCGCGGGCCGTGGCCTGGCGCAGCTTCGCCGCGATGGTCGGCATGTGGAGCCTTACCGGTGTCGCCATGTTCTCGGTGATCGAGAAGGCCAGCGGGCGCTGGGTCGGGCGCCTGGGTCCCTGGCGCCCCGAGGGCTGGCCCGGCACGGAGGTGGGCTGGACCCTGCATCGCGACGCCTGGGGCAAGGGCTACGCCACCGAAGGCGCCCGCGCCGCGATCGACTACGCCTTCGACGTGCTGGGCTGGGACGAGGTCATCCACTGCATCGACCCCGCCAACACGAATTCGCAGCGCGTGGCGCGGCGACTGGGCTCGACCCTGCGCGGCCCGGTGCGCCTGCCGCCGCCGTTCGAGGGCGAGCCCTGCGAGGCCTGGGGCCAGAGCCGCGCGCAGTGGCGGTCGCGCCGACGCTGAACAC
>CAZTNB010000043.1:18765-20325 GCA_964614825.1 uncultured Gammaproteobacteria bacterium
GCCGCCGGCGACGCGCGCGCCGCACTTGCCTACAATCGCCCGCCATGTCCGGACCCGGCGCCGCCGCATGACCCTGGACCAGCTCAACGCCATGGACGGCGAGTCCTTCACCCGCGCGCTGGGCGCGGTGTTCGAGCACTCGCCCTGGGTGGCGGAGCGCGCGTGGCCGCAGCGGCCCTACGCCAGCGTCGAGGCCCTGCACGCGGCGATGTGCGAGGTGGTGCGGCAGGCCGGGCCGGCGGCGCAGCTCAACCTGATCCGCGCCCATCCGCAACTCGCCGGCAAGGCGGCGATCGCCGGCGAACTCAGCGCCGATTCCGCGCGCGAGCAGCGCGGCGCCGGCCTCGACCAGTGCAGTCCGGAGGAGTACCTGCGCCTGACCGAGCTCAATGCCCGGTACCAGGCGCGCTTCGGCTTTCCCTACATCCTCGCCGTGCGCGGCCATACCCGCGCCAGCATCCTCGCCGACCTGGCGGCGCGCCTGCCCAACGCGCGCCAGGCCGAGATGCTCGAGGCGCTGCGCCAGATCGAGCGCATCGCCGGGTTCCGGTTGGCCGATATGATGGGCCGGCCGGCAACGGCCGCCCCCTGAGCCGCGCCCGGCACGCAACCCCACGCGGACTCCAGAACCATGGCTTTGCCCCCCATCGACCCCGAAGCCCCGGACTTCACCCGCCGCCACGTCAACCTGGCCGACGCGCGCCTCGGCGCCGAGGCGCTGGCCGCCAGCGACGAGTTCTTCGCCGCCAAGGAGCGCATGCTCGATCCGGAGCCGGCGCGGTTCATCCCCGGCAAGTACGACGCCAACGGCAAGTGGATGGACGGCTGGGAGAGCCGGCGCAAGCGCGGGCCCGGCCACGACTGGTGCGTGGTGCGGCTGGCGCGGCCCGGGCGCATCCACGGCGTGGACCTCGACACCAGCCATTTCACCGGCAACTACCCGCCGTCGGCGTCGATCGAGGCCTGCCACCTCGCCAGCGGCGATCCCGACGCCGGCGCGGTGTGGTTCCCGCTGCTGCCGGCGGTGAACCTGGGCGGCAACCGCCACCACTACTTCCCGATCGAGCTGGCCGCGCCCTGCACCCACGTGCGCGTGAACCTCTATCCCGACGGCGGCCTCGCCCGCCTGCGCGTCTACGCCACGCCGACCTTCGATTCCAGCGCGGTCGACGCCGACGGCCTGGTCGACCTCGCCGCCGCGCTCAGCGGCGGCACGGTGGTCGCGGCCAACAACGAGCATTTCGGCCTCGCCTCGAACCTGCTGCTGCCCGGGCGCGGCGCCCACATGGGCGACGGCTGGGAAACCCGGCGCCGGCGCGAGCCCGGGCACGACTGGTGCGTGATCGCGCTGGCGCGGCCTGGCACGATCGCCGCGATCGAGGTCGACACCGCGCACTTCAAGGGCAACTACCCCGACCGCTGCTCGATCCAGGCCGCGCGCGTGGCCGGCGGCACGGCCGAATCGCTGGTCACGCAATCGATGTTCTGGCCCGAACTGCTGCCGGAGCAGAAACTGCAGATGGACCACCAGCACCACTACCGGGCCGAGATCGCGCCGCA
>CAZTNB010000044.1:0-20188 GCA_964614825.1 uncultured Gammaproteobacteria bacterium
GGCCGTGCACACCACGTCGTCCTCGATGCGGATGCCGATGCCGCGCCAGCGCTTGTCCACGCCGCGCGCGTCGGGCGCGACGTACAGGCCCGGTTCCACCGTCATGACCATGCCGGGCTCGAGTTCGCGCGGCTCGCCGTCGACGCGGTAGTCGCCGACGTCGTGCACGTCCAGGCCGAGCCAGTGGCCGGTCTTGTGCATGAAGTAGGCCTTGTAGGCCTCGGACTTGAGGTTCGACTCCAGCCCGCCCTTGAGGATGCCGAGGCGGATCAGGCCGCGCGTGATGGCGCGCACCGCGGCGTCGTGCGGCGCGCTCCAGGCGCGGCCGGGGCGGATCTCGTCGATCGCCGCGTGCTGGGCCTCGAGCACCACCTCGTACAGCGCGCGCTGCTCGGGACTGAAGCGCCCGTTGACCGGGAAGGTGCGGGTGATGTCGCTGGCGTAGCACTCGAACTCGGCGCCGGCGTCGACCAGCAGCAGGTCGCCGTCGCGCAGCGGGGCGTTGTTGGCGCGGTAATGCAGCACGCAGGCGTTGGCGCCGCTGCCGACGATGGGCTCGTACGCCGGCACCGCATGCCCGCTGCGGAAGGCGTGCAGAAGTTCGGCCTCGACCGCCGCCTCGGTGGAACCGGGGCGCGCGGCGCGCATCGCGCGCACGTGCGCGGCGGCGGCGATGGCCGCGGCCTTGCGCATCACCCGCAGCTCGGCCCTGGACTTGTACAGGCGCAGGTCGTGCAGCGCGTGGCCCAGCGCCACGAACTCGTGCGGCGGCCGCGCGCCGCGCCGCACCTCGCTGCGCACGCGGTTGACCCAGCCCATCAGCTTGAGGTCGAACTCGGGATCGCGGCCGAAGTGGTAGTAGACGCGCGAGCGGCCCTCGATCATCCCGGGCAGGATGTCGTCGATGTCGTCGATCGGGAAGGCGTCGTCCATGCCGTGGCGCGCGATGGCGCCGTCCTGGCCGGCGCGCGGGCCGTCCCAGCGCTCGCGCTCGGGATCGCGTTCGCGGCAGAACAGGATGCACTCGCCGTGCTCGCGGCCCGGGATCAGCGCCAGCACCGCGCCGGGCTCCGGGAAGCCGGTGAGGTAGTGGAAGTCGGAGTCCTGCCGGTAGGGGTAGTGGGCATCGTTGTTGCGGATGCGCTCGGGCGCGGCGGCCACGATGACGATCGCGTCGCGCCCGGTCATGCGCATGAGCTGGCGGCGGCGGCGGGCGAATTCTGCGGCTGTGATCACGGCGTCCCGGGTGTCTGCACCGACCACGGAAGCATAGCGGCCGGCGGCGCGCGAAACGAACCCCGCGGCGTGGGGGCGGCATCGGCCCGGGCTCGCCCACCGCTTCCCGGAGCGACCGCCGACCTCATTCCCGGACCCTCGGGATCCGGCGTTGCTTGTGGGAGCGGCTTCAGCCGCGACTCGCGCAGCGCCTCGCAGAACCCGGCTGAAGCCGCTCCCACAGGGGCAAGGTCGCCGCGGCGAGTGGCGGGTGGCGGCGCGCGGTGCGCGGGCCAGTTCGCCGTGCAGCAGCAGGACGCCGACGCGCACGTACTCCACGACTTCGGAGTAGGCGTCCTCGTCGTCTTCGGCCTCGCCGGTGTCGAAGCTGGTGGCGGCGATGCGGCCGAGGTCGGTCAGCACCTCGCCGGCATCACCGGCCAGGCCCTCGTGCGCCAGCGAGCCGGACAGGCCCAGGCCGCCGAGGAAACCCCGGCACCACTCCACCAGCGCGCCGGCGCGCTCCGCGATCGGCGCCTCGTCGTCGGGCAGCAGCGGCTCGAAGGCGTAGTCGGGATCATCGAGCAGTTCGGCGCACTCGTCGAACAGGCGCACGAACAGCTCGCGCCGCGGCGAGTCACCCAGCGCGTCCTCGACCTCGTCCAGGGCCAGGTCCTGCAGCCAGGAGCCGCTGGCGCTGAGCCCGCCCGCGCACAGGAACCCGGTCAAAGATCCGTGCAGTTCCGAGGCCGACAGGCCCAGGCTGAGCGCGGACAGGGTCTCGGCGAGTTCGGCGTGGGTGGCGGGGGCGGCTTGCATCGTGCGTGTGTTCCGGACGGCCGCATTCTACAGCCCGACGGGCGCGCGGGATGCCCGGGCGGGGCGCTCGCCGGGTCCGGGGGGCCAAGTTATGCTTGGATCGAGGGGCGTGCACGCCGCCAGCCCGGCGGCGCGGGCCCCATGAGGGGGGTCATGCGCCAGCGCCGCACAATGCGCAACGCCCGGACGGCGCCGCGCCACATCGCGTTGCTGCTGGTGCTTGCCGCCGCGCTGGTCGCCCCTGCGCCGCCCGCGCGGGCGGCGGAGCGCGTCTACTACTTCGAGCGCGCGCCGTCCGGGCAGGACCTGGCGCAGAACACCGTCAACGCCATCCTGCAGGATCGCACCGGCTTCATCTGGGTGGCGACGCAGGGCGGCCTGCACCGGCACGACGGCTACCGCTTCGAGCTGTTCCAGCACGATCCCGACGACCCGCGCAGCCTGCCGGACAACTTCGTCACCGCGCTGGCGCAGGACGGCGCCGGCGTCCTGTGGGTCGGCACCGATGGCGCCGGGGTCGTGCGCTACGACACGACCGGTGGCCACTTCGTGCCGACGCCGGCGACCGCCGCCGCCGCGGAATCCGCGCGGCAGGCGCCGGTGACGGCGCTGCACTACCAGGCCGGTCGCGGGCTCTGGGTCGCCGATGGCGACGGCTTCGCCCTGCTCGAAGCCGACGGCGCGCGCCGCACGGCGGTGGTGCTGCGCGGCGATGCCGACGGGCCGGTCGTCGCGCGCGGCTTCGCCGTGGATGCCGGCGGCACCTTGTGGTCGGCGACCAGCCAGGGCCTGTACCGAGTCGCGGTCGATGCCATGGCCGGCGAGCGGGTCGCCGATCCACAGGTCGGTTCGGCGCGCACGGTGCTGGTCGACGATCGCGACCGCATCCTCGTCGGCACCGACGACGGCCTGTACCGGATCGATCGCGGCCGCCGCGTCGAGCGCCTTTGGCCGGCCACGGACGACGGCCCGCCCGTGTCGGTCTACGGCATGGCCCAGGCGCCCGACGGGCGGCTGTGGCTGGCGCAGTTCGGCGACGGGATCGTGATCCTCGATCCGGCCAGCGGCGCGGTCGAGCGCCTGCACCACGATCCGCGGGTCGAGGGCAGCCTGCCGGAGGACTCGGTGCGGGTGCTGGCGCTGGACCGCTCGGGCCAGCTGTGGCTGGGGGGCGACGCGCAGGGCATCTCGCACACCGACCCCGCCGGCGCGCGCTTCCGCACCCTGGTCGACGACGACACCTCGCGCCGCTACACGCAGACCAACAACGTGCGCAGCCTGCTGCAGGACGCGGCGGGCGAACTGTGGATCGGCACCGAGGGCGACGGCCTCAAGCGCTACGATCGCGCCACCGGCCGCTTCGACTACCACGCCGAGGCGCTCGATGCCGCGCTGCCGCCGGAGGACCGCGGCCGCGACATGCGCGTGTACGCGCTCACCGTCGCCGACCCGCAGCACCTCTGGGTCGGGACCAACCTCGGCGCGTTCCGCTATGCCCCGGCCACGCGCGTCGCGCAAGCGCTACCCCACGACCCTTCGCGCGCCGACGCCTTGCCCGACCGGCAGGTGCGCGCCATCGTCGCCGGCCGCGACGGCAGCCTCTGGTTCGGCACCAACGACGCCGGGCTGGCGCGCCATCGCCCGGCCGACGGCAGCTGGACCCGCTACCCCAGCGTCCCGGGCGATGCCGACACGCTGTGGCACCCGACGGTCGCCGTCCTGCACGAGGACCGCGCCGGCCGCCTCTGGATCGGCACGTCCAACGGCCTCAACCTCTACGATCCGGCCAGCGACCGCATGCGTCGCATTCCCCGCAGCGACTCCGATCGGCATTCGATCGCCGGCAACCGGGTGCGGACGATCCACGAGTCGGACGACGGCACGCTCTGGTTCGGCACCCACTCGGGCCTCTCGCGCCTCGACGCGCTCGACGCCGGGGGCGCGCGCTTCACCCGCTTCCTGGTCCGCGACGGGCTGCCCGACCCGACGGTGTACGGCATCCTCGAGGAGCCGCAGGGCACGTTGTGGTTGTCGACCAACCGCGGCGTCGCGCGCCTGGACCGGGCCAGCGGCCGCTTCACCCATTACACGCTCGAATCGGGCCTGCAGGACCTCGAGTTCAACGGCTCCGCGGCGTTGCGCCTGGCCGACGGCGAACTCGCGTTCGGGGGTCCGCTGGGACTGAACCTGTTCCGCCCGCAGCGCTTCATCGACAGCGACTACCAACCGCGCGTGGTGGCGACCGCGCTGCAGGTCGGCGGCGTGCGGCGCCTGGTCGGCGATCCCCTGGCCCTGGCGCGGCTGCCGTTGTCGATGCGCGACCGCGTGTTCGGGATCGAAGTGGCCTCGCTCGACTACGCCGCGCCGGCGCGCAACCAGTTCGAGTACCGGCTCGAGGGCTTCGACGACGCCTGGGTGGCCAACGGCACCCGGCGCGAGATCACCTACACCAACCTCGACCCGGGCACCTACACGCTGCTGGTGCGCGGCACCAACCGCGACCAGGCCTGGAGCCCGAACGTGCTGCAGCTGCAGGTCGAGGTGTCGCCGCCGTGGTGGGCCAGCGCGCCGATGAAGCTGCTCTATGGGCTGCTGGCGCTGGTATTGGTGGGCGTGACCATCGCCAGCCGCCGGCGCAAGGTGGCACTCGAGACGCAGCATACGCGCGAACTGGCCGAGCGCGAGGAGCGCCTGCGGGTCGCGATCTGGGGCTCCGGCGACGAGTTCTGGGACTTCGACTTCGAGGGCGACCGCATGCACCGGATCGGCGCCGACAGCCTGCTCGGCGCCGGCTCCGAGATCGTGCTCAGTGGCGCGCAGTGGCGCCAGGACGCGATCCATCCCGACGACCTGCCGCGGGTGGAGCAGATCCTCGCCGAGCACGTCGCCGGGCGCCGCGAGTTCTTCGAGTCGCAGCACCGCATCCGCAATGCGGCCGGCGACTGGGTCTGGGTGCTGTCGCGCGGCAAGATCGTGCGCCGCGACGCCACCGGCCAGCCGCTGCGCATGGCCGGCACCGCGCGCGACATCACCCACACGCGCGCGGCCGAGCGCGAGCGCCGCATCGCCGAGGAGGTGATCCGCTCGATGAGCGAGGCGGTCACCGTGACCGAACTCGATTTCCGCTTCACCTCGATCAACCCGGCCTTCACCCGCATGACCGGCTACCAGGAAGCCGAGATCGTGGGCCGGCCGAGCTCGATGCTCAACTGCGAGCAGCACAGCGACGAGTTCCACTCGGCCCTGCGCAACACCCTGCAGCGTACCGGCCACTGGAGCGGCGAGATCTGGCAGCGGCGCAAGGACGGCGAGGAGTTCCTGTGCTGGCTGGAGCTGTCGGAGGTCACCGACCGCGAGGGCAACCGCACGCACTGGGTCGGCGTGCTCACCGACATCACCGACCGCAAGCGCGCCGAGCAGGAACTGCGCTACCTCGCCAACTACGACACGCTGACCGGCCTGCCCAACCGCACGCTGCTGGGCGAGCGCCTGGCCCACGCGCTGATCCGCGCGCGCCGCCACGGCAGCAAGGTGGCGGTGCTGTTCCTCGACCTCGACCGCTTCAAGCACGTCAACGACTCGATGGGCCACGCCGCCGGCGACCGCCTGCTCAAGGCCGCGGCGGCGCGCATCCAGGCCAACGTGCGCGAGTCCGACACCGTGGCCCGGCTGGGCGGCGACGAGTTCACCGTGATCATCGAGGACATCACCGACCAGCCGCAGGCCGAGCGCGTCGCGGTCAAGCTGATCGAGTCCTTCGTCGCGCCGCTGGACATCGACGGCCGCCACGAGGTGGTGATCTCGCCCTCGATCGGCATCTCGATCTACCCCGACCACGGCCAGGTGCCGACCGACCTGCTCAAGTTCGCCGACACCGCGATGTACATGGCCAAGGACAAGGGCCGCAACACCTTCCAGACCTACACCGAGGCGATGGACGCGCAGGCACGCCTGCGCGCGAGCATGGTCGGCCACCTGCACAAGGCGGTCGAGCGCGGCGAGCTGCACCTGGTCTACCAGCCGAAGATGTCGCTGTCCGACGGCCGCATCACCGGGGTCGAGGCGCTGTTGCGGTGGAAGAACCCCGACCTCGGCGCGATTTCGCCCGTCACCTTCATCCCGCTGGCCGAGGAGACCGGGCTGATCGTGCCGATCGGCGAGTGGGTGCTGCGCGAGGCCTGCGTGCAGCTGCAGCGCTGGATCAAGGCCGGGCTCAACTCGGTCACGGTCGCGGTCAACGTGTCGATGCTGCAGCTGCTGCGCGGCGAGCTCTACACGCGGCTGCGCGAGATCATCGAGGACTTCCGCATCCCGGCCCACCGGATCGAGCTCGAGCTCACGGAATCGATGGTCATGGCCAACGCCGAGCAGTCGATCTCCACCCTCACCCAGATCAAGTCGCTGGGCGTGAACGTGGCGATCGACGACTTCGGCACCGGCTATTCCTCGCTGGCCTACCTCAAGCGCCTGCCGATCGACACGCTCAAGATCGACAAGGAGTTCGTCGGCGACATCACCACCGACCCGGACGACGAGGCGATCACCGCCACCGTGATCACGATGGCCCACTCGCTGGGCCTGGACGTGATCGCCGAGGGCGTGGAGACGCCGGAGCAGCTCGACTACCTGCGCGAGCAGAAGTGCGACGAGGTACAGGGCAACCTCATCTCGCCGCCGCTGGACCCCGAACGCATCTTCAAGCTGCTGCTCGACCGCGCCGCCGCCCAGGCCGACCGCGGCCGCGGCGGCAGCACCGTGCGCGAATTCCCGGGCGCCAAGCGGCCGGAGCGCTGAGGCGGGGCCACGCGGCCGGCGCGGTCGCGGCACCCCCCCGGCAACGCCTGATTCCCGCCCCGCCCGACCAACGGCCGGTCCCGGACCTCACGCGGAATCCCCGGAAATTGACCCAAGCCCCTGTCTTGCCTTAGCTTCCGGGTCATGTCCGCCCGCCCGCCCGCCCGCCAGGAACTGCAGGAGATCGCCCAGCGCGTCGACCAGCTCATCGCGCTGGCCCAGCGCCTCGGCGAAGAGAATCGCAGCCTGCGCGCGAGCCAGGAGCAATTGATGGCGGAACGCGCCAACCTGCTGGCCAAGAACGAGCAGGCGCGCACCCGGGTCGAGGCGATGATCCACCGCCTGCGTTCGCTGGAGCAGAACGGATGAACGCGGTCGCGAGCCCGGTCACGGTCTCGATCCTCGATCGCGAGTACCAGATCGCGTGCCCGCCCGAGGAACGGCCCGGACTCATCGCCGCGGCGGCCTACCTCGACGGCAAGATGCGCGAGGTGCGCAATGCCGCGCGCAGCGCGACCGCCGACCGCGTCGCCGTGCTGGCCGCGCTCAACGTGGTGCACGAACTGCTGGAGCTCAAGCGCGACTCCACCCAGTCGGACAGCGCCGTGGGCGAGGAGCTGTTCACGTTGCGCAGCCGCCTCGACGCCGTGCTCGGCGGCCTGCTGCCGCGCTGACGCGGCGACCCGTCGCCGGCCACGCACCGTCCTGGTGCCGCGCAGGCGCAACGCGCACCGCGCGCGCGCAACAGCTGTCGCGGCGACGCCACCCCGGACGATTTTCGACCAGCGGCGCCGCGCGCGCGACGTGGTGGCGGATCGCGCTATACATCCGCCGTGCCTGCGCTATGATCCCGACCGGCACCTTCCTGCCGTGTACGACCGTCCACACTACATTTGCCTTGACCCTATTTAGCGACCCAGGGTCAGCGATACGAGCGTCGGTGTGCAGGTCCGCCACGAGCGGAAAGCCTAAAGCCTCGCGAGCTTTCCCACCTCATCCGAGGGATCAAGGTCGTCGCGTGGACATCGGCATGGCGGTGGGTGCCAACCTGAATTCCCGCGCCGGGGCGCGATTCGCGCCCCGGCGATGCACCTGCCGCGCGCAGGCGTCCCGACTTTCCGTCCCATCCGATCGTCCGCCAGCCGCATGAGCGACCCGCGTGACCGACTGCGACGCGAGATCCGCAAGCGCCGCGCGGCCCTGCCGGCGGCGACGCGGATCGAGGCCGCCGACGCGCTGGCCGAGCGCATCGCCGAGCTGCCCGAACTCGTCACCGACGACCGCATCGCCGGCTACTGGGCGGTGCACGGCGAGTTGCCGCTGCACCGCGTGGTGACCGCGATGGTGCGCCGCGGCGCGCAGTACCACCTGCCCGTGGTGTGCGACGGCCAGCGCCTGCGCTTCGCACCGTGGGCGCCGGGCAAGCCGCTGGCGCCCAACCGCTTCGGGATCCCCGAGCCGGCGATCAAGAGCAGCCGTGCCGCCGCCGCGCCCGACAGCATGGAACTGGTGCTGGTGCCGCTGCTGGCCTTCGACCGGCGCGGCAACCGCCTCGGCAGCGGCGCCGGCTACTACGACCGCAGCTTCGCCTTCCTGCGCGCCGGCGAGCGCCCGCGTGAACCGCTGCTGGTCGGCATCGCCTACGGCTTCCAGGAGGTCGAGCAACTGCAGCCGCAGCCCTGGGACGTGAAGCTCGACTTCGTCTGCACCGAGGACGAGCTGATCGAGTGCGGCAAGCGCTGAGCACGGCGCCGGCAGGCGCTGGTGGTCGCTTCCCGTCGCGCCGCCTACAATCGCCCGATGCGCTACTGGCTGATGAAGACCGAACCCGACGGGTTCTCGATCGACGACCTGGTGAAGCGCAAGGTCGAGCCCTGGACCGGCGTGCGCAACTACACCGCGCGCAACACCATGCGCGACCTCATGCAGGTCGGCGACGGCGTGCTGGTCTACCACTCGAGTTGCGCCGAACCCGGCGTGGCCGGGCTCGCGCGCGTCGCCAGCGAGCCCTTTCCCGATCCCACCCAGTTCGCGCGCAAGAGCCCCTACCACGACCCCAAGGCCACGCGGGCGCAGCCGCGCTGGCAGTGCGTGGAGGTGGCGATCGAGCGCAAGCTGGCGAAGCTGGTGTCGCTGGAGGCCTTGCGCGGCAGCCCGGCCTGGACCAATTCGCTCCTGCTCGCGCGCGGCAACCGCCTGTCGGTGCTGCCGGCGACGCAGGCACAATGGGACGCAGTGCTCGAACTGGAGAAGTCCGCGTGACCAGGGACGAGGAAAAGCGCCGCGCCGCCGAGCGCGCGATCGCGTACGTGGAGGAAGGCGGCGTGGTGGGCGTGGGCACCGGCTCCACCGTCGCCTACTTCATCGACGCGCTGGCGAAGCTCAAGGACCGCATCGAGGGCGCGGTGTCGAGTTCCGAGCAGAGCACGCGGCAGCTGCGCGGGCACGGCATCCCCGTGCTGGACCTCAACGCCACCGGCGAGCTCGGCGTGTACATCGACGGCGCCGACGAGTGCGACCCGCACAAGCGCCTGATCAAGGGCGGCGGCGCCGCGCTCACGCGCGAGAAGATCATCGCCGCGGCGAGCCGGAAGTTCGTCTGCCTGATCGATTCCAGCAAGCGGGTCGACGTGCTCGGCCGCTTCCCGCTGCCGATCGAGGTGATCCCGATGGCGCGCAGCCACGTCGCGCGCCAGATCGCCAGGCGCGGCGGCCAGCCGGTGTGGCGCGACGGCGTCACCACCGACAACGGCAACTGGATCCTCGACGTGCACAACCTCAGCATCGTCGATCCGGTGGGCCTGGAACGCGAGTTCAACCAGATCGTGGGCGTGGTCGCGGTCGGCTTGTTCGCGGCCCGCCCGGCCGACATCGTCCTGTGCGGGGAGCAGACCCTGTAACCCCCGAGTCAACGCCGCGCGTGCAGTCCCGCCGCGGCACCGCCATTCCGACCCAAGGACGTCATTCCCGCGAAAGCGGGAATCCATTGTCGTGTTGGCGGCTTCCTCACCCACTGGCGTCATCCCGGCGCAGGCCGGGATGACGCCATCAAGTGGCGGATGCCGCCGCAGTGGCGCGCCGATCCGCGCCGGCGGCGCGCTAGCCGGCCTTGTCGCCCGCCTGCTTGTCGAGCGACTTGATCATCGACGAGAGGCCGCCCTGCAGGGCCACCACCGAGAGTCCCATCTTGGCCAGGATGAAGGCCGCGGCGGCGCTGCGCTCGCCGGTGTTGCAGTAGACGACCACCTTGCGCTTGCGGTCGAGCTCGGCGCCGTGCTCGCGCAGCATGTACAGGGGGATGTTGACCGCGCCCTTGGCGGCGCGCTCGGCGAACTCCTCGGGCAGGCGCACGTCGACCACCACCGCGCCCTGGCGCACCAGGATCGAGGCCTGCCCCGGCGTGACCCAGTCCACCACCGGCGGCTTGAGCACCTCGGTGAAGTCCTTGCTCGACAGGCGCATGAGCTTGCCGGAGGTCTTCATCGACACGGTGGCGTTGCGGGTCAGCCCGGTGAGCAGCGCGTCCTCGCCGAAAGTGTCGCCGCGCACCAGGTAGGCCACCACCGCCTCGCCCTGCTCGGTGCGCTTGGATACCGCGCAGGTGCCTTCCTTGATCACGTAGAAGAAATCGGCGGCATCGCCCTCGCGCACGATGACGTCGCCGGGCTTGACCGGGATCTCCTCGAAGCGCTGGAACATGCGCTCGATGTTGCCGGTCGGCATCTTGTGCAGCGCGCGGTTCTGCAGCAGGCGGTACACCCAGCGGTTGCCGTGCGGATCGGGGTCGACGTGGCGGAAGTTCTCGGCGCGCGAGAGCTGGTCCCAGGCCAGCACCTTCTCCATGAAACGGCGCTCGACCCGCACGACGGTCGCGGCGAGGCTGGCCACGGTGGCGGTGAAGCGGCGCGGCTGCAGGTCGCCCAGCGCGTAGCGGCCCTGGATCGAACCGCCGTCGAGGGTCTTGACCTTGCCGTCGGGATACTTGCCGGTGACCGTGCCGGCGACCAGGTAGATCGTGTGCTCGTCGTTGTCGCCGGCGCGGAACAGGACGGCGCCCTGCCCCAGTTCCTGCGCCTCGGCGTCGAGCGCGATCTGCTCGAGGTTCTCCGGACGCAGCGAATCGAGCGGATAGCACTTGGCGATCAGCGCGGACTCGACGGGCATGGCGCGGTTCTCCGCCGCGGTTCCCGCCGCGGCCGTACCGGCGCCAGTCTACCGGGCGACCGCGCCGTCGGGGGGCCGCGGGCCGACCCGGAGCGGGCTCAGGCGGCCGGGCGACCGCCGAGCACGCGCGCGGGCAGCAGGACCAGCGCGCGCAGGAACTCGAACACGCCCTGCACGACGATGCCCAGCAGCCGGAACGGCAGCAGCAGCAGCCACGCCAGCGGATAGAGCAGCAGCGCCGCCAGCGCCAGCGGCCAGCACAGGACGAACAGCAGCAGCCACAGCAGGAAGGCGATCATGGACGCGATATTGCACCAGTGGCGGCGCGATGCAAGGGTGACTCAAGGCACCCCTGCCGGCGCCGGACCGCGCGTTCAGCCGGGCGCGGGCGGCGGCGCGGCCGCGAGCGCGGCGCGGATCTCGCGCAGCTTCGCCTTGACCGTGGCCGCGTGGGCGCTGCCGATGCGCAGCAGCACGCGTTCGCCCGCCGAGCGCGATTCCAGCTCCGGGTCCACGTACTCGTAAAGGACCTTGGGGCGCGTCACCGCCACCGGCTCGGGCGCTGCCGGCGCCGCGAGCAGATGGTCGATGACCTCGACCAGGCGGGCGTCGAAGTCGCCCTGCGGGTAGCCCAGCTCGCGGTAGGCCTGCTGGAACAGCGGTTGCCAGCGCCGGTACAGCGCCACCAGGCGCTGCGCGTCGATGGCCTGCAGTACCCGCACGTGGGTGTCGTAGCGGGCCGCGTTCTGCGGCGCGATCACCGTGGTGCCGCCGATGTCGAGGGCGAGGAAGGCGCCGGCGACGGGCTTGGTCGGCAGCATGCGCACCGCGACCGCGCGCCGCGGCAGGTTGTCGATGGTGGCGACGATGCGGGCGATGAGGTACTGCGGCTCCAGCAGCGCGGTCAGCGCGTCGCCGCCCACCAGGTCCTGCAGCGCCTGCAGGGCCTCGGCATCGCTCGCCTCGAGCGCGGGCAGGGGCACCGCCGGCGCCGCCACCGGCGTTGGCGCGACGGGCGCTGGCGCCGCCGGCGCGGTCGCGGCGGGGCCGGCCTGCGACGTGCCGGCCGCCACCGGCGCCGGCGGCGCGGCTTCGCCCTGGCGCCGCAGGTACAGCGCCGCGCCGACGGCGGCCGCCAGGACGACGGCGCCGGCAAGCCATGGCACCCATCTCGAACCGTCACGCATCGCCGTCACCCCTCCGTTGCGGGAACCTGCGCTTCTGACCCGCGCGGGCGCCATTCGTTCCGGCCGCGGGGGCCTGGCGGGCGCCGTGCCCTCGAATCGCCATCACCGCTCAGGCGCCGCCGCAGGCCGCCAGCGCGGCCGGCAGGCCCTCGAGGTCCGGCGCGACCGCGCGCGCCTGCTCGAGCAGCGCGCGGCCCGCGGCGAGGTCGCCGCCCCGGCACACGGCGCGGCCGAGGAAATACCGGCTGATGGCCAGGTCGACGTGGCCCGGCGCCAGTTCGTGCTCGCGAATCGCCAGCGCGGCGCGGAACGCCTGCTGCGCGCCGGCGGCATCGTCGCCGGCCAGGCGCGCCTGCCCCAGCACTTCCCACGCGACCGCGGTGTAGAGATTGCCGTCGCCGGCCGATGCGCGGTAGATCGCCACCGCGCGCTCCGCCAGCGGCAACGCCGTCGCGGTTTCGCCGCCCTGCAGGCGCGCCTGGGCCTCGCTCAACAGCGCGTAGCCGTAGCGCGAGTCCTGCGTCCCCAGCACGCGTGCGAGCTCGCCCTGCAGGCGTTGCAGCTCGCGCAACGACTCCTCGCGCCGGCCCAGCTGCGACAGCAGGCGGGCGCGGGTGGTGCCGATGTCCAGCGTGTCCGGGTGGTCGGCGCCGAGCGCCTCGCCCAGGATGCCGAGTGCCCGCTCGTAGGCCTGCGCCGCGTCCGGGATGCGGCCCTGCTGCTCCAGCGCGCGCGCCAGGTTGTTCCAGCCGTAGCCGGCCAGCTGCGACCGCGCGCCCAGCGTGGACTCGATCGCCGCCAGCGCCTCGCGCTGCAGCCGCTCGGCGCCCGCGGCGTCGCCCAGCAGCAGGGTCACGATGGCGCGCGTGTTGAGCAGTCCCGCGCGCAGCTCCTCCGCGTCCGGCGCCGCGCCCAGGACGCGCAGGCCCTCCTCGGCCTGCGCGCGCGCCTGTTCGAGCTGGCCGAGGCGCCACGAGACCCGCGCCAGCGCGCGCAGGCGCCGCGCCAGCTCGATCGCGCTCACGTCCGCGCGCCCGCGCGAGAGCGCGGTCGCCTGCGCCAGCAGGGGCTGCGCGCGCGCCGACTGGCCCAGCGCCATGTGCACGCCGCCGATGGTCTCGAGCAGTTCGGCGCGCAGCGCGGGCTGCGCGGCCAGTTCGGTCTCGAGCTGGCGCGCGCCGCGATCGAGAATCTCGTTGGCGGACAGGTGCTCGCCGCGGTTGACGCCGGGGTCCGCCACCGCGAACAGGCCGGTGAGGAAGCGCAGCGCGGACTGCGTGCGCTCGGCCTCGCGCGCGGCCGCATCGCGCTCGCGCGCGAGGCCGAGCATGAACGCGACGACCATGGCCGCGAAGGCGATGCCGACCGCGGTGGCGCTGGCCACGATCCAGCGCCGCCGCGCCAGCAGGCGTCCCAGGCGGTAGCCGATGCCGCCGTGGCGCGCGCGCACCGGCCGGCGCTCGCGCCAGTTGCCGAGGTCGGCGACCAGCTCCGCCACGGTGCCGTAGCGCGCGGCGGGGTCGGCGGCCTTGGCCCGGGCGATGATCGCGGCGAGGTCGGCGTCGGGCCGCGGCGCGTCCTCGCCCTCGAACAGCGCCTCGAGCAGGCGCCCCAGTTGCCAGATGTCGCTGGCGGTGGTGGCCAGCTCGCCGCGCACCTGCTCGGGGCTGGCGTAGCCCGGCGTGAGCGCGCGCGGCGCCTGCGCCGCCACGCCCGCCTCGTCGAGCAGCGCGGCGATGCCGAAATCCAGCAGCTTGGCCTGGCCATCGGCGCCGACCAGGATGTTGGACGGCTTGATGTCGCGATGGATCATCAGGCGCGCATGGGCGAAGGCCAGCGCCTGGCAAACCTGCTCGTACAGTGCCACGCGGGCGCGCGCCGACAGGCGCTGGCGCCTGCACCAGTCGTCGATGGGCTCGCCCTCGACCAGCTCCATGGCGAACCACAGCGTGCCGTCGTCGCGGCTGCCGCCATCGAGCAGGCGCGCGATGTGCGGATGGGTCAGGCGCGCGAGGATCTGCCGTTCCTGCCGGAACAGCGCCGCCGCGGTGCCGCGGTCGCCGCCGGTGGCGACCAGCTTGAGCGCCACCTGCTGCTCGAAGGCGCCGTCGGCGCGCTCGGCCAGCCACACCACCGCCATGCCGCCGCGGCCCAGCTCGCGCACCACCTTGAACGGCCCGAAGGCCTCGCCGGCGCGCACCGGCTCCGGCGCGCCGGCCTGGCGCGCCAGGCGCGCGAACACCGGGCCGCTCAGCGCGCCGCCGGGCACCAGCCGGTCGAGGTCGATGGGCACTAGCGTCCTTCGCGGCGGGCTTCGGCGCTGGATCGCGAGCGGAGGGGCGCGACCGGCGCCGGCCCGGAGCGAGCGCCGAGCGCCGCAGCCATCGGCCGGGTGCGGACCAGGCCAGGCGTGGCCAGCCCGGGCGAGGCAGCGCCGAATCCCGCCGTGAAGGTCACGTTCGTCAGGCTCCGTTGGCGGCCATCCAGTTGCGCGCCTCGACCCAGTCGCGGCGCACGCTGCGCTCGGAGATGCCCAGGGCCTCGGCGGTCTCGGGTTCGGTGAGTCCGGCGAAGAAGCGGCACTCGACCACCTGCGCCAGGCGCGCATCGTGCGCGCCGAGGCGGTCGAGCAACTCGCTGACCTCGATCAGGTGCACCGCGTCGCGCTGCTCCGCGATCTCGAGCTCGTCGACCGGGATCGCGCGCTCGCCCCCGCCGCGCTTCTGCGCCAGGCGCTCGCGCGCGTAGTCGACGATCACCTGGCGCATCACCCGCGCGGCCAGGGCGAAGAAATGGCCACGGTCGCGGATCGGCCCCTGCGCGCCGGCCAGGCTGAGATAGCACTCGTGGACCAGCCCGGTGGTGTCGAGCGTGCGGCCGTTGCCCTGGCCGGCGAGCTGCCGGTGCGCGAGGCGGCGCAGTTCCGCGTACACCGACTCGAACACCTGGTCACGCGCACCGGTGTCGCCGGCGCGAGCCTGCGCCAGCAGTTCGGTGATGCGGGGCGCGGGAGGCTTCAAGGCGCGCGGTGCCGGCAAGTCACGGATTCGCCGACACTTTACCCCGAGCCGGCGGGGCTGGCGACGGCGCTGGCCGGATTTCCGGGCGCCCGCCGTGTCCTGGTACGAAACCGGTCCCCCGCCGGTACTTGCGCGCGTCCATGAGCGATCGTATCGCGCTCCGCTGCCTCGCATTGCTTTGCGCCCTGCACGCAAGCCACCTGCCGGCCTGCGTCCTCACCGTCAACGGCGACGGCAACGGCGGCGATGTCGCCGACAGCGAACTCACCCTGACCGAAGCGGAGGGCATCGCGGAGGGCGCACTCGGTGCGCTGGGCTGCCTCACGCAGGCGGAACTGGACCAGATCGGCGGCGAGACCGCGGTGCCGAACCCGCTGTGCGGCACCTTCGATCCGCGCTTCAACATCGTCGGCGGCTGCGGCAACAACGACGCCGACCAGATCGGCTTCGCCAACAGCGTCGGCACCATCGTGCGCGACGAGATCCAGATCTACAACGGCGACCGCATCGACGGGCGCAAGCCCAACGGCTCGCGGGTCACGATCCAGGGCACCGGCAACCCGCTGCGTTTCGGCATCGGCGCCTTCGCCCTGTTCAGCAGCAGCCAGCCGCCGGTGGTCGCGATCCGCAACCTGGTCGTCACCGGGCACTCGCTCTACGGGATCGAGGCCCTGACCCTCGACGGAGTGCTCACCGTCACCGGCGTGGACGTGTTCGGCAACGGCAGCGACGGCATCCGGCTGGGCGCGTCGCCGACGTACTCGACGGCGGGTTGCGCCGGCATCGCCGACATCGGCGGTACCGCGCCCGGCGAGGAGAACTACATCTTCGGCAACGGCGGCTACGGCATCGCGATCTACGACCGCTGCGACGACACGATCATCAGCCAGGTCGCCCTGCGCAACAACTACATCGGCCTGGCCGACACGCTCGGTTTCAACGACACCGGCAACGCGCAGGGCGGCGTGTTCGCCTACTTCACCCGCGGCGTGACCATCGGCGGCAGCGGTGCCAACGAGCGCAACTACATCGGCTGGAACGACGGTCCCGGCATCGACGTGACCAGCAGCAACGGCTTCGCGGGGCCGCGGATCGAGGGCAACTGGATCGGCATGGTGCGCGACCTGCCCAATGCCGCGCGCCCCAATGCGATCGGCATCCGCCTCGGCCGCGGGCTCGACATCCGCGTCGGCGGTCCTGCCGCGGCGCAGGGCAACGTGATCTCGGGCAACACCGCCCAGGGCATCGTTTCCGTCAACGGCAGTTCGCTGATCAACGGCCTGGTCGAGAACAACACCATCGGCCTCAATCCCGGCCGCACCGGCATCCTCGGCAACGGCCAGGACGGGATCGCGCTGCTCGGCTATACCGGCGCGACCGTGCGCGGCAACGTCATCAGCGGCAACGGCGGCCAGGGCGTGTACCTCGGCGGCAGCAGCAACGTCGTGGTCGAGGGCAACGCGATCGGCCTGCGCGGCTTCGCCAACGCCGCCAACGACAACACCGCCAGCGGCAACGGGCAGGCCGGCGTGTGGATCGACAACAGCGCCGGCAGCACCGTGGGCGCCGGCAACCGGATCGCGGCCAACGCCGGCACCGGCGTGCGCATCTCGGGCGAGAACGGCGACAACAACGTGGTGCGCGGCAACGTCATCGGACTGTCCAACGGCAACGAGTTGCGGCCCAATGGCGGCGGCGGGGTACTGGTGCAGGACGGCCCTGACGGCACGCTCATCGGCGGCACCACGGCCGCCGACCGCAACACCCTGAGCGCCAACGCCTTCGACGGCGTGCGCGTCACCGGCCCCGGGGTGGTGGGCGTGGTGATCCGCGGCAACTACATCGGGCTGTCGCCGCAGGGCGTGGGCGACTTCGGCAACGCCCGCGACGGCGTGCGCCTCGAGTCCGGGGTCGGCGGCGCCGAGGTGCTCGGCAACCTCGTCGCCGGCAACGGCCTCGATGGCGTGGGCCTGCTGGGCATGGACGCGCAGGCCAAGGTGCAGGGCAACGGCATCGGCCTGGACGCGAACGGCGCCGTGGTCGGCAACAGCGCGTCCGGCATCGCGCTCGGTTTCGGCACCGTCAACGCCCTGGTCGGCGACCCGGCGGCGCCGAACACCGTCGCGGGCAACAGCATCGGCATCTACGTCGCCAACGCCGGGACCAGCGGCAACGTGATCAGCGCCAACACGGTCGGCGGCACCATCGCGGGCCGCGGCAATGGCCTTGGCATCACGCTGCGCACCGCGGCGAGCGGCAACATCGTCAGCGGCAACACGGTGGTCGGCAACAACGGACCCGGCATCGAGCTCCTGGGCGCCGGCACCAGCGGCAACACCGTGCGGGGCAACTTCGTCGGCGTGACCGCGGCCGGCGTGGCCAGCGGCAATGCCGGCGGCGTGCGCGTGGCCGGCGGCGCCTCCGGCAACGTGATCGGTGGCGCCACCGCGGCCGAGCGCAACGTGATCGGCGGCAACACGCTCCATGGCCTGGCCTTCACCGACGCCGGCACCCAGTCCAACGTCGCGGTGGGCAACTACATCGGCATCGACCCCGGCGGACTCAACCCGCGGCCCAACCCGATCGGCGTGCTGTTCGACGCCGGCGCGACCAACAACACCGCCAGCACCAACGTCATCTCCGGCAACATCGGCGATGGCGTGCGCATCCAGGGCAACGGCACCAACGGCAGCCGCGTGCAGGCCAACCGCATCGGCCTGGCCCCGACCGGAAGCGCCCTGCTGCCCAACGGCGGCGATGGCATCCGCATCACGGCCAATGCCGGCAACAGCGTGGTCGGCACGCTGCCGCCGCAGGCGAACCTGGTCCGCGGCAACGCCGGCGCCGGCATCCGGGTCGAATCCGGCAGCGGCAACGACCTCACCTACAACGCGCTGCAGGGCAACGGCGGGCTGGGCATCGACCTCGGGCCCAACGGCGTCACCCCGAACGATCCGCTCGATGCCGACGCCGGCGCCAACGACCTGCTCAACTCGCCGCTGCTGTCGAACGTGGTCCAGAACGGCAGCATGCTCTCGCTCACCGTGGCCCAGGTCTCGGCCCTGCCGTCGGCCTCGATCGGGGTGACCCTGCACGCGGTGGCCGCCTGCGATCCGTCCGGCCGCGGCGAAGGCGACACGCCGCTGGACGGCCTCACGGTCAACACCAATGCGAGCGGCAACGCCAGCGTCAATGCCATGGTGCCGCTGCCGGGTCCGGGGCTGGTCGCCGCGGTCACCGGCACCAGTTCCCTCGGCACCGGCAGCACGTCGGAGTTCTCGCCCTGCGCGGTGCCGGCCGGCTTCACCGACGCCGTGTTCGCCAACGGCTTCGAGCAGGCGCCGCCGGGCGCCCCCGCGCCGGGACGCGCGGCGAGCGCCGATGCCTCGGCGGCGCCGCTGCGGGTCGAGCGCCTGGACGCTGACCGGGTGCGCGCGATCGTGGAGGTCGGCGCGGGCCCCGGCGGCGCCACCGCGGCGCGCAGCCTGTCGCTGGGCAGCACCGCGGCGGTCGTGGTGGAGCGCATCGACGCCGCGGGCATGGCCTGCGAGCTGCTGGGCGCGATCGTGTGCGAGGTGCCGGAGCTGCAGCCTGGCCAGGCCGCGCAAGTGACGGTGCTGCTGGGCGTGGCGCGCGGCGAGGCCGAGCTGTGGCTGGAAACGCGCGAAGCCAGCGGCGCCTACGACCGCGTGGCGCGCCGCATCGACGAGCCCGGGCGCTGAGGGACCCGCCCGCGGGGGCGACCCGGGTTGCCCGCCTGCGGGACGGGCTGCGCGGTCGCGGCTGGAGCCGCTCCCACGGGGTGTGGAGGGCGGGCGGCAGCGCCCCGCGCCGATCGCTCAGGCGCGCTTGTCGGCCGCGACGTAGTCGCGCTGGGTCGGTCCGATGTAGACCTGCCGCGGGCGGCCGATCTTGGTGTCCGGCGTCACGTGCTGCTCCAGCCAGTGCGCGACCCAGCCGGCGGTGCGCGCGATGGCGAACATCACGGTGAACATCTCGGTCGGGATCTTGAGCGCCTTGTAGATGATGCCGGAGTAGAAATCGACGTTCGGGTACAGCTTGCGCTCGACGAAGTACGGGTCCTTGAGCGCCGCCTCCTCCAGCTTCACCGCCACGTCGAGCATGGGATCGTGCACGCCCAACTCGTTCAGCACCTTGTGCGTCATCTCGCGGATGATGGTCGCGCGCGGGTCGAAGTTCTTGTACACGCGGTGGCCGAAGCCCATCAGGCGGAAGCCGGAGGTCTTGTCCTTGGCCTTGGCGATCGCCTTGCCGACCTGGTCGGCGCTGCCGATCTCCTCCAGCATCTTGAGCACCGCCTCGTTGGCGCCGCCGTGCGCGGGGCCCCACAGCGCGGTGATGCCGGCGGCGACGCAGGCATAGGGATTGGCCCCGGTCGAACCCACCAGGCGCACGGTCGAGGTGCTGGCGTTCTGCTCGTGGTCGGCGTGCAGGATGAACAGCAGGTCCAGCGCCTTGGCCGCCACCGGCGGCAGTTCGAGCGGCTCGGAGGGCACCTCGAACATCATGTGCAGGAAGCGGGTGACGTACTCGAGGTTGTTGCGCGGGAAGCGGATCGGCCAGCCGATGGAGTAGCGGTACGAGGCCGCGGCGATGGTCGGGATCTTGGCGATCAGGCGCACCGCGGCGAGCTGGCGCTGCTTCGGATCGTCGATGTCGGTGGAGTCGTGGTAGAACGCCGCCAGCGAGCTCACCGCCGCGCACAGCATCGCCATCGGATGGGCGTCGTAGTGGAAGCCGTTGAGGAAGTGGCGCATCGATTCGCGCATCATCGTGTGATGCGTCACCTCGTGCTCGAAGCCGGCGAACTGGTCCTTGTTCGGCAGCTCGCCGTGCATCAGCAGGTAGGCCACCTCGAGGAAGCTCGAGTGCTTGGCCAGCTGCTCGATCGGGTAGCCGCGGTACAGCAGCACGCCGGCGTCGCCGTCGATGAACGTGATGGCGCTCTTGCACGCCGCGGTCGACATG
>CAZTNB010000045.1:0-19913 GCA_964614825.1 uncultured Gammaproteobacteria bacterium
CCTGACCATCGCCGGCTCCGACTCCGGCGGCGGCGCCGGCATCCAGGCCGACCTCAAGACCATTGCCGCGCACGGCCTGCACGGCGTCTGCGCCATCACCGCGGTCACGGCCCAGAACACCCGCGGCGTGACCGCGGTGCACATGGTCCCGGGCCGGATGATCGAGGCCCAGGTGGCCGCCCTGCATGCGGATTTCCGCCTGGGCGCGGTCAAGGTCGGCATGCTCGGCACGGCCCGCGCGGTGCGCGCGGTGGCACGCGCATTGCGGCCGCTGGGCGCGATCCCGCTGGTGCTGGACCCGGTGATGATCGCCACCAGCGGCGCGCGCCTGCTGCAGCCCGATGCCGTGCGCGCGCTGCGCGAACGCCTGTTCCCGCTGGCGACGGTGGTCACGCCCAACGTGCCGGAGGCGGAGTTCCTGCTCGGCACCCGCATACGCAACGCCCGCGCGCAGCAGCGCGCCGCCGAGGCGCTGCGCGCCGCCGGCGCCGCCGCCGTGCTGCTCAAGGGCGGCCACCTGCCGGGCCCGAAGGTGCGCGACCTCTATCTCGACGCCGGTGGCGCCAGCACCATCGTCCATGCCCGCCTGGCGCGCAATGGCCACGGCACCGGCTGCACGCTGGCTGCGGCCCTGGCCTGCAGGCTGGCGCGAGGCGAGCGCGGCGCGGCCGCCGCCCGGGCCGCCATCGCCTACGTGCACGGCGCCCTGCGTCATGCCTCGCGCCCCGGACGCGGCGCGGTCGACGTGCTGGGCCACGGTTGGCGTGACGGCGTTCACTGAGCCCTAAGGCGGCTGTGCCAGAATTCCGCCGTTCCAGTGCATGCGCAGGACTACCCTGCCAGGAGATCGCGGGTCCCATGATGCCGATCAACCGTTTCGCGACCCTGGTCGCCCTCGCCCTGGCCGGACAGGCCTGGGCCGCCCCGGCGCCGCAGCCGCAGTTCCAGTCCCTGCGCGCCCCCGAGAAGGTCGTCGCGGCCAAGCCGGGTTCGGCGCCGCGGCAGCCCGCGCCGATCAGCACGCGCGTGGTCGGCACGCTCGACGCCAACGGCAGCGTGCAAATGCAATGCGCCGAGGAACACGACGCGGCCCGCGCCGCCTCGCGCCAGCAACACGATCCGCTGGCCCGGGAGCGCTGAGATGAGCCTCCTGCGCAACGTCTTGCCCGCGGCCCTGCTCGCCCTGTGCGGCGGCGCCCTCGCCGCGCCCACCATCCCGCTGCAGTCCGGGGTGGCGCAGAACTTCGCCATCCCGCCCAGCGCCTTCACCACTTCGTACTACATCGACGTCACCGACGCCGACCAGCTGCTCACGCTCGAGGTCGAGTCGTCGACCTCGAACGTGGACCTCGACGTGCTGCTGCGTTACGGCAGCCCGTTCCCCGACACGGTCGAGGGCGGCACGCCGGAGGCCAGCTACCTGCTGGAGGTCGCGCAGTACTTCTCGCAGTCGCCCGACGACAACGAGCGCCTCGCGATCGGCCGCTACAACCGCTTCCCGCTGCGCGCGGGGCGCTGGTACATCACGGTGCTGAACTTCTCCGGCATCGCCGCCAACGCCACGCTGCGCGGCGAGTTGTCGTCCACGGCGCCGTCGCGGGCGACCATCGAGGTCGTGTTCAACGACCCCTCCAACGGCTGCAACATCACGCCCTGGAACGACGCCACGCCGCGCACCCCGGCCGGCGGCAATCCCGGCACCACGCTGGGCGAGCAGCGCCGCAACGCGCTCGCGCGCGCGGCCGAGAACCTCGCCAACGAGATCAAGAGCCCGGTGCCGATCCGCGTGCAGGCCTGCTGGGACGACCTCGACGGCGACGCCACCTCGGCCACGCTGGCGCAGGCCGGGCCCTACGACCTGATCGCGAACGACCGCCCGCCGTTCCGGCTGGTCGACGGACTCACGATCAGCGGCGTGGCGCCGTTCCTGCAGCGCAACTACACCATCTACGCCGCCGCGCCCGCCGGCAAGCAGGCCGGCACCCGCGTGTGCGGCATGGTCGGCTTCGACTGCGCCGACTCGTACGAGATCTTCGCCACCTTCAACACCAAGATCGACACGCCGGCGGCGCTGGGCGACCGCGGCTTCTACTACGGCTACAGCGCCAGCACCTGCACCGCCAACTGCGATTCCGACTTCGTCAGCACCGCGATGCACGAGATGACCCATGGCCTGGGCTTCATCGGCCTGGTCAACCGCGACGAGACGCAGGGCACGGTCGGGGCGAAGCTCAGCCGCTACGACGACGCCTACATCGCCAACGTGGTCGCGATCACCGGCGACGGCAACACGGTGCCGTACACCGTGCGCCGCTTCACCGAGGTCAGCGATGCCGAGCGGGGCGCCGCCCTGGTCTCGGGCGGCGGGCTGCGCTGGGACGGGCCGGAGGCGCTCAACGCCGCCACCAACCCGCTGCGCGGGCTGTCGCCGCCGGACAACTACCCGCGCCTGTTCGCGCCCAACCCGGTGCAGCCGGGTTCCTCGCTGGGCCACCTCACGGCCAGCGGCAACACGCTGATGCTGCCGACCATCATCAACGGCATCCGCACCATGGGCCTGGCCCTGCCGATGGCGCGCAACTTCGGCTGGTCGGAATCCGCGGTGACGCCGGCGGCGGAGTTCCTGCCGCGCAGCACGATCTACTTCGACCCGGCCCGCGACGGCCACGGCATCGGCTTCACCCGCATCGTCGACAACATCTACTTCCTGGCCTTCTACACCTACGACGCCAACGGCGTGCCGGAGTGGTACGTGGCGATCGGGCCGGTGATCGACGGCGTGTTCACCCCGGGCAACAACGCCAACGGCGACAGCCTGGTGCGCTACAAGTACTTCGCCAACCAGCAGCCGCGCTCGCGCCCCGACGCCGCCTTCGACGGCCAGGTGCGCCTGGACTTCAACCAGGCCGAACTCGCGCCGGCGTGCCGCGACGGCGTGGGCCGCGACCGCACCAGCCCGTTGGCGGTGATGACCTGGTCGCTGGGCGCGGACCGGGACGTCCAGTGGTGCATGCAGACCGCCACCACGCCCGCGCAGCGCGGCAGCCCGGAGTACACCGGCCTGTGGAACGCCGGCGACAACGATTCCGGCTGGGGCTTCTCGGTGCTGACCTTCGCCGGCGGCGGCGGCAACAACAGCCTGTTCTCGGTGCTGTACTACCCCGACAGCAACGGCGACGGCCGCTGGGCCTTCGTCGGCGCGCCCAACCTGGTCAACGGCCAGCAGCTCGTGCTCAAGCAGCGCCGCGGCTACTGCCGAACCTGCGCCAAGCCGGCGGCCTTCACCGACGTGGACGCCGGCAGCATCAGCTTCAACATCACGGCCGCCAACGGCACGCCGGGCAACGGCAACGCCACCACCTTCACCACCAACTTCCAGAATCCGCCGGGCAGCACCTTCGCGCGCACCAACTCGGCGTTCCTGCTGCTGTCGGTGATCGACTAGCGGCGCCGACGCGCGCCGGCGGGACGCCGTGCGCGGCGTCCCGCGTCATCAAAGGCGCGAGATGATCGCGTCGGCGAACGCGGACGTGCTGCCGCTGCCGCCGAGGTCCGGGGTGGTGCGGTCCCTGGCGGCGACGGTGTCGCGGATCGCGTCGCGCAGCTGCTGCGCCCTGGTCGGCTTGGCCAGGTGGTCGAGCATCTGCGCGGCGGCCAGCAGCAGGGCGCAGGGATTGGCCACGCCCTTGCCGGCGATGTCCGGCGCCGAGCCGTGCACCGCTTCGAAGATCGCCGCCTCGGTGCCGATGTTGGCGCCGGGCGCGAGGCCCAGCCCGCCGACCAGGCCGGCGGCGAGGTCGGAGAGGATGTCGCCGAACAGGTTGGTGGTGACGATGACGTCGAACTGGTGCGGGTTCATCACCAGCTGCATGCAGGCGTTGTCGACGATCATCTCGTTGGTCGCGATCCCGGGATAGTCCGCCGCGACCTCGCGCGCCACCTTGAGGAACAGGCCCGAGGTGGTCTTCATGATGTTGGCCTTGTGCACCACCGTGACCTTGCGCCGGCCCAGGCGCCGGGCCAGTTCGAAGGCGTAGCGCACGATGCGCTCGCTGCCGCGGCGGGTGACCTTGATGATCGACTGGGCGGTCTCGCCGTCGGGCGACAGGGTCTGGCCCTCGGCGCCGTACGCGCCCTCGGTGTTCTCGCGCACGGTGATCAGGTCCACGCCCTCGTAGCGCGCGCGGGTGCCGGGCAGGCTGATCGCCGGGCGCACGTTGGCGTAGAGGTCGAAGCGGCGCCGCAGCTCGACGTTGATCGAGGAGAAGCCCTCGCCCACCGGCGTGGTCAGCGGCCCCTTGAGCGCCACCCGGTGGCGGCCGATGGCCTCCAGCGTGGCCGCCGGGATCAGCTCGCCGTGCTTCTCGTACGCGGCCAGGCCCGCATCCACGTGCTCGTAGCGCAGGTCGCAGCACAGCGCGTCGAGCACGCGCAGGGTGGCGTCCATGATCTCGGGGCCGATGCCGTCGCCGCGGATCACTGCAATGGTCTGGGTCATGGCGTCGGGATCGCGGCCGGGCTCGCGCTGGCGCGAGGATTCGAACGGGAACCGCTGATTATCCGTCAACGGCGCCAGCGCGGCCAGTCGCGGGCCGGCTGCCGCTCAGGGCGACGGACCGGCGCCGGCTTCGAGTTGGTCGAGGAAATCCACCGCGCGGCGCAGGTGCGGGATGGTGATGCTGCCGCCCACCACCAGCCCGACGGAGAAGGCCTCGAAGAACTCGTCGCGGGTCACCCCGGCCTCCAGGCACTGGGCGACGTGGTAGCTCACGCAGTCGTCGCAGCGCAGCACCAGCGAGGCGACCAGGCCCAGCAACTCCTTGGTCTTGAGCGGCAGCGCGCCGTCCTTGTAGGTCTGGGTGTCGAGGGCGAAGAAGCGCCGCACGACCTGGTTCTCGTGCGCGAGGATGCGCTCGTTCATGCGCTGGCGGAACTGGGTGAACTGCTGGACGCGGTCGGACATCGGCGTGGGCGCGGCGCGGTGGTGGCGGGGATCGGTGCTCAGGCGCCCGGCGCCTGCGGCGATTCGAGGCCGCCGCTGCGCTCGAGCGCGACCAGTTCCTCGTAGCCGCCGATGTGGCGGTCGTCGATGAAGATCTGGGGCACGCTGCGCCGCTGCGCGGCGCGGGCGAGCATCTCGGCGTAGCGGGCCGGATCGCGGTCGACCCGGTATTCGTCCCAGCGCAGATTGCGCGCGGTCAGCAGGTTCTTGGCCGCCACGCAGTAGCCGCACATGCCGGTGGAATAGATCTCGATCTTCGCCATGGTGCCTTCCGGCCGTGCCCCGGCCCCTGCCTGCGACGATAGCGGCTGCGGCCCGCGGGCGCACCTGCGCTAACGGACCGCTAACCGGAACTTGCCCTAGACTGTGGGGTCGAAGCCAGGCCAAATCCAGCCCCGACCCGTGAACCGCTTCCTGCTCATCCTCGCCATCGCGGCGACCAGCACCCTGGCCAGCGCCCAGGACGAGCTCAAGCTGCCCGATTTCGGCAGTTCGGCCGGCGGCGTGCTGTCCCCGGACGAGGAGCGGCGCTACGGCGAGAGCATGCTGCGCGAGCTGCGCAGCTACGACGCGGTCATCGACGACCCGCTGATCGCCGACTTCATCGAAGGCCTGGGCTGGCGCCTGGTCTCGGTCAGCGAACGGCCGGAACAACCGTTCACCTTCTTCGTGGTCCGCTCGACGGAAATCAACGCCTTCGCGGCGCCGGGCGGCTACGTCGGGGTCAATACCGGCCTGATCACCATGACCGAGACCGAGGACGAGCTCGCCGCGGTGATCGGCCACGAGTGCGCGCACGTGATCCAGCGCCACCTGGTGCGCGCCTACGAGAGCATGCGCAACGTCTCGCTCCCGATCGCGCTGGCCATGATCGGCGCGCTGATCGCGGCCAGCGGCAGCAGCGGCGACGCCGCCGAGGCGGCGATCATCGGCGGCCAGGCGCTGATGCAGCAGCAGCAGATCAACTTCACCCGCCACAACGAATACGAGGCCGACCGGGTCGGCATCCACATCCTGGCCAAGGCCGGATACGACCCGATGGCCATGGCCGTCACCTTCCAGCGCATGGGGCGCGCGCTGCGCTCCAACGGCGAGGGCCCGCCCGAGTTCCTGCGCACCCATCCGGTGACGGTGTCGCGCGTGAGCGAGGCCAAGGCGCGCGCCGAAGCCCTGGCGCGCCATCCGGACACGGCCACGGCGGCGCGCGAGGCCGCGTCGACCCGGATCGCCACCGAGTCGCAGTCGCCGCTCAAGCTGATGCCGAGCTATGCCGGCGCCGTGCCGCCGTCGATGCACGTCCCGGGCGAGTCCGGGCTGACCGATTTCCTGCTCTTCCGCGAGCGTTCGCGCGTGCTGGGCGGCGAGGAGGCGCGGGCCCTGGTGCGCTTCTACAGCGGCTCGCTGGACGTGGCCGAGCGCGACCTGCCCCACTTCCGCTACGGGCTGGGCCTGGCGCTGACGCGCGCCGGCCGGGCCGAGGACGCGGTGCCGGTGATGGAACGCCTGGTCCGCGAGCAGCCCGACGTGATCGCCTTCAGCCTGGGCCTGGCCGAGGCCGAGGCCACCAGCGGCCGCAACGACCTGGCGCTGGAGCGGCTGGCGGCGCTGGCCCGCAAGCACCCCGGCAACAAGTCGGTCACCCTCGCCTATGCCGACCAGCTGATCGCCAGCGGCACCAGCGCGGCCGGACGCGAGGCGATCGAACTGCTGCGCCCGCAACTGGCCCGCGCATCCTGGGACCCGCTGCTGCAGATGTCCTTCGCCCGCGCCTGCGAGCTGGCCGGCGAGGAAGTCCGCGCCGGCGAGGCCCACGCCGAGGTGGCCCTGCTCAACGGCCACTTCTCCGACGCGCTGGTCCAGCTCACCGACCTGCTGCGCCGCAACGACGTCGACTACTACCAGCGCGCGCGGATCGAGGCCCGGATCGCCGAGATCACGCCCTACGCGCTGGAGCAGCGGCGCCGCATGGGCCCCGGCGAGGCCTGAGCGCCGGCACGGTGGCGCGGAACGCCGTTTCCCGGCGCCCGGCGGCATGTCACGCGAGCGCAACAAAACTGTAGTCCAATGCCCGGCAGCGGCGGCGCCCTGCTGTCGGACGTGGAATACCCGCCCGTGCAGAAACAAGTCCTCATCGTCGAAGACGAGCCGGCCATCCGCGACATGGTCGCCTTCGCCCTCAGCCGCGCCGGGCTCGAGCCGGTCCATGCCGGCGACACCCGCGCGGCCCAGGACGCGATCATGGCCCGGGTGCCGGACCTGATCCTGCTCGACTGGATGCTGCCCGGCATGTCCGGCCTGGACTTCGCCCGGCGCCTGCGCAAGGACGACCTCACGCGCGAAGTGCCGATCATCATGCTCACCGCGCGCGGCGAGGAGAACGACCGCGTCGGCGGCCTCGATGCGGGGGTCGACGACTACGTGGTCAAGCCCTTCTCGACCCGCGAGCTGGTGGCACGGATCAAGGCGGTGATGCGCCGCGCCCAGAGCGAGGACGACGAGGGCACGGTCGAGCTCGGCGGCCTGCGCATCGACGGCCCGGCGCACCGCGTCTACGCCGGCGAGCAGGCGGTGCCGATCGGTCCCACCGAGTACCGCCTGCTCTACTTCTTCATGAGCCACCCGGAGCGGGTGTACTCGCGCAGCCAGCTGCTCGACCACGTCTGGGGCGGCAACGTCTACGTCGAGGAACGCACCGTGGACGTGCACATCCGCCGCCTGCGCAAGACCCTCGAACCCTACGGCCGGGACGCGCTGATCCAGACCGTGCGCGGCTCCGGATACCGCTTCTCGACCACGCTGTAGCGGCGCGCCGGGCCGGCCCCGGGCGTGCCTTGCCGCCGCGAGCAGGTACCCTGAGCGCCGATTGCCCAGCCCGCAAGCCGCCCCGATGCGTTTCGAGTTCCTCCACAGCCACGCCTGGCAGGTCTCGCTCGGCCGCTTCGGCGTGCTGGTCGCCACCGCCTTGCTCGCCGGACTGGCCTTCGGCGTGCCGATGCAGGCCCTGCTGGTGGCCCTGTTCGGCTACTGCGCCTGGTCGTTCTACAGCCTGTACCGGATCCAGCGCTGGCTGGTCTCGCGCCGGCGCACGCCGCCGCCCGAGGACTGGGGCGTGTGGTCCGACGTGTCGGCCATGGTCCATCGCAAGCTGCGCGGCGACCGCTCGCGCAAGCGCCGCCTGGTGGCGCTGCTGCGCGCGTTCCGCGAGGCCGCCGCGGCGCTGCCCGACGGCGTGATCGTGCTGGGCCGCGGCCGCAACGTGCTGTGGGCGAACGAGGCGGCGCGCGAGTTGATCGAGGTGCAGACGCCGCGCGACCGCGGCGCCCTGGTCGACGACTTCCTGCCCGCCGCCGCGCGCGCCTGGATCGACGGCAACCGGGTCGAGACCCTGCTCGACGTGCCGGCACCCGGCGACGAGTCGAGGCGCCTCTCGCTGCGCTACATCCCCTACGCGCGCGACCAGGCCCTGCTGGTGGTGCGCGACATCACCAACCTCATGCGCCTCGAGCAGGTGCGGCGCGACTTCGTGGCCAACGTCTCGCACGAATTGCGCACGCCGCTGACCGTCCTGCACGGCTACCTCGACATGATGGAGCCGGGCGACGTGCCGCAGTGGGCGCCGATGCTCGACGACCTGCGCAGCCAGTCCCGCCGCATGGCCCAGGTGGTCGAGGACCTGCTCACGCTTTCGCGCCTGGAGGCGCAGCACGAGCTGCCGGAGGAACGGGTGTCGATGCGCGCGATGCTGGTCAACATGAAGCGCGAGGCCGAAGGCCTCAGCCAGGGCCGCCACCAGGTCGTGATCGGCCACTGCGCCGAGGCCGACCTGCGCGGCTCCACCCAGTACCTGCACAGTGCCTTCTCCAACCTGGTCTCGAACGCGGTGCGCTACACCGCGGCCGGCGGCCGCATCACCCTGGCCTGGACAGTGGACGAGCGCGGCGGGCGCTTCGTGGTCGCCGACACCGGTTACGGCATCCCGGCCGAGCACCTGCCGCGGGTGACGGAACGCTTCTACCGCGTCTCGACCAGCCGCTCGCGCGCCACCGGCGGCACCGGCCTCGGACTGTCCATCGCCAAGCACGTGCTGAACCTGCACCAGGCGCGCCTGGACATCGAGAGCGAGGTCGGGGTGGGCAGCACCTTCGCCTGCGTGTTCGGCCGCGAACGGCTGCTCGAGCGGGAGTCGATCGAAGGCGCGCCGCCGTGAGCGGGGCCACCGCCGCGCGCGGCGTGCTGCCAACCGACGCGTGCCTCGCCCATAATCGGGCATCCGCATCCGGCGGCATCCGATCCGCATGAGCAAGACCCGCGACCCCAGGCTGTACATCAACCGCGAGCTGTCGCAGCTCGAGTTCAACTTCCGCGTGCTGGCGCAGGCGCGCGAGGCGCATACGCCGCTGCTCGAGCGCCTGCGCTTCCTGTGCATCTCCTGCACCAACCTCGACGAGTTCTTCGAGGTGCGGGTGGCCTCGCTGCGCCAGCTGCTCGAGTTCGGCGACCGCACGCCCGGGCCCGACGGCATGGACCCGCTGCAGGCACTGGAGCGCATCCGCAGCCGCGCGCAGGAGCTGGTGTCGGAGCAGTACCAGCTGTGGAACCGCACCCTGCGCCCGGCGCTGCGCAAGGCCGGCGTGCACCTGATCGCGCGCGACGAGTGGAACGCGCGCCAGCGCCACTGGCTGCGCGAGTACTTCCGCAGCGAGATCCTGCCGGTGCTGTCGCCGCTGGGCCTGGACCCCGCGCATCCGTTCCCGCGCATCCTCAACAAGAGCCTCAACATCGCGGTCTCGCTGCAGGGCAAGGACGCCTTCGGGCGCGAGGGCAGCATGGCGCTGGTGCGCGCGCCGCGCTCGCTGCCGCGCATCATCCGCATGCCGCCGGACCTCGACGGCGTGCCGGACACGCAGGAGTTCGTGTTCCTGTCGGCGATCCTGCACGAGTTCGTCGAGGAGCTGTTCCCGGGCATGCAGGTCAAGGGCTCGTACCAGTTCCGGGTGACCCGCAACAGCGAGCTCAGCGTCGACGAGGACGAGGTCGAGAACCTGGCCCAGGCGCTGCGCGACGAGTTGCGCGACCGTCCGTTCCAGAAGGCGGTGCGGCTGGAGGTGGCCGATTCCTGCCCGAAGAAGGTGCTCAAGTACCTGATCGAGAACTTCGAGCTGGAGGCCGACGACGTCTACCGCTGCAACGGGCCGGTCAACCTCAACCGCGTGATCGCGGTCTACGACATGGTCAAGCTGCCGGAGCTCAAGTACCCGCCGTTCATGCCGCGGCTGGCCGTGCCGATGGGCGACCCCGGCAGCCTGTTCGAGGAGGTGCGCCGCGGCGACGTGCTGCTGCACCATCCCTTCGATTCGTTCCAGCCGGTGATCGAGCTGGTGCGGCAGGCCGCGCACGATCCGGACGTGCTGGCGATCAAGCAGACCCTGTACCGCACCGGCCGCGACTCGCCGCTGGTGACGCACCTGATCGACGCCGCACGCAACGGCAAGGACGTCACCGTGGTGGTCGAGTTGCGCGCGCGCTTCGACGAGGAGGCCAACATCTCGCTGGCCAACCGCATGCAGGAAGCCGGCGTGCAGGTCGTGTACGGGGTGGTCGGCTACAAGACCCACGCCAAGATGCTGCTGGTGGTGCGGCGCGAGAAGGGCAAGCTGCGCCGCTACGTGCACCTGTCGACCGGCAACTACCACCCGGGCACGGCGCGCGCCTACACCGACATCGGCATCATCACCGCCGATGCCGACATCACCGAGGACGTGCATCGCCTGTTCCAGCAGCTGTCGGGCCTGGGCCCGGTGATCAAGCTCAAGCGGGTGCTGCAGTCGCCGTTCACCCTGCACAAGGTGCTGATGCACAAGATCGAGCGCGAGATCGGCCACGCCAGGGCCGGCAAGCCGGCGCGGATCGCGGCCAAGATCAATGCCATGAACGAGGCCACGGTGATCGACCTGCTCTACGACGCCTCGCGCGCCGGGGTCAAGGTCGACCTGATCGTGCGCGGCAGCTGCGGCCTGCGGCCCGGCGTGCCGGGCATGTCGGACAACATCCGCGTGGTGTCGATCATCGGCCGCTTCCTCGAGCATTCGCGCGTGTACTGGTTCGCCAACGGCGGCGAGCCGGAGATCTACTGCTCCAGCGCCGACTGGCTCGAGCGCAACCTGCTGCGCCGCATCGAGACCTGCTTCCCGATCCTGGACCCGGCGCTGGCGCAGCGCGTGTACGAGGAGGAGATCGAGAACTACCTCGCCGACAACACCAATGCCTGGGAACTGCGCAACGACGGCAGCTACGCCAGGCTGGCGCCGGTCGGCGACGCGATGCCGCACTCCGCGCAGCAGGCGCTGCTGGCGAAGCTGACCCGATGAATGCCGCCGCGCAAGCCCGCGCGACCTGCCCCGCGGGAGCGGCTTGCACCGCGACCCGGCCTGCCCCCGCCGCCGGCCCCGGTCGCGGCTGACGCCGCCCCCACCGGCCTGCCCGCATCCCGCCACCGATCCCGAGCCCGGACCCATGCCGACCGAATCCAACACGGCCATCCGCGAAGGCGACTCGCTCGCCGCGGTCGACCTGGGCTCGAACAGCTTCCACCTGGTGGTGGCGCGCTACGAGCTCGGCGAACTGCGCGTCATCGACCGCCTGCGCGACAGCGTGCGCATGGCCATGGGCCTGCGCGCGGACGGCACCCTGGAGCCGGAGCGCCAGCGTCGCGCCCTGACCTGCCTCGCGCGCTTCGGCCAGCGCCTGCGCGAGCTGCCCTCGCAGCGCGTGCGCGCGGTGGCGACCAACACCGTGCGCCAGTTGCGCTCCCCGCGCGCCTTCCTGCTCACGGCCGAGACCGCGCTCGGGCATCCGATCGAAGTGGTGTCCGGCCGCGAGGAGGCGCGCCTCATCTACCTGGGCGTCGCCCACGGCATCCCGCGCAGCAAGCAGCGGCGCCTGGTGGTGGACATCGGCGGCGGCAGCACCGAGTTCATCATCGGCCTGGGCTACGAGCCGCTGGAGACCGAGAGCATCCAGATCGGCTGCATCGCCACCACGCGGCGCTTCTTCGACGACGGCAAGCTCACGCGCAAGCGCTGGCAGAAGGCGCAGACCGAAATCGAGGTCGAGCTGCAGCAGTTCGCGGCCGGCTACCGCGCACGCGGCTGGAGCGACACCATCGGCTCCTCCGGCACCGTGCGCGCGCTGGGCGAGATCTGCGCCGCGCTGCGGCCGGCCGACAATGGCATCACCCTCGACGGCCTCAACGAGGTGCGCGAGCGCCTGCTCGATGCCGGCGAGATCGAGCGCATCCGCCTGCCCACCCTGTCGGAGGACCGCCGCTCGGTGATCGCCGGCGGCGCCCTGATCCTGGAAACCGTGTTCCGCGCGCTCGACATCGACCGCATGCGCGCCTGCGAGACGGCGATGCGCGAGGGCCTGCTCTACGACCTGGTCGGCCGGGCCGGCCACTCCGATCCGCGCGAGGCCAGCATGCTGGCGCTGGCGCGCCGCTACGGGGTCGACTCGGCGCATGCGGCGCGGGTGGAAACCACGGCGATGGGCCTGTACGACCAGGTGCAGGATGCCTGGGAGTTCAACGAGACCCACCGCGACTGGCTGGCCTGGGCGTGCCGCGTGCACGAGATCGGGCTCGCCATCGCGCACAGCCAGCACCAGGTGCACGGCGCCTACCTGGTGGGCAACTCCGACCTGTTCGGCTTCACGCGGCAGGAGCAGCAGGCGCTGGCCTTCATGGTGCGCGCCCAGCGCCGCGCGATCCCGCTCGAGGAGCTCAACGCCCTGCCCGAGCGCCTGGCCGTGCCGGCCAGTCGGCTCGCGGTGCTGCTGCGCCTTAGCGCCCTGCTGCAGCGCGGTCGCACCGGCGAGCCGATGCCGCGGCTTTCGCTCAGGGCCAGCGATCGCGTGATCCGCCTCGCGCTGCCGAAGGACTGGCTCGACACCCACCCGCTGACGCGGGTCGACCTCGACACCGAGCGCAAGCATCTCGCCGCGGTCAACCTCAAGCTGCAGATCGCGGCGGCGTAGGGCCGTCGCGCGACGGCGGGAGCGGCGGCGTCGCGCCCCGCCTTGAAGGCCGCGCCGGGCCGCGGCTGAAGCCGCCCACGCGGGTTGATTCCGCGGCGACGCGCGCCGCGGTTCGTGTCACGACGGAGTCACCGCGCGGTCACCGCCGTGTCGCGGCCCCGACGCAGCATGGTCCAAACCACCGACTGCGTGGACCATGCGCATCGCGATCGTCACCGAGACCTATCCGCCGGAGATCAACGGCGTCGCGTTGACGGTGCAGGGATTCGTCGACAACCTGTCCCGGATGGGGCATGCGGTGCTGCTGGCGCGCCCCCGGCAGGAAGTGCGCGACCCGCCGGCCCGCGACGGCGTGCGCGAACTCCTGTTGCGCGGAGCCGGCCTGCCGCGCTATCCCGGCCTGCGCTTCGGCCTGCCGGCACGCGCGCGGCTCGAGCGCGAATGGCGCCAGTGGGGCGCGCAGGCCGTGTACGTCGCCACCGAAGGCCCGCTGGGCGCGTCGGCGGTGCGCGCGGCGCGGTCCCTGGGCCTGCCCTGCGCGACCGGCTTCCACACCCGCTTCGACGACTTCGCCGCCCACTACGGCCTGGGCCTGTTCACGCCGATGGTGTTCGCCTGGATGCGGCGCTTCCACAATCGTGCCGGCGCGACCCTGGTGCCGACCCGCGAGCTGAAGGAATTCCTCGACCGCTCCGGCTTCCGCGAGGTGCGCCTGCTGCCACGCGGCGTCGACACGACGCTGTTCGCGCCGTCGCGGCGCGACCCGGCGCTGCGCCGCGCCTGGGGCCTGAGCGACGACCAGCTCGCGGTCCTCTACCTCGGCCGCATCGCGCCGGAGAAGAACCTCGAGCTCGCGGTGCGCGCCTATCGCGCGATCCAGCAGCGGGTGCCCGGCGCGCGCTTCCTCTGGGTCGGCGACGGCCCGGCGCTGGACGGCCTGCGCCGCCAGCATCCCGATTTCCTTTATTGCGGCATGCGTCGCGATGTCGATCTGGCGACGCACTTCGCCAGCGCCGACCTGTTCCTCTTCCCCAGCCTGACCGAGACCTTCGGCAACGTCACCCTCGAGGCCATGGCCAGCGGCGTGCCGCTGGTGGCTTTCGATCATGGTGCGGCGCGCGAGCATGTGCGCGATGGCGTGCACGGTCGCACCGTGCGCAGCGGCGACGATGACGCCTTCGTCGCGGCCGCGGTGCAACTGGCCGGCGACCCGGCGCAACGCGAAGCCCTGCGCGCGGCGGGCATCGCGGCGATGGCGGGCCTGTCGCCGCAGCGCGTCGCCGAGGCGCTGGCGCGGCTGCTGGCGACGATGGCCATGCCGAGGGCCGCCTGATGCGCGCCGCGCTGCGGGACGACGCCCTGCGCGCGCCGCGCGAGCTGCGCTGGACGCTGCGGCTCAACCGCTGGGGCGGGCGCCCGCGGGTGACGCGCCTGTTCGCGGTGGTCAGCCGCCTCGGCGACGGGCCGGCCTGGTACGCGCTGATCGCCCTGTTGCCGTTGCTCGACGGCTGGCGCGGCGCCGCCGCCAGCCTGCACCTGGCCGCGACCGGACTCGCCGCACTGGGCCTGTACCGCGTGCTCAAGCGCCTCACCCGGCGGCCACGGCCGTTCCGCCAGCACCGGTCGATCGTGGCCCGCCTGCCGCCGCTGGACGAGTACAGCTTTCCGTCCGGCCACACGCTGCACGCGGTGGCATTCACCACCGTCGCCTGCGACTGGTACGCGCCGCTGGCCCTGCTGCTGGTGCCCTTCAGCCTGCTGGTGGCGGCCTCGCGCGTGGTGCTCGGCCTGCACTACCCCAGCGACGTGTTCGCCGCGATCGCGATCGGCGGCGCGCTGGCCACCCTTTCCACCCTGGCGGCCGGTGCGCTCGGCCTGCGCTGAGCCCGCTACTGCGCGAGCCGGCGCAGCCAGAACACCAGCGGCTTCTCCGATTCCTCGCGTTCACCCACCTCGCGCCAGGACACGTGCGCGACCATTTCCGGCTGCCGCAGGTAGCCGCGCGACTGCCAGAAGGCGTCCAGCGGCCGGAAGCCCGGCGGCCGGCGCGGATCGTCGGCGCGCCGCTGCACCGCGCAGAAGGCGGTCCAGCGGAAGCGGCCCAGCGAGCGCGCATAGGCCTCGCGCGCGTCGAAGAAGCGGTGGCCCACGCCCCTGCCGCGGTAGGGCGGCAGCAGCACCGACTCGCCGAAATAGAACACGTCGGCCTCGTCGATGCCGCGCTCGCGGAACGGGATCCGGAACGGCTCCGACTCGTCGGCCAGCGGCACGCCGGTGGCGGCGGCGACCACGTCGTCGCCATCGAGCGCCAGCACGAACAGGCTGTGCGCCGAGCGCGCGTAGGTGGCGAGGTAGCGGCGCTCGTAGTCGGCGTCGCCCTCGTAGAGGTACGGCCACTCGCGGAACACCGCGATCCGCAACCGCGCCACCGCGTCGAGCCAGGGCGCGATGTCGCGCCCGCTGATCACCTTGACCTGCAGCATCGCCTCGCTCCGTGGCGCCGCGCCCCGGCGCGGCCCGCACGCGGCGCGGGCATGCCCGCGTCCGCGCCGGTGCCGCGGTCGTGGCCGGTGGCGTTCAACCCGCCGCCTTCTCGCGTGCGATCCACTCGTCCACCGTGCGCTCGAGGATCGCCATCGGCATCGAACCGTTGGTCAGCACCACGTCGTGGAATTCGCGGATGTCGAAGCCCTTGCCCAGCGCGTCGCGGGCCCGCTCGCGCAGCTCCAGGATCTTCATCATGCCGACCTTGTAGGCCAGCGCCTGGCCCGGGTTGACCAGGTAGCGCTCGATCTCGGCGGTGACGTCGTCCTCGCCCATGCCGGTGTGGTCGAGCATGTACTGGATCGCCTGCTCGCGGGTCCAGCGCTTGGCGTGCATGCCGGTGTCGACCACCAGGCGCACGGCGCGGAACATCTCGGCCTGCAGGCGGCCGAGGTTGTCGAGCGGGTCCTGCTGGAACCCCGCCTCCCAGGCCAGCCGCTCGGCGTACAGGGCCCAGCCCTCGGCATAGGCCGTGAACGGCAGCAGCTTGCGGAACATCGGCAGGCCCTGCAGTTCCTGCTGGATCGCGATCTGGAAGTGGTGGCCCGGGATCGCCTCGTGGTACGAGAGCGTGCGCATGCCCATGCGCGGCACTTCCTCGACGTTGCGCAGGTTGGCGTAGAAGGTGCCCGGCCGCTTGCCGTCCAGCGAGGGCGGCATGTAGTAGGCGCCCGGCGCGGTCTTCTCGGAGAAGGTCGGCACGCGCTCGACCTTGACCCCGCTCTTGGGCCGGGTGGCGAAGTACGGGTCGAGCCCGGCGTTCACCTCGTCGATGATCTTCTGGTAGTCCGCGAGGATCTGCTCGCGCCCGGCGTCGGTGTCGGGATAGAGCTGCTGCGGCGACTTGGCCAGCTGCTGCACGCGCGCGCCGATGGTGCCCTCGGTCAGGCCGGCGCCGCGCAGGATGGCGTCCATCTCCGCGCCGATGCGCTCGACCTCGGCGAGGCCCTTGGCGTGGATCTCCTCGGGCGTCAGCTCGGTGGTGGTGTTGTTGCGCACCTCGTAGGCGTAGTAGGCGTCGCCATCCGGCAGGCGCCACACGCCGTCGTTGGAGGTGGCCTTGGACTGCAGGGTCTCGAAGTAGGCGATCACGCCGGCATAGGCCGGGTACACGCTCTGCTCCACCGCGCGCGCGACCTCGTCCAGCAGCGCCTCGCGGGTGGCGCCGTCCATCGCCTCGGGGGCGATCTTTTCCAGCTTCTTGGCCAGGGTCGTGTAGAGCAGGTGCTCGCGCGGCGGCGGCTTGACGAAGCCGCGCATCTGCTCCAGCACCTTCTCCACGGTGAACTTCGGCGGCAGCACGCCCTTGGACTCGCGCACCTTGAGCGCTTCCACCACCTGCTCGAACTTGAGCGGGAACTTGTCCAGGCGCGCGATGTAGTTGCGCGCGTCGGCCTCGCTCTCGACCAGGTGCTGGTCGGCCATGAAGTTCGGCAGGTAGCTCTGCACGCCGAACATCTGGTTGACCGGGAAGTTGTGCCAGCGCCAGCGGTCGCCCTCGACCTGCATGCCCATGAAGTAGTCCCAGATGTCGTAGCTCAGCAGCTCCTGGCCGCTGTACGACGCGCGGTCGTAGGACTTGAACACCTCGTAGTCGGCCTTCAGGCGCGCCGAGGCGCGATCCTCGGCCGCGGGCGAGGAGTCGGACAGGTCGTCGTCGGGGAAGTCGAGGCCGAACTGGTTGAGCAGTCGCAGGCTGGTCAGCAGCTCGGGCTGCTCGAGGGCGAACTGGGCGAACACGCGCCCGTAGAACCAGTCGACCTTGAGCGGCTTGAAGTACCACACGTGGACGAAGGCGATCCCGGCCAGGGCGACCAGGCCGAGCAACAGGTACGCGATCCACTTGAGCAGGCGTTTCATCGCAGGGGTTCCGAAGGCGGGCAAACCGGCACAGGGTAGCAAACCGGGGCCCCGCGCCATCGCCCGGAAGTCATTCCCGGCGCGTCCGGGTGCCGCCGGGGGGTGGGTATACTCGGGCTGCCACCGCGCCGCGGTCGCGCCGGATTCCCGCCAGGAGGCCCGCATGAACTACCGGCACGCCTACCACGCCGGCAATTTCGCGGACGTGCTCAAGCATGCGGTGCTGGTCGCGCTGCTGGAATCGCTCAAGCACAAGCGCGCCCCCTTCTGCTACGTGGACACCCATGCCGGCGCGGGTCGCTACGACCTCAACGCGGCCGAGGCGCGCAAGACCGGCGAGGCGGCCAACGGCGTGGCGCGCCTGATGGGCGCCACCCGCCTGCCGGCGCCCCTGCACGTCTACCTCAACCTGGTGCGCTCGCTCAACGCGCGCCAACCGGCCGGGGCGCTGGGCGACTACCCGGGTTCGCCGCTGATCGCCAGCCTGCTGCTGCGCGAGGACGACCGCCTGGTGCTGTGCGAACTGCAGGAAGCCGAGGCCGCGGCCCTGCGCCTGGAATTCTCCGGCGACGCGCGGGTGGCGGTGCACCAGCGCGACGGCTATGCGGCCCTCAAGGGCCTGCTGCCGCCGGCCGAACGCCGCGGGCTGGTGCTGGTGGACCCGCCGTTCGAGGCGCAGGAACAGGAGTACGAGGCGATCGCGGCCGCGCTCAAGCCGGCGTTCAAGCGCTGGCCCACCGGCGTCTACGCCCTGTGGTACCCGATCAAGCTGCGCCAGCACGTCGCGCCCTTCCACCGCTGGCTCAAGGGCTGCGGCATGCGCAAGATCCTGGTGGCCGAACTGCTGCTGCACCCGGACAATTCGGGCCTGCGCCTCAACGGCGCGGGGATGGCCATCGTCAACGCGCCATGGCGCTTCGACCAGGTGCTGGGCGAGATCATGCCGCCGCTGCTGCGCCACCTGCAGCAGGGCCGGTTCGGCGCGCAGACCGTGGCCTGGCTGGTCGGCGAGTAGGTGCGCGGGCCGGTGTGTCCGCGCCGTTTCGATCCGTCGGGCGGCAAAGCGTGCGCCAGGTCGATGTCCATCCCCGGCCGATCGATGGAGAATACGATCGCCCCCCGAACCGCTCGATGACGTCCATGCACCAACGTGCCACCACGCCCCTGCGCGCATCGATCGTCGCCCTGGCGCTGCTGCTGGCCGGTTGCGCGATGCAGCCGCCGCTGGACGCCACCGGCGCCGATCCGGCGCTGGCGCCGTGGCAGGTGGCCGAGATCGCGCAGCGGGGCCCCACGCCGGATGCCGTGGTCGTCTGGGGCGGCATGATCGTGGGCGTGGACAACCTGCCGGACGCGACCGAGATCACGATCGAGTCCTACCCGCTGGACCGGGCGCAGCGCCCGCTGGTGAAGGAGCCCAATGGCGGCCGCTTCGTCGCCATCCTGCCGGGCTACGTCGAGCCGCTGGACCTGCCCGAGGGGCGCTTCCTCAGCGTGCGCGGTCGCGTGGCCGGCTCGCGCGAGGCGCGCTTGCGCGGCGAACTCGGCATCCTGCCGGTGATCTACGCCGACGCCCGCCACCTGTGGCCCGCGGGCTTCCAGTACGAACGCTCCAACGTCTCGTTCGGGGTGGGCGTGTCGTTCCCGCCCTGAGCGGCCGGCGCCGCGCTCAATCGGTCACGTCGGGCTCGAAGAAGCACCAGCGCACGTCGGGGAACTGCTGCTTGAGGCCGACCTCGACCCGGTTGATCGCCTCCGCCACGCCCTTGGTCGCCAGGTCCCGGCTCATCTCGGCCTTGATCGCCACCATCACCTCGGCGCCCAGTTGCAGCGTGATGAGGTTGAGCAGGCGGTGCACCTCGGGCCGCGCCCGGACATAGGCCTTGATCGCCTCGCGCTGGCGCGGGTCCGCGCTCTGGCCGACCAGCAACTGGCTGACCTCGACCGCGATGCCGATCGCGATCACCACCAGCAACACGCCGATGGCCACGGTGCCGATCGCGTCCCACAGCGGATCGCCGGTGACCATGGTGATGCCGACCGCGACCAGCGCGAAGACCAGCCCCAGCAGCGCGGCAAGGTCCTCGCCGAAGATCACGATCAGTTCGCTCTGGCGGCTTTCGCGGAACCAGCGCCACACGCTCTGGGTTCCGCGCGCCTTGTTCACTTCGCGCAGGCACGCCGCCATCGACACCAGTTCCGCCGCGATGGCGAAGGTCAGCACGCCCATCGCGACCCATGGCCAGCGCAGCGGCTCGGGATGCGCCAGCTTGTGGAAGCCCTCGTAGAGCGAGAAGGCGCCGCCGGCGCTGAACAGCAGCAGCGCCACCAGGAAGGACCAGAAGTAGATCGCCTTGCCGAAGCCGAGCGGGAAGTCGTCCGTGGGCGCGCGCCTTGCCCGTCGCAGGCCGAGCAGCAGCAGGCCCTGGTTGCCGCAGTCCGCCAGCGAGTGCACGGCCTCGGCCAGCATCGCGCC
>CAZTNB010000046.1:0-5774 GCA_964614825.1 uncultured Gammaproteobacteria bacterium
AGGCGGGCTATCCGTTCTCCAGCGCGGTACAGGCCGGCCCCTGGCTGATCCTCTCGGGCGACATCGGGCTCGATCCTGCGACCGGCAAGCTGGTGGAGGGCGGCATCGAGGCCGAGGCGCGCCAGACGATGGACAACATCGCCGCCACCCTGGCGGCGCACGGCGCGAGCTTCGACGACGTGGTCAAGTGCAGCGTGTTCCTCGCCGACATGGGCGAGTGGCAGCGCTTCAACGCGGTCTACCGCACCTATTTCCCGCGCCACTTCCCGGCGCGCAGCGCGCTGGGCGCCAACGGCCTCGCGCTCGGCGCGCGGGTCGAGGTGGAGTGCCTGGCGTGGAAACCGTGAGCCGCGCGCGGGCGCGCGCCCCGGGTCGCTGAGCGCCTCGCCGCCGCCGGCGGACGCGGCGGCGGGACGGCGCGCCTACTTGCGCTTGCCCTTGTGCGCGGCGTGGTCGCCGTCGTGCTTGGCCGCGCCCTTGGGCGGCTGGTCGCCGATCACGCTCTTGAGTGGGCAGACGGAAAACACCGGGCACTTCTTGCAGCCGACGGCGAGGGCAACGGGACACAGGGTCATGGCGCTACTCCGTGGCGAAGGGCTGGGAGGGGGCGGGCGACGCGAACCGGTATCGTACTCCCTCGCGGCGCCCGGGCGCGGCGTGGCGCGCCCGGGCGGTGCCTAAGGCTCGGCGGTGCGGCGCGCTACTCGAGCGTGAACCACTGCACCTCGACGCGCCGGTTGAGGTTGCTGTCCGGCCCGGCCGGCTCCTCCCAGCCGCGCCCGACCAGCTCGATGCGGTCCGGCGCGATGTTGGGATAGCGGGCGAGCAGGGCGTCGCGCACCGCCTGCGCGCGCTGCTTCGACAGCTCCATGGCCTTGAGCGCCATGCTGCGCACCAGCGCCTTGCCGCCGTCGCGCTCGAACTCCGCCACGCGCGCGTTGTCGACGTGGCCGCGCAGCAGCACGATCGAGCCCGGGCTGACCTGCAGGAAGTTCTTGATCGTGTCGAGGTAGCCGGTGTTCTCGCTCTTGTCCTTGTCCAGGATCGCGGAGTTGGGCTCGAAGAAGAAGCGGATGTCCTTCGACAGCAGCGCATCGCCCTCCAGCGACACGCCGGTGGAGGTGCGGATCGGCGCGATCGCCACCGTCTGGTTGGCGAACTCGGGCAGCTTGGCCAGCGCCCGCAGGTGCGTGAGGTCGACGAAGCGCGCCGGATCGGCCGGGTTCCTGATCATCGCGCCGTAGGCCAGCACCGAGGACTGGAAGATGCCCTGGAACGATCCCGCCGCGTCGATCGTGCCCTCGAAGAAGGCGAGGTTCTCCGGCAGGTTGGACAGGTGCACCTTGCCGAGCTCGTCGCGGGTCTCGGCCTCGGTCCACTTGAGCGCCTGCGCGACCACCGCGATGTTCGCCGCCTGGTCGTCGCGCAGGCGCCGGTTGCCGTCGAGCAGGCCGTGCACCAGGCCCTTGACCCAGTCCGGGTGCTTGGTCGCGAAACCCCGGTTGACCAGCAGCAGGTCGGCCACGATCAGCAGGTTGCGGTTCGACACCAGCGCCTTGGCACGGCCGTTGGACGCCTCCACCACCTCCTCGGTGCGCGGCGACCAGCCGACGCAGCCGTTGAGCCGCGCGGCGTCGCCGGCCAGTTCGTGCTGGTACGCGTCGCAGGCGACGAAGGCGTCCTCGTAGAACACCAGGCCCAGCTCATCGGGCTGCGGCCGCGCGTCGAGGTCGCGCAGCACGCGCACCGGCACGCCGGCCTCGGACGCCAGGTAACGGATGAAGAACTCGCTCTCGTTGAACTGCGAGGCCGCCAGCACCTTGCCCGCGAGCTGGTTGATGCTGGTGATGCCGGCGTCGACCACCACCATGTCGGCGCCGCGCGAGAAGCCGATCTGCGCCGGCACCACCACCTCGAACTGCCGGCCGAGCACCGCCAGCACGTCGGCCGTGGTGACCGACGCGGCCATGCGGCCGTTGTTGAGCTTCGACCAGCCCTCCTCCTCGCTCAGGGTCAGGCGCACCTGGAAGCCGTAGTTGCGCGCGAAGAAGGAGTCCGGGTTGGGCGCGAGGCCACCGTTGGCGACGATCAGGCCGCCGTAGCCGGCGTACTCGCTGATGTCGACGTCGATCACGTTGCCCTGCGGCTGGTAGGCCGCGGGCTGGTCCAGCGTCGGCGTGCCGGTCACCGGCTCGATCGGGTCGGGCGCCTCGCCTTCGGCCACGACGGTCGCCACTGGCTGGGTCGCGGTCGACGGCGCCGGCGGCGCGGGCTCGTCCGCGGTCCGGGTCTTGTCGAGGTCGCGCATGACCAGCCAGGCGCCCAGCGCCAGCAGGCCGACGACCAGCAGCAGCGTGATCACGGTGCCGGCGGCGCCGCCGCGTTGGCGGGTGAGGTGGCTGAGCGGCTTCATGCGGATTCTCCTTCGCTGGTGGCACGCGCGTCGCCGGCACCGTGCAACACGCGGTGCGGCAGGCGCTGGTGTTCGTTGAGGTCGAGCGCGCCGATCAGGTCGCGCTGGCTGGACAACCACTTGGTCGCTTCGTTGAACGAGGCCGCCAGCGCGTCGAGCGAGGCGCCGATGCGCTCCTCGTCGGTGGCCAGCAGGGCCTGCTCGCGGATCAGCGCGATCTGCTGGTCGATGCGGTTGAGCTCGGCGTCGACGTGCTCGGCGCGGCGCTGCGCCTCGGCGTGCGCGGCCTGGCGCGCGTCGATCACGCCCTGCTGCTGCTCGAGGCTGCGGCGCAGCTCGGCGCTGAGTTCGGCCCCTTCCATCCGGCGCTGGATCGAGCGCTCCTGGTCGGCGAGTCCGACGGCCTCCTTGCGCGCGGTATCGACCACGCGGCCGATGGCCTGGCGCGCCGCCAGCAGGCGCAGGTGCAGCCACACCAGCTGCTCCAGGCTGTCGGCGTGGGTGGCCATCAGCGGCGACTGCCCCAGGGTGGCCATGATCTCGCGTGCGCGGCCCTCGATCTGTTCCTGGCGCTTGCGATCGACCAGCGCGAGTTGCTGCAGGAGGGCGCGATAGCGCTGGTCGGCGGGATCGTCCCGGTGCGCGCTGGCGTCGACGCTGGCGCGGAAGCGCTGGTTGCGGCTCAGGCCCAGCAGGTAGGCGATCTCGGCGCCGGCGCCCAGCACCCAGAAGCCGGGGCTGACGAAGGCGCCCAGCAGGCCGAACGCGGCCAGCATGAACCAGTGGGCCGGTATCGGCATGCCGAAGGGCCGCGCCATGAAGGCGGCCCACAGGTACGAGCGCTTTTTCACGGCGCCACGGCCTCGGCGGCGTAGTGGCGCAGGCTTTCCGGCACGAACTTGAGGTCGGTGGCCTCGCGGATCGCGATCCGCATCTGGAACTCGAGCACGTCGCGCGGCACCGGCGGCTGGTAGCCGTCGAGGCATTGCGCGAGCGCTTCGAGCGGCGCCATCGGGCCGGTGCGCGAGAGCCGGTACACCTTGACCGCGAGCGCCTCGGCGGCACCGGGCGTCAGCAGCAGGGGCAAGGGCAGGCCCGCCATCGCCTCGGCGTCGAGCGCGATGTCGAAGCGCTTGAGCAGCGCGCGCAGCAGCGCGCCGCTCTCCTCGGTCGTGGTGGTCGGCAACAGCGGGATCTTGACGTCGACGCGGCCCGGCCGCTTCAAGTCCACCTCGATCAGGTCCGGCCGCGACGAGGCCAGGATCCACATCAGGCGCCCGCGGTTGTCGGAGTCGCTCATCTCCTGCGCGATCATGGAGTACAGGCGCCCCGACAGCCCGCTGTCGCCACTGCCGGCATCGCGCTTGCCGAGCGTCTGGTCGGCCTCGTCGACGAACACGATGCAACGGCCCAGGGCGCGGATCAGGCGGAAGATCTTCTCGAGGTTGCCTTCGCTGGAGCCGACCCAGCGGTCGCGGAAGTTCTTGAGCTTGACCACCGGCACCTGCGCCTCGCCGGCCAGGCACTCGACCAGGTAGGTCTTGCCGGTGCCGACCGGGCCGCAGAAGATGTAGCCCATCGGCAGCGCGCGCAGGTCCGAGGCCTGCCACAGCGCGATGTCCTGGCGCAGCCAGGCCTTGAGCGCGGGCTGCGCGTGGTAGTGCTCGAGCGTCTTCTTCGACTCGATGAACTCGATCAGGTCGCCGGCGTCGGCTTCGACCAGCGCCTTCTTGGTCCGCACCCAGTCGGCCGCGCCCAGCACCTTGCGCTCGTGCGCCCGGGTGCGCACCAGGCTCTGCAACGCCGCGATGCTCACGCCCGCCAGCGCTTCCGCGGCCGCCGTGTCGCTCGATTGCGGATCGAAGGCCGCGGGATGGTCGACGCGCAGCTGCGCCAGCGCCGCCTGCAGCACCGCCACGTCGGGCAAGGGCACGCGGATGCGCGCCACCCGCGGATTGTTGGCCACCTGCGGGTGCAGGTCGTTGAGGTTGTCGGCGATCAGGAAGCTGGCGAAGGCCAGTTCCGAGTACGGCGGCTCGCTGGCCCAGTCGCGCACCAGGCTGGCGAGGCTCGCGACCTCGAAGCCACCCTGGCGGCTGGCCGGCAGGATCTGGTCGGCGCCGCGCACGATGCAGGCCACGTGCAGGTCGTCGCCGCGGCCCAGCGCGCGCAGGTTGGCGCGGTAGCGCAGATACCGGCTCACCACCTCGACCGCGTCGCGCGGGTCGCGCGGCCACGGCCCCAGCTCCTTCATCGCCGGCCAGTCCTGCAGGCTCTCGGCGCCGCGCACCACGTTGAGGCCGTTGCCCGGGTCGTAGAGGAAGACGAGGTCGAAGCCGGTCAGGAGCTGCGCGTCGAGGTAGCGCGTGAGCCCCACCAGGCGCCCGCCGAGCGGGAAGCGGTCGGACACGTTGCCGTACAGCACGAACTGGCCGTGGGCCCCGCTCTCGTAGGCGAGCGCCAGTTCATGCGCCCAAGGCGGCGCGGCCTGGTCGAGCGGCATGCGCGGCCGCGCTCAGCTCTTCTCGCCGTCGGCCAGCGGAGGCTCCGCGGCCGTGCCGCCCATGCTGCGGTTGGCGGCGGGCGGCACGGCCTCGCCGCCGAGGCTGATGCCCTCGGCCGCGGCGAACTCGGCCAGCGCCTGGTCGGCCAGCGCCTGCTGCTCGGCTTCCTTGACGTGGATCTGCGTCATGTCGATGGAATCGCGCGCCACGCGCGCGCGGCCGGCGGCCTTGGTGCGCTCCTCCTCCACCATCTCGTGCAGGCGGTTGAGGGTGTCGCCGGAGCCGCCGATCTGGCCGACCAAGCCGGCCGCCATCTCGTTCATCTCGGCCATGGCCTTCTTCATGCGCAGGTCGTTGATCGCGCCCTTGAGGCCCTCGATCTTCGCGCGCGCGGTGTTGACCGCCACGTCGCGCGCCTTGACCAGGTTGCGGTAGGTCTCCTCGGCCTGCGCCATCTGGCGCCGGTTCTCCTCCAGTTCGCGGGTCACCGTCTGCAGGCGCAGCGCGTACTGGCCGGCCGCGTCCTTGTTGCCGGCGCGCAGGTGCGCGGTGGTGCTCGCGCGCAGCTCGCGCTCCTCGGCCTCGAGCTTGCGCACCTGGCTCATCATCCGTTCGGCCAGTCCGGCGTGCGCCGCCAGGCCCTGGTTGTAGGTGCCGATCTGCTTGCGCAGGTTCTCGGTCTCGAGCTCGAGCAGGGCCTCGGGATTGCGCTTCTCGAGGTCGGACACGGCGAGGCCGAACCAGCCGCGGATCAGATTCAGCAAGCGAGTGAACATCTCAGCTCCCCAAGCGTTCGACAGCCCGCCGGCAGACCCGGCGATCGCGCGGAACCCGCGCCCCAGGTGCACACTGTAAAG
>CAZTNB010000046.1:5874-19762 GCA_964614825.1 uncultured Gammaproteobacteria bacterium
CGCCGGCAGACCCGGCGATCGCGCGGAACCCGCGCCCCAGGTGCACACTGTAAAGCCTATGTCGGGACCCTGCCGCCAGGTATCAAGGCGGGGTGTCCAAAGTCACGCCGGGGCGCGCCGGGCCGCGATAGGCCAGGCGCAGGCTCGCGTAGACGATCGCCGCCGACAGCAGGCTCCACGCCGCCACCCAGAACACGGCCGGCAAGCCGCTGAGTTCGGCCATGGTGTGGGCGTCGGTTCCACCGACGCCGCGCGCGGACAGCGCGAACACGTTGAGCAGGCTGTTGAATCCGTCGAGCATCGATTGCAGCGCCAGCGTGAGCAGCAGGAGGTCGGCGGCATGGCCGCGCAACAGCCGGCCCGCGGCGGCGAGCAGCACGCCGAGCCCGACGCCGGCCGCGATGCCGAACAGGTTGCGCACGAACAGCAGGCTCAGCAGCGCCAGCCCGATGCCGAGCACCAGCAGCAACGTGCGCGACGACACGCCGCGCCCGGCCAGCAGCACCAGCAGCCCGCCGAACACCGCGCTGCCCACGTAGCCGGCACTGGCGACGATCCAGCGCACGCCGCCGGCCGACCAGGCCAGCCCCGACAGGTCGGCGCTGACGGTGAAGCGCTGGAACTCGCCGCCGGTGAGCACCGCCGCCAGCCCATGGCTCAGCTCGTGCACGAAGGTGCCGAACACCCGGAACGGATACACCAGCCAGCCCAGCCACGGCACCCGCCACAGCAGCAGGATCGCGGCGCCGAGCAGCAGCAGCCCCAGCAGTTCGCGCCAGCGCCAGGCGTGGGTGTCCGCGCCGTTCATCGGGGAGTCCGGCCGCCGGCGAGTACGGCGGGCCGGGCGGGCCGAGGCCTCACTCGAAGCCGTTCGCGAACATGCCGTCCGCCGCGCTGTCGGCCGTGACCAGGAAGCTGCGGCCCGCGCTGCTGGGCTTGAGCGCGCCCGCGCCCGCGTACTGCGCGAGCAGCGTGTACACGCCGGCGGCCGGCGCGGTCGCGGTACAGCTGGCGATGCCATTGGCGTTGGTGCTCGCGGCGCAGGCCGGCCCGGCGATGCTGAACTGCACGGTCGCGCCGGCCACCGGCGTCGCCGGTTCGGTGGAGCGATCGACCAGGCGCGCGCTCAGGGGCACGAAGCGACCGGCGATGCCCGCGCCGGGCGAGAGGCTGAGATCGAGCGCGGTGGTGCGTTCGCCGGCCACCCAGGTGATGCGCGCCGGGTTGGACAGCATCTCGACGCCGTTGCGCACGGTGCGGGCACGCACCGAATCGGTGCCGACGGAGAGGCCGGTGTAGCTGAACTCGGCACGGCCATTCGCATCGAAGGGCACGACCTGCAACGCGGTGTTGGCCCCGGTGACCTGGATCGACACGCCCTGACCCGGCTCCGGATCGGCGTTGTGCAGCTGGGCGACGAACTGCAGCGTCGTGCCCTGCAGCGGCGCCGGCTGCACGCTGGGCGGCGACAGCGCCAGCGCCGGCGTGGGATTGGTGGCGCTGAAGCGGCAAGCGCCTGAGGCGGGCGCAAGCTTGAACACGCGGTCGCTCGCCTGCGCGTACAGGCAGCCGTCGGGGCCGATGGTGCCGGAACTGGCGCCGTTGGTGGTCAGCGGCGTCAGGGTCGGCGGATCGGTGCCGAGGTCGGCGAGCTGCAACGGGAACGGATCGGTGGTGCCGAGCACGATCAGCGACTTGGCCGAGCCGTCGGGGTTCACCTCGCCGACGTTGACCCAGAACAGGGCGTTGAGGTTCGGCACCTGCGCGAGCGCCGCCGGCTGCGGCTGGTCGGTGCCGGCAACCCGGTAGACCTGGCGCACGGTGTTGTAGCCGACCGCGACGTAGATCGTGCCGTCGGGCGAAAAGGCGATCGCGCCGTTGGGCGTGGTCGGGAGGGTGGCGTAGGTCACCACCTCGGTCGGCCGGCCCGGATCGGTGCCGGCCGGATCGGTGATGCGGAACAGCTGCGGCCGGTCGGAGCCGGCGCCGAAGCAGGAGCCGTCGAAGAACAGGTCGCCGCTCAAGGGATCGACGGCCAGGCCGTTGGGGCAGGTCAGGTTGGCGGCGACCACGCGCAGGGTCGCGCCGGTGACCGGATCGAGCTCGACGATGTTGCCGGTGGTGAAGTTGCCGGTGGTGGCGCCGTGGGTCGCGTAGAGCCTGCCGTCGAGGCCGAAGGTGGGCTGGCCCACGGTGATGCCGGCGTTGGCCAGCGGCGAAGTCGCCGCGCCGCCGTCGAGCCCGAAGCGGAACAGGTCGCCAGTGCGGAAGTCGGTGACCAGCACGTTGCCCTGCGTATCGAAGGTCGGGTTCGACGCGCCCGGGCAACCGCCCCAGTTGACGTTGCCGAAGAAGAAGTTCTCGGCCACGAAGCCGGTGGCGAAGGCGGCGATGGTGTAGCCCGCGGCGGCGATCGGCGCCACCGCGCACGAGGTATTGGTCGAGTTGTCGTAGACCACGGTGGCCGAGCCGGGGATGGGCAGGTCGCCATCGGTCACGTCCACCGCGGTGAAGGTCACGCTCTCTGCGACCCTGTTGCTGGCCTGGAACTGGACCTGGCCAAAGGCATCGGTGACGGGCGGGCTCGGCCCGGTCACCACCGCATGCCCGCCGCCCTGCTGCAGGGTGATGCGCTTGCCGGTAGCGGGCAGGCCGCGCGCGTCCTGCAGCGCGACGACGATCGTCGCGGTGCTGGTGCCGTTGGCGGGCACCGGGCTCGGGAAGGCGTTGATCGAGCCGGCGGTGGCCGGCGGCGGCACGAACTTGATGCTCGCCGCCGCAATCGGCAGGTTGTCGCTGACATCGGTGGCGGTGAAGGCCACCGTCTCGATGGTCGCATCGCGCACCTGGAACTGCACCGCGCCGTTGGCGTTGCTGGTGACCGCGGTCGCGGGCGTCACCTGCGCCTGCGTGCCGGGGGCGGCGACCAGGCTCACGGTCTTGCCGGGCACCGGCAAGCCGCGCACGTCGCGCAGTTGCACCACCACCGTGCCGGCACTGACACCGTCGGCGGCGACTTCGGCCGGCGTGGCCACCACGTCGCTCAGGCTGGCGCTGACCGCGCCCAGGCTCTCGCCGGCGAGGCGCAGGTACAGCTGCACCATGTTGGGCGAGCCCAGGCCCACGTGGGCGAAGTCGCTGGCCAGTTCGCCGGGGCCGTGCAGCGCCGGCGTGCCGGCGAGCGGATAGATCTGCGGATTGAGCCAGCCGAGCTCGCTGCCCAGCCCCGCGTTGAGGTTGGCGACGATCGCCGCCCACAGCGGCGCCGCGACGCTGGTGCCGCCGTAGAACAGGCCCGAGGGACAACCGCCCTTGGCCGCCTGGCAGATCGGCTTGCCGTTGGTGACCGGGTCGGCGGCCGCCACCACGTCGGGAATCGAGCGGAAGGCCGAGCCGGTGAAGCCGTTCTGGAACGCCGGCCGCGCGTAGTGGCGGCTGACCCCGAAGCCGCCCTGGCCGGTCGGCGGATTCGAATTGGCGCCGTTCCACCAGCGCTCGGTGCCGGTGTACAGCGGCGCCGGGCCCCAGGTGTAGCTGGAGCCGCCCACGGCGGTGGCGTGCGGGCTGCCGGCCGGCACGCCGATGGTGTTGGGCGCGCCATCGAGGCAGGTGCTGCCGGTGTCGCCGCTGGCGTTGAGCACCGTGATGCCCGACGCCGCCAGCGAGGCCAGCACGCTGTCCATGCTGTTGAGGTCGGCCGCGGCGGTCTGGTCCTCGCAGTAGCTCCAGCTGTTGCTGACCACGGTCATGCCGTCGGTCAGCATGCGGTTGAACATCGCCTGGAAGCTGCCCAGCGCGAACGGGATGTCGTACACGACGACCTCGGCGCCGGGGCTGAGCGTGATCACCTGGGCGATGTCGAGCAGCACCTCGTCCTGGTCCGCGCCCGGCGTCGCGCCGCCGCTGAGCTTCACCTCGCTGATGCGGGCGAGCTGGCCGGGCGGCGAGCCCACCAGGCGGATGAAGTTGGCGACGTCGGTGGCCTCGAAGGTGTCGAAGGCGACGATGCCGACCTTCTGCCCGCTGCCGGGCAGCGCCGGCGGCCCGGTCGGCGGGTTGGCGCCGGTGCGCGAGGCGACGTTCGGGGTCGGCCCGCCCGGATAGACGAAGTGGCAGCCGGTGATGCGGTTGACCACGCCGCCGGCGGCGGCGGCGCCGAGGCCGGTGAGGCCGAGGTCGAGGGTGATCACCACCACGATGAAGGCGCAGGCGATGTCGTACAGCGCGGCATCGACCCCGTAGATCAGCGTGCAGGCCAGTTGCAGGTCGGGCGTGTAGACGCCCGCCGCGTTCTTCATGCAGCGGTCGAGCGACTGGAACGTGGCGTTGAGGTGCGAGGGCCGGGCCAGGTCCGACAGGCCGACGACGGCCTCGATGCGCGCGGCCACCTCGCGCGGCAGGACGGGCTCGCGGTCGTTGGCGCGGAAACGGCGGCCCTGCAGCTCGTAGTCGTGCAGTTCCACCGCCAGCGCCGCCTCGACCTGCGCGCGGGTGCCGATCACGCGCAGGGTCAGCCGGTTGCCCGACTCCTCGAGCACGACGAAGCCGTGGCCGGTGAAGTAGTCGCGCACCAGCGCGTAGTCGTCCACGCCCGGCCCGAAACGATCGGACAGCGCGAGCGGCGGCGCGAAGCGCCGGAACCCGGGCGAGCGCGGGTCGTACAGATCGGCCAGGTGGCGGCGGAAGCCTTCGGCATCGGTGCGGCGAAGCACCAGCGTCAGCGCCACCGGTTCGGCCGCGCGCGCGGCCGCCTGCGGCGTGCCGGCGGCCCATGGCGGGTCGACCCGCCGTGCGTTCGCGATGCCGGGCACCAGGTGCCCTTCGAGGCGGCTGCGCGCGGGCTCCTGCGCGTTCGCCGGCGGCAGGACTGCGGCCAGTGCGGCCAGCAGCAACAGAACGGCGCTGCGCAGTGCGTGCATCGCGACCCCCCCACCCATGACGGCCGCGTGCGCCCGTCGCGTTCGACCGGGGGCGGCGTGCCGCGGGGCGATTCTACGCCGCGCCGGTGACCATGCAACGACGCTGGGGCAAGCGCGCGCGGCGCAGGTACGCTAGGCGCCGGGATTCGGGTCGGGGAATGCGCATGCGCGCGGGCTGGTGGAAGAACCTGTACCTGCAGGTGCTGGTCGCGATCGTGGCCGGCATCCTGCTCGGCCATTTCGAGCCCGAGCTCGGCGCGTCGATGAAGCCGCTGGGCGACGGCTTCATCAAGCTGGTGAAGATGATCATCGCGCCGGTGATCTTCCTCACCATCGTGGTCGGGATCGCGAAGATGGGCGACCTGCGCCATGTCGGGCGCATCGGCCTCAAGGCGCTGATCTACTTCGAGGTGCTGACCACCGCGGCGCTGGTCATCGGCCTGGTGGTGGCCAACACGCTGCAGCCGGGCGCCGGCATGGGCATCGACCCCGCGGCGCTCGACAGCGACGCGGTGGCGCAATACCGCAAGAGCGCCGAGCAGCAGGGCGTGGTGCCCTTCCTGCTCAACGTCATCCCGCACGATTTCCTCGCCGCCTTCACCGAGGGGCAGTTGCTGCAGGTGCTGCTGGTCGCGCTGCTGGCCGGCGTCGCGCTGACCCGCATCGGGCCCAGCGGCGCACGCCTGCTGGGCGTGGCCGAGGACCTGTCGCACGTGTTCTTCGCCATCGTCGGCATGATCATGCGGCTGGCGCCGATCGGGGCCTTCGGCGCGATGGCCTTCACGATCGGCAAGTTCGGCCTCGGCACGCTGGCGGCGCTGGGCTGGCTGCTGGTCGCGGTCTATCTCACCTGCGCACTGTTCGTGTTCGTGGTGCTCGGATTGGTGGCACGGCTCGCGGGCTTCTCGCTGTGGCGCTTCCTGGTCTACATCCGCGGCGAGCTGCTGCTGGTGCTGGGCACCTCGTCGTCGGAATCGGCGCTGCCGCGCCTGTTGAAGCGGCTCGAGCACCTGGGCTGCGACCGCGGCGTGGTCGGCCTGGTGCTGCCGACGGGTTATTCCTTCAACCTCGATGGCACCTGCATCTACCTCACGATGGCGGCGGTCTTCGTGGCCCAGGCGGTCGGGGTGGATCTGACGCTGGCCGAGGAGTTCACCCTGCTGGGCGTGCTGCTGCTCACCTCCAAGGGCGCGGCCGGCGTGACCGGCTCGGGCTTCGTCACGCTCGCCGCGACGCTGGGCGCGCTCGGCGGCCGCGTGCCGGTCGAGGGCGTGGCCCTGATCCTGGGCGTCGACCGCTTCATGTCGGAGGCGCGCGCGATCACCAACGTGATCGGCAACGGCGTGGCCTCGATGGTGGTGGCGAAGTGGGAAGGGCTGCGCGACGACGAAGTCATGCATCGCGCCTTTGCCCGCGGCCCCCTGAACCTCGACGATCCGACCGCGCCGGACCCGGAACAGGGCCACTGAGGCGGGCGCGCCCCCTGACCAGGGTGGCACGCCATCGGCGACGGCTACAGGACCCGGACCGGGACCGGTAGGCATCGCGCCGGACTGCCCGCCATCCCCATCTCGTCATTTTTCGTATTGCGAATCGTTCGCATTTGCATTAGCTTGCATTCTCCGACCTCGCCCCGGGCAACTCCATGACCGTGCGCCGCCCCGCAGCCCGTGTGCCCCGCTCGCTGCGACCGGCGCTTCCCCGTGCACTGGCGCGGCCCGCCGCCAGCGTCCTGTCGGCCGCGATCGCCGCCACGATCGGCGGCGCCGCGCAGGCGCAGGACGCGGCCGACTCCAGCAACGACGCGGAGAAATCGGCCACTGAAAAGAATACGCAGACGATGGACACCATCGTGGTCGAGGCACGCATGCCCGCGGCCAATCCCCATGCGGACCCGCAGGCGCCGTACAAGGTCGATCGACTGCAATCGAGCAAGTTCACCCGGCCGATCCTCGACCTCTCCAAGTCGATCACCGCGATCCCGCGCCAGGTGATCCGCGATTCCGGCGCGACCTCGCTGCGCGACATCATGCGCACGCTGCCGGGCGTCACCATCGGCACCGGCGAGGGCGGCAATGCCTTCGGCGACCGCTTCATCATCCGCGGCTTCGAGGCCCGCAGCGACGTGTTCGTCGACGGCGTGCGCGACCCCGGCGTGATCGCCCGCGAGATCTTCGCCCTGGAGCAGGTCGAGATCGCGCGCGGCCCCAGTTCGACCTTCGCCGGCCGCGGCACCACCGGCGCGGCGGTGAACCTGGTAAGCAAGGCCCCGGCCGCGGATTCGTTCCGCGAAATCGAGGCCGGCATCGGCACCGATTCCTACCAGCGCGTCACCTTCGACCTGAACCAGGCGGTGAACGAGGCGGTCGCGTTGCGCATCAACGGCCTCTGGCACGACGCCGGCGTGGCCGGCCGCGACGAGGTCCACGACGAGCGCGCCGGCATCGCGGTGGCGGTGGGCGTGCGGCCGTGGGAGACCGCCGGCTTCACCTTCGACTACTACTACCTCGACGTCGACGCCCTGCCCGACTGGGGCATCCCCTACGACCTGGCCAACAACCGGCCCTTCGACGTCGACCGCTCGAGCTTCTACGGCCTCACCACGCGCGATTTCTGGGACGTGCAGTCCGAGGTGGCGACGCTCAAGTTCGATTGGGCGATCAACGACGCGCTGCGCCTGGAGAACCTCACGCGCTACGGCGACACCGGCAACGCCTACGTGGCCTCGGCGCCCGAGGCGCCCAATGCCGCGGCGCGCTCCGTGCAGGCGCGGGCCAAGACCCGCAACCAGACCAACGAGTACTTCGGCAACCAGACCAACCTGGTCGCTCACTTCGCCACCGGCAGCGTGCGCCACGAGATGGTGGCCGGCGCCGAGTTCAGCAACGAGGACATGGACAACACGCCCTTCGTGGTGGTGCCGAGCGCCGTGACCCAGCCGCTCGACGACCCCGACCCGCGGAACTGGAGCGGCACCATCACGCGCAGCCCCAGCACCGCGGTGCGCGACGTCGACACCTGGTCGCTGTACGTGCTCGACACCCTGCTGTTCGGCGAGCGGTGGGAAGTATTCGGCGGCCTGCGCCGGGACGACTGGTCGATCGACGCGCTGACCATCGTCAACGAGTACGTGAACGAGGCCTCGCGCCTGGCCAACGACAGCGATTTCGCCAACTGGCACACCGGCCTGGTCTACAAGCCGGTGCCCAATGCCAGCGTGTACGCCGCGCTGAGCTCGTCCTCCAACCCGAGCGGCGAGCTGGTCGACGGCGGCGGCGCCGACTACGGCTCGATCACCCCGCAGAACCAGAACCTCGATCCCGAACGCAACCGCAACTACGAGCTCGGCACCAAGTGGGCGGTGGCCGACGGGCACCTGCTGCTGACTGCGGCGCTGTTCCGCACCGAGAAGACCAATGCCCGCGTGACCACCGGCGCCGGCAGCGCCGCGGTGACCAACCTCGAGGGCGAGCAGCGCGTCGACGGCGTCGAGCTCGGCCTGGCCGGCGACCTCGGCGAGCGCCTCAGCCTGTTCGGCGGCTACACCTGGCTCGACACCGAGATCGTCTCCTCGCCCGACCCCAACCAGGTCGGCAAGTCGCTGCCCAACGTGGCCGAGCGCAGCTTCAGCCTGCAGGGGCGCTACCAGTGGACCGACGCCTTCGCGCTCGGCGGCACCGTGAGCTACGCCAGCGAGATCAACGGCGGCACGACCTACGCCACCACCACCGGGATCCCCGACTGGTGGCGCGGCGACCTGTTCGCGGAGTACCGCTTCACCGCGGGCCTGGGCGCCCGCCTCAACCTGCTCAACGTCACCGACGAAACCTACTACGAGACGCTCTATCGCAGCGCCACGCCCTTCGTGTACGTCGCGCCGGGCCGATCGGCCCAGCTCACCTTCGAGTACGAGTTCTGATCCCGTGCTGCTGACCCTGGCCAACGTGCTCGATGCCGGCGAAGTCGCGGCGTTCCGCCACGCGCTGGACGCGGCCGCATGGATCGACGGCCGCGCCACCGCCGGCGAGCAATCGGGCAAGGTCAAGCACAACCAGCAGCTGGCCGAGGACTCGCCGCTGGCACGCGAGCTCGGCGATGCCGTGCTCGACGCGCTGGCGCGGCATCCGGGCTTCGTGTCGGCCGCGCTGCCGCTGAAGATCTTCCCGCCGCTGTTCAACCGCTACCACGGCGGCGGGCACTTCGGCGTGCACGTCGACAACGCCATCCGCGTGGTCAAGGGCACCATCGTCCGCGTGCGCACGGACCTTTCCGCCACCCTGTTCCTGTCCGCGCCCGAGGACTACGAGGGCGGCGAACTGGTGATCGAGGGCGAGTACGGCGCGCAGGAAGTGAAGCTCCCCGCCGGCGACCTCGTGCTCTACCCCGCCGGCAGCCTGCACCAGGTGACGCCGGTGACCCGCGGCGCGCGGGTGGCGGCGTTCTTCTGGATCCAGAGCATGGTCCGCGACGACGGCCAGCGCGCGCAGCTCTACGACCTCGACCAGAGCGTGCAGTCGCTGGCCGCCCAGCTCGGCATCGAGCATCCAGATGTCGTGCGGCTCTCCGGCCTGTACCACAACCTCATCCGGCGCTGGGCCGATACCTGAGCGGCGCTCCGGCGCCTGCGTGCTCAGGCGGCCTTCGGCGTCGCGCGCTGGCGCCACTCGGCGGCCTTGGCGCCGAAGCCGGCCCCCGGCGTCCTCGCGTCGCGTGCCGCGTACAGTTCGGCCAGCGCCGCGGCGCAGGCCAGCGTGTCGGCGTGGTCGGCGCCGCGCACCTGCACGTAGAGCGCGTGCGATTCGAGCAGCGCCGCCTCGGCCGCGTCGTAGTCGCCGGTGCCTTGGCGCGCCTTGCCGAGGCTTTGCAGCAGCTTGGCCACCTGGCGAGTGGCATTCGGCCCGCCCGGCGCCGCGCGCATGGCTGCCTCTGCCGGGACGAGCAGGCCAATGGCCTCGGCGTAGCGCCCTTGCGCCACCCACAACGAGCCCAGGTTGTTGATCGTGGTCAGGGTGTTGACGTCGCCATCGCCACGCACCCGCCGTTGCTTCTCCAGCGCCTCGAGATACAGCGGCTCCGCCTCCGCCAGCTTGCCCTGGGCCTGCAGCACGAAGCCCAGCGTGTTGATCGAGGTGAGGGTATCGGGATGCTCCTCGCCGTTGATGCGGCGCTCCGCGGCCAGCACTTCGCGCAGGTAGGGTTCCGCCTCGGCCGCCTTGCCCTGCGCGTGCAGCGCCAGGGCCAGGTTGTTGAGCGAAGTAAGCGTGCCGGGATCGTCGGCTCCCAGGACCTTGCGCTGCAGTGCCGCGGCCTCGCGAAACAGCGCCTCGGCCTCGGCCGGCCGGCCCAGACCCTGCAGCAGCGAGCCGAGGTTGGCGATCGAGGCCATGGTGTAGGGATGCTCGTTGCCATGCACGCGGCGCAGCGCCGCCAGGCTCTCGCTCAGGTATATCTCCGCCTGCGCCAGGTCGCCGCGCATGTACGCGATGATGCCGAGCGAATTGAGGCCGTTGAGCGTCATCGGGTCGTCGTTGCCGAGCAGGCGGCGCTGGCGCGGAAGCGCATCGAGCAGCAACGGCTCCGCGGCGTCGAGTTCGCCCATCTGCAGCAACAGGCTTCCGAGCCCGATCTGCGAGACCAGCGTGTCGGGATGGTCGGCGCCCAGGTGGACGCGCCGAGTCTCCAGGGCCTGCTCCTGCAACGGGCGCGCGGCCGGGTAGCGGCCCATGCCGAGGTAGCGGTCGGCCAGCACCTGGCGCAGCGCCGCGGCGACGGTGGGCTGATCGGCGAACTGTGCGTCGATGGCGGCCACCGCCGGCTTGAGGATCGTGCGGTCGATGAGCTCGCTTGCGGCATCGGTGGCGTTGACCCGCGCCCATTGCGTGGCGAATGCCTGCACCTGCGCGGCGCGATCGGCCTCGGCGACGCCGGCCGCCTCCAGCCCGGCGGCGTGGCGGGCGATCACGTCTTCGCTGAGCAACTCGCCGGCGCGGGTCGGATCGACCTGCGACAGCATCTCGGCCTGGAACTTCGAGACCTGCTCCAGTTGCGCGGCACGTTCGCGCGCGATCCGCGCCTGCCAGGCGAAGGACCCGATCCCGGCCAGCAACGACGCCGCCACCAGCGCCGCGGCGGCCACCGCGCCCTTGTGCCGGCGCACGAACTTGCGCGCGCGATAGCCGGCGCCCGGCGGCGCGGCGAGCACCGGTTCGCCGTCGAGGAAGCGGCGGATGTCCATCGCCAGGCCGTTGGCGGTCTCGTAGCGGCGCGCGCGGTCCTTGTCCAGCGCCTTCATCACGATCCAGTCGAGTTCGCCGCGCAGCTGGCGCGCGAGCGCGCCCGGCTCGGTGCCGCGGCGCGTGGCGATGTCGGCGCCGGTGTCGAGCGATTGGCGCAGGCGCGCGCTGGGCCGCGGCGGTTCCACCTCGCGGATCACGCGCTGGATCTCGGCATAGGCGGCGACGCGCAGCGAATCGGAAGGCACCGGCGTGGAGCCGGTCAGCAACTCGTACAGCATCACCCCGAGCGAGTAGATGTCGGTGCGGGTGTCGATGTCGGCGCTGCCCTCGGCCTGCTCGGGGCTCATGTACAGCGGCGTCCCCACCATCTGCTGCTGCGCGGTGTACAGGCTGAGGTCGGTGAGCCTGCGCCCGGTCGCCTTGGCGATGCCGAAGTCGATCACCTTGGCGTAGGGCTGGTCGTCCTGGGTGCTGACCAGCACGTTGCTGGGCTTGAGGTCGCGATGGATCACGCCCTTGGCGTGCGCATGCTGCACGGCGGCGCAGACCTGGCCGAACAGGACGAGGCGCCCGCGCAGGTCCAGGCGCACGCGATCGCAGTAGGCCGAGATCGGCTCGCCCTTGACCAGTTCCATCACGAAGTACGGCCGCCCCGAGTCGGTGGCGCCGGCATCGAGCACGCGCGCGATGTGCGGGTGGTCCATCAGCGCCAGCGCCTGCCGCTCGGCCTCGAAGCGGGCGATCACCTCGCGCGTGTCCATGCCGAGCTTGATCACCTTGAGCGCGACCCGGCGCTTGACCGGGTGCGACTGCTCGGCCTCGTACACGGTGCCGAAGCCACCCTCGCCCAGCGCCCCCACGAGGCGATAGCGACCGACGTGGGCGCCCAGCGCCTCGCTCGGGCCCGGCGCCTTGGTGATGTCGTTGCCCGGTGTCGTGTCGTGCATGTGCTTCCCCTGGCGACGCGCGCAGGATAGGCGATGCGCCGGCGCCGGTGTGGATGCTGGTCCGGCGCTTGCCTAGTCCAGCCAGGCGAACCGGGCGACGAACAGGGCGGCGATCGCCCACACCGCCAGCGGCACCTCGCGGCCGCGGCCGGCCAGGGCCTTGATCCCGCAGTAGGCGACGAAGCCGACCGCGATGCCGTGCGCGATCGAGAACGTGAAGGGCATGGCCAGCGCGCACAGCACCGCCGGCGCCGACTCGGTGAGGTCGTCCCACGGCAACTCGGCCAGGCCGCGTGCCATCAGGATGGCGACGAACACCAGCGCCGGCGCGGTCGCGTGCGCCGGCACCGTGGCCACCAGCGGCGAGAACCACAGCGCGAGCAGGAACAGCAGCGCCACCACGACCGCGGTCAGCCCGGTGCGCCCGCCCACTGCGGTGCCGGCCGCGCTCTCGATGTAGGCCGTGGTCGAGGAGGTGCCCAGCACCGCGCCGGCGACGATGGCGCTGGAATCGGCCAGCAGCGCGCGATCGAGGCGCGGCAGCCGGCCCTGCGCATCGAGCAGGCCCGCGCGATGCGCCACGCCCACCAGGGTGCCGGTGGCGTCGAACAGCTCCACCAGGAAGAAGGTCAGCACCACCGCGACCAGGCCCGCGCCGAGCGCCCCGGCGAGGTCGAGCTGCAGCAGGGTCGGCGCCAGCGAGGGCGGCGCGGCGAACACGCCGCGGAACGGCGCCAGGCCGAGCGCGATCGAGGCCAGCGTCACCAGCAGGATCCCGATCAGGATGCCGCCGGTCACGCGCCGCGCCTGCAGGGCCACGATCAGCAGCAGTCCCGCCAGCGCCAGCAGGGTCGCCGGCGCGTGCAGGTCGCCCAGGGTCAGCAGGGTGGCCGGGCTGGCCGCGACCAGGCCGGCGTTGCGCAGGCCGATCAGGGCCAGGAACAGGCCGATGCCGGCCGAGATCGCCAGCTTGAGCGAGCGCGGGATCGCGTTGACCACCCACTCGCGGACACGCAGCACGCTGACCAGCACGAACAGGCAGCCGGACAGGAAGACCGCGCCCAGCGCCGCCTGCCACGTGTAGCCCAGCGTGCCGACCACCACGAAGGCGAAATAGGCGTTCAGGCCCATGCCCGGCGCCATCGCGATCGGGTAGTTGGCGTACAGCCCCATGATGGCCGAGCCCAGCGCCGCGGCGAGGCAGGTGGCGACGAACACCGCTTCGCGCGGCATGCCCGCGGCGGCCAGGATGTCCGGATTGACCAGGGCGATGTACGCCATCGCCAGGAAGGTGGTGCAGCCCGCCAGGCACTCGGTGCGCACCGTGGTGCCGTGTTCGCGCAGCTTGAACCAGGCCTCGAGCATGAGCGCGGGTCCCCGTGCCGCGGCGGCGGCGGCCCCGGCCCATGATCGTCGCTGGCGGCCCCGCAAGTCCACGCCGCGACCGCTCCGGGCCGCTACCATGGCGCCGTGAGCGAGGAACGCGAGATCGTCTTCCGCGCCCGCGGCATCACCAAGGTGTACCGCATGGGCGACGTCGAAGTGCACGCCCTGCGCGGCGTGGACCTCGACCTCGTCGCCGGCGAGCTGGTGGTGCTGCTGGGTCCGTCGGGCAGCGGCAAGTCCACGCTGCTCAACATCCTGGGCGGCCTCGACGTGCCCAGCGAGGGCCACGTCTGGTACCACGGCGAGGATCTCACCACCGCCGACGACGCCGCGCTGACCGCGTTCCGGCGCGAACACGTCGGCTTCGTGTTCCAGTGCGACAACCTGATCCCCAGCCTCA
>CAZTNB010000047.1:0-7165 GCA_964614825.1 uncultured Gammaproteobacteria bacterium
GCCTGGTCGAGCACAAGCGCGACGTGGTGATCCTGCTCGATTCGATCACCCGCCTCGCGCGCGCCTACAACACCGTGGTCCCGGCCTCGGGCAAGGTCCTCACCGGCGGCGTCGACGCCAACGCCCTGCAGCGCCCCAAGCGCTTCTTCGGCGCCGCGCGCAAGGCCGAGGAAGGCGGCTCGCTGACCATCGTCGCCACCGCGCTGGTCGAGACCGGCTCGAAGATGGACGAGGTGATCTACGAGGAGTTCAAGGGCACCGGCAACATGGAGGTCCACATGGACCGCCGCATCGCCGAGAAGCGCGTCTACCCCGCGATCAACATCAACCGCTCGGGCACGCGCCGCGAAGAACTGCTGATCGACGCCGACCGCCTGCAGAAGATCTGGATCCTGCGCAAGCTCCTGCACCCGATGGACGAGCTGGCCGCGGTCGAGTTCATGCTCGACAAGATGAAGAACACCAAGACCAACGACGAGTTCTTCGGCTCGATGAAGCGCGGCGGCTGAGCGGCCGCCCCGGTCGCGCCGGTCGCGCCGGGGACTGCGGGTCGCGTGGCGCCGACCGGCTCGTCATGTCGACGCTCGCCCACCCCGCCACGGTGCTGTAACTGCACGGTGCGGTTCTGGTATTGGGGATCGATCGATTCGCAGGGAGTCCGCTGTGCGTCGCTCGAACGGTTTCGCGTTGGCCCTCGCCATTGCCTGCTTGCCGCCACCGCCAGCGGCTGCCCAGCCCTATGGCGCAGACCCGGCGTTCAACGCGGGCGCGACGCTCGAGGATCGATTCGCCGGGGCGAGCTCCAACAACTACTTCGGGCGGCAACTGGTGCAGCTGGGCGATGGAACCCTGGTGGTGGCTGGCATCGTGCCGGCTGCGTTCCAGGCGGGCAGCGGGAACGTGGGCCTCGTGCGCTACGGGGCGGCCGGTGAACGCTTGGCGTGGCCCGCGCCCACAGCGTCGTACGTCAGCTTCTTCGACCGCTACATCACCTACCCGAACATCACGGCCGCGACTTACGTTCGCGTCGACGACCTCGATTCAGCGGGCGGCTATCTCTTCGTCCTGGCCTCGCGTGGCAATGCAGGTGCGCGCGACGTCGATGTGATCGTGTTTACGCAGGGCGGCACCTATGTCGCGACCGTTGCCGCATTCGCCTCAGGGTTCGACGAGACTGGCGCCGGCGTGGTGGCCTACGGCCCGCCGGGCGGCGCGCTGCGCCTGGTCGCCGTGGCGAACTACCGCAACTCGATCAGCGGCCGCACGATCATCACCGCGCGTCGCTACCTGGTGGCGGCCAACGGGTCGCTCTCGGTGGACAACGCCTTCGGCCCGTTCGGCAGCGGTATCAACGATTACCCGATGCCCGATGGCGCCTGCGACGCCGGCAGCGCCTGCTCGGGCAATGCGCGCGATACGAGCGCCGTGCGCACCGGCTCCGCTTCGCCCACGCTCTATGTCGGTGGATTCGCCAACTCGCCGGGGATCTCGGCCGGTCGCGAGCGGACACTGGTCCTTGCGATCGACGGCGCGACCGGACTCGCCTCGCCCAGCTTCGGACGCATCGCGACCGGCATCTATGTCGAGAACACCTACCTGGTTTCGTTCAACGGCATCGCTGCGCGCGACGGTGGCGGCGGCCCCGCGTCGGACGCCGTCTACCTGGTCGCGGGCAGGCCGACGTTGACTGGTGAAGCCCAGGGTTATGCGGCGTTACGCTACCTCGCGCAGGGGGGCAACCCGCCACCCAACGAGGGGACGTCGATCGATCTTGCGTGGGCAACCAACGGCGTACGCGACTTGCCACCATTCTGCGGTGGCACGACCTGTGGTTCCTCAAGCCGGTTCCCGTTCCCCCGGCGCGCGGTACTCGCCGGCGATCGCCTGGTGGTCGTGGGCGAGAACACACTCAACGGCGGCGGCATTCCCGAAGTCCTGTTGTCGATCATCGGCGCGCAGGGCTCGTTGGACACGCACACCACGCTCGCCGCACCGCGCATCGGCGGCGGCGCCTGGGCCGGCAGCGCCTGGTATGACGTGGTGCCGCGCGCCAACGGCACCGTGGTCGCGACCGGCGTGCTGTATGACACCGGCGTCTCGGTCCTCTTCGGCACGCTGGCCTATGGGCCCCTGCCCGACGCCCTGTTCGCCAACGGTTTCGAGTGAGGCGGCGGGCGAGCGTTGGTACTGGTATCCGACCACTTGCGCGACCAGCGTGCGCCAGCCCGGACCTGCCCACCGGCGCGGGTCGACACGACCCTGCCCATGCGTCCTGCCGGGATGGCTCGTCGTCAGTTGGCCGGCCCGGGTCCGATGAACTCCACGCCGTCGCCGAACAGGACTTCCGGATTCGCCTGCAGCACCGGCGCCGCGACATGGCTGGCCTGGCGCGAGCCGTCGCCGAACTGGCCCCAGTAGTTGGCGCCCCAGCAGCTCAGGCCACCGTCGGCGCGCAGCGCGCAAGTGCCACGCAGCTTGGCCGAGATCTGGTTGGCGTCGAGCGTGCCGGCTACCGGCACCGGCACCAGCGAATTGACGAAACCGCCGTTGTTGCCGACCTGCCCGCTGCCGTTGGCGCCCCAGCATCGCACTGCGCCGGTGTCGAGGCGCGCGCAACTGTAGAAGTCGCCGAGCGCCAGCTGGGTGGCCCCGGCCAGTCCGTTGGCGACCGGCGTGGTCGACTGCGTGGTGGTGTTGTCGCCGAGCTGGCCGGAGCCGTTGTTGCCCCAGCAACGTACCGCCCCCGTCGCATTGTCGGCCGCGCAGGTGTGGAAGGCGCCGGCGGCGATCGCGCGTTGCGCCAGCGCGCCCACCTGGGCCGGTGTCGTGACCGGCGACACGACACCCCCGTTGCCGACCTGGCCGTTGCCGTTGAGGCCCCAGCAGAACGCCTGGCCTCCGGCGGCCACCGTGCGCAGTGCGCAGGTGTGGAAGTTGCCGGCGGCGACCGTGGCGATCCCGGTGGCCAGGGTGGGATTGGCCTGCGGCGTGTTGGCGGCCTGGGTGTTGCCGAGGCCGAGCTGGCCTTCGGCGTTGCGGCCCCAGCAGGAAAGCTCGCCGGCCGAGGTCACCGCGCAAGTGTGGTAGGCGCCGGCGCTGATGGCGGCGACGTTGGCGAGCCCGGTCACCGCGACCGGCACGTTGCTCAGCGTGTTGCTGCCATCGCCGAGCTGGCCCTCGAAGTTGCGGCCCCAGCAGCGCACCGCGCCACCGCCGACAATGGCGCAACTGTGCAGCCAGCCACTGGCCACCGCGGTGGCGCCGGTCAGGCCCTGCACCGGCACGGGCGTCATGCTGTTGACGGTGCCGCCGTTGCCGAGCTGGCCCGAGGCGTTGTTGCCCACGCACTCGACGCCGCCGTTGGCGCGCAGTGCGCAGGCATGCGCGTATCCCTCCGCCACCTGGCTCAGGCCGCTCGACCACGCGCCGGATACCGCGGTGGGCTGGTTGCGCCAGGCGAGGTAGTAGCGGCCGAGCTGGCCGAAGAAGTTGTCGCCCCAGCACTGCACCGCGCCGGTCGCCAGGCGCGCGCAGGCCGAATTGCCGCGCGACGACAGCGCCACCACGTTGGCGCCGAGGCCACTGGCGGCATTCGGCACGGTGATCGAGAGCGGGAAGGCGAAGCCGGTCTGGCCCTCGCTGCCGCGGCCCCAGCAGGACACGCCGGTGGCGGTGGCGGCGCAGCTGGCGGTATCGCTGGCCACGATCGCGGTGACGCCGCTGTCGAGCCCGCTCACCGCGGTGGGCAGCAGGCGCTGGACGAAGGTCCCGTCGCCGATCATGCCCTGCGAATTGTCGCCCCAGCACAGCGCCGCGCCGCCGCTGGTGCGGGCGCAGGTGTGCTGGGCTCCGCCGGCGAGCTGGGCCACGCCGGAGGCCAGGGTCTGGACCGGGCCCGGCGTGCTCACGCCGTTGGCGTTGGTGCCGCCGGTGCCGAGCTGGCCGAAGCCGTTCCAGCCCCAGCAGCGCGGGGCGCCGTTGGCGACGAGGGCGCAGCTGTGGAAGTTGCCCAGTGCCAGCGCGGTCGCCCCGGCCAGTCCGATCGCGGCCACCGGGGAGTTGACCACGCCCGGCCCCGGCAGGGCGACGCCGTTGCCGAGCTGGCCATTGAAGTTGTTGCCCCAGCACTGCACCGAGCCGATATTGCTGCGGGCGCAGGTATGCGAGTTGCCGGCGCGGACCTCGGCGATGTCGCTGCCGGGGGCGATCGCCTGCACCGGCGTGTTCGACGCCGTGGTGCTGCCGTTGCCGAGCTGGCCGTTGGCATTGTTGCCCCAGCACTGCACGCCGCCGGCAACCACCGCGCAGGCGTGGCTGAACCCCGCGCTGACCTGGCTCGCTCCGGTCGCGACCAGGCTGGGCCGTGCAATGAGCTCGAAGCCGCCGGTGACGCCCGCCCCGAGTTGCCCGACCGCGTTGCTGCCCCAGCACCACACGGCGCCACCCAGCACCGCGCAGCCGAAGGCATTGCCGATGGCCACGTCCTGGGCTCCGGCGAGCGGGTAGACGGGCTGCGCGCGGGCCGGCTCGGCGGGACCCAGCAGGGCGGCGGCGAGCAGGAAGGCGCAGGCGCGCGCGTCGGCGCGCGCGAGGATCGACGGACGCATGGCTTACTCCCTTGTCGTGGCAGTCACGGTACTCCGGGTCAGGTGTCGGACCACTTGCGGAACAGGTTGGTGCGCAGCGATTCCAGCAGCACCGTCATGCGCGGGTCCTTGCGGGTGGCGAGTTCGAGCTGGCGGGCCTCGTCGAGCTGCAGCAGCAGCTCGCGTTCGTGCGCGTCGGCGATCCAGCTCTGGATCCAGGTGATGCCGACCAGGCGCACGCCGCGGGTGACCGGCGCCACCTGGTGGATGGTGGTCGAGGGATAGAGGATGGCGTCGCCGGCGTCGCCCTTCCACGACAGGTGCTGCTCGCCGAGCTGGATGGTGAGCTCGCCGCCGTCGTAGCTCTCGGGCGGGGTCAGCCACACGGTGCAGGACAGGTCCGAGCGCATCGGCGGGCTGGACGGGAACAGGGCCTCGTCGACGTGCCAGCCGTAGGTCATGCCGGGCTCGTAGCGGGCCATGGTCGGGCGCGCCATCTGCTTGGGCAGGGCGAAGGCACGCACCGCCGGGTGGCGGAACAGGGCATCGCGGATCAGCATGCCGGGCTCGGCGGCGCCGGGGTCGTTCTGCGGCACCTGCTGGTTGAGCTTGATGGTGCTGTCGGGATTGGTGGCGCGGCCGTCGACGAAGCGCACGCTTTTCGCCAGTTCGACCAGATGCGCGACCTCCTCGGGGCGCAGCACGTTCCTGATGTGGCGGATCATCGGCAGGCTCCGGCGGCGGACTTCATCCTAGCGTGGCCGCGCGCCCCGGGCCTTGGCAAGCCGTCCTTGCACGCCGGGCCGCACGGGACCACACTGCGCCCGCCACGGCCACGGGCGCACCCATGTTCCATTGCCACTACCACCGCCGCCACTCCTGGGCCCCGGTGCTGGCGCGCCTGACCTTGCTGCCGCTGGCCCTTTCGCTGCTGCTGCTGCACTGAGCGATCCCGCGGCATTCAGCGCCGCCCGGCCAGCACGACGAGCGGCCATTCGACGCGGCGTGGCTGCAAGGGATCGCCCCAGTCGGGCGCCAATGCCGCCGCCAGCGCGGGCATGGGGTCCACGCCGCGCGCCGCGCGGTAGCGCTGCACGGCCGACCAGGTCTCGATGTAACCCAGTACCTGCGGCAGGCGCCAGTCGTGGCGCATGGCAAAGGCAGGCGCGGCAAGCGGCGCCAGCGGGAACGGGATGTCGCGATACCCGGCGTCGACGTGGCGCCGCTCGGGCGGCCAGTACGGTCCGACCACCGCGTGCTCGAAATGCGCGAGCACGGCATCGATGGCCGGTTCGATGCGCATCAGGCCGTAGCTCCATGCGGCGTAGACGCCACCCGGCCGCAGCACGCGATTCACCTCGGCGAAATGGCGCCCGAAGTCGAACCAGTGCAGGGCCTGGGCCGCGGTGGCGAGGTCGGCGCTGCCTGCGGCCAGCGTGCACTGCTCGGCCGGTTCGACGGCGTAGCGCACGCGCGGATGCTGCGTGGCGGCCTTGATCTGGGTGGCGCTGGGATCGGTGGCATGCACGGCGGCGAAGTCCCGCGCCAGCGCGACCGCCGCCTGGCCGTTGCCGCAGCCGGCGTCCCAGGCCAGGGCGCGCGCAGGCGCCTCACGTGCAAGCCAATCGAACAGGGCACGCGGATACAGTGGCCGCGCCTGCGCGTAGCTGGCGGCGTGGCCGGAGAAGTGGTCCTTGAAGCCGCTCATGGCCTGGTCCCCGCGGCCCGACCTGCGTGCGCGCGGCGCGCCTCGACCACGCGCGTCTCGCCGGGGCCCAGGCCATCGAGCGCGAAGGGCCCCATTGCGGTGCGGATCAGGCGCAAGGTCGGCAGGCCCACCGCGGCGGTCATGCGCCGGACCTGGCGGTTGCGGCCCTCGCGCAGGGTGAGCTCGAGCCAGGCGTCGGGCACGGTCTTGCGGAAGCGCACCGGCGGGACGCGCGGCCACAGCCACTTCGGGGCGTCGACGCCTTGGACACGGGCAGGGCGCGTCGCCCCGTCGCCGAGCACGACGCCATTGCGCAGCGCCTGGAGCTGCGCCTCGGAAGGCTCGCCCTCCACCTGCACCAGGTAGGTCTTCGCGCCCTTGTGCCGCGGATCGGTGAGCCGGTGCGCCAGCGCGCCGTCGTCGGTCAGCACCAGCAGGCCCTCGGAGTCGTGGTCGAGGCGCCCGGCCGCGTATACCCCGGGCACGCGCACGTAGTCCGCCAGCGTGGCGCGGCCCGCGCGATCGGTGAACTGGCACAGCACGCCGTAGGGCTTGTTGAGCAGCACGATCATGCGATCACGCGCTCTCCGCCAGTGGCCCGGCCACGGCCGCAGGAGCGCAGGCCCGGTACGACGATCGCGGCCGCGATGCAGCGCGGCCGCGACCTGCCTGCCTCAACGCAGCGCTCAGCCCGCGGGCTTGGCGGCGTCGGCCTTGCCGGCCTCGAACGAATCGCTGGTGTCGCCCGCCGCCGCCGCCGGCGCCGTGCCGCCCGGCTTGCGGAACTTGAGCGTCATGCGGTCGCTCTCGCCGATCGCGAGGTACTTGTCCTTGTCCTTCTCGTCGCCGCCCAGGGTCGGCGGCAGGTTCC
>CAZTNB010000047.1:7265-16171 GCA_964614825.1 uncultured Gammaproteobacteria bacterium
GCGAGGTACTTGTCCTTGTCCTTCTCGTCGCCGCCCAGGGTCGGCGGCAGGTTCCACACGCCGCCCTCGTAGTCCTTGGTGTCCTTGGGATTGGCGTTGATCTCGCTCTTGGCGACCAGCTCGAAGCCGGCCGCGGTGGCGAGCCCGACCACGTAGTCCTCGGTCACGTAGCCGCTCTTGGCGCTGGTGGCCGAATCGGTGCCCGGATTGGCGCGATGGTCCTCCACGCCCAGCGTGCCGCCCGGCTTGAGCACGTCGAAGAAGGCCTTGAACATCGCCGCGTCGGTGCCCCAGCCGGTGAAGTTGTGCACGTTGCGGAAGGTGTACACGGCATCGGCGGAACCGGCCGGGCCGAAGCTCGGCGCGTTGCGGTCGAAGCTGCGCACCTCCACCGCGTCGTAGCTGGCCGGGTCGGCGGTGAGCTTGTCGGCGTAGGCCTTGTTGTTCTTCTCGAAGTACGCGGTGGCCTTCTCGCTGCCGGCCGTGGCCGGATCGACGATCGCGGCGACCAGCTTGCCATCGCCCTTGAGCAACGGCGCCAGCACTTCGGTGAACCAGCCGGCGCCCGGGGTGATCTCGATCACGGTCATGCCGGGGCCGATGCCGAAGAACTGCAGGGTTTCCTTCGGGTGCCGGTACTGGTCGCGCGCCTTGTTGGCGTCGCTGCGCTGCGCACCTGCCAGCACGGCGTCGAGCTTCTCGGCGAAGGCCTGTTCGGCGCTCTTGGCCGGTGCCACCGGTTCGGCCGGCGCGGCGGGGGGAGCCGGCTCGGCGGGCGGCGCCGGAGGCTGGCTGCAGGCGGCCAGCGCGAGCGCCAGGGCCGCGGAAAGGGCGAGCTTGTTCATGGTCTTGCCTTGCAGGGGTGCTGAGGGGAGCCGGAATCTAGCACAGCGCCGGCGCGCCGGCGGCGGCCGGCGCGCTCAGTCGCGCAGGCGCATGCGTTGCGGGTACGGCGGCAGGTCGGCGTAGCCGCCGGCCTTGACCGCGGCCTGCACCTCCAGCCACCAGCGCACGTCGAAGATCTCGCCGTGCGCCTGCACCAGCGCCTCGCGCAGCTCGTCGCGCATGCCGAGGAAGCGCGGGAACTGCTCCGGGAACACGTCGTTGTCGTCGACGTGGTACCAGGCGCCGTGGTGCATCTCCTCGTCGTCGTTGCGCGCCGCCGGCAGCGCGCGGAAGCGGCATTCGGTCACCAGGCACAGCTCGTCGTAGTCGTAGAAGATCGCGCGGCCGTGGCGGGTGACGCCGAAATTCTTGAGCAGCAGGTCGCCGGGAAAGATGTTGCTGCGCGCGAGATCCTTGATCGCCTGGCCGTAGTCGAGGATGGCGCGCCGCGCCTGCGCCGGCTCGGCCTCCTGCACGTAGAGGTTGAGCGGGCGCACGCGGCGCTCGACGTAGCAGTGCAGCACCACGATGTCGTTGCCGTCCTCGACCACGCTCTCGCGGCAACCCTCGAGCAGCTCGGCCAGCATCGCCGGGGCGAACTGGTTGCGCGGGAAGCGCAGGTGGCGGTACTCCTGCGCGTCGATCAGGCGGCCGACGCGGTCGTGGCGGAACACCAGCCGGTACTTGTCCAGCACGTCGGCGCGCGCGATGTTCTTCGGATAGGCGAAGCGGTCGCGGATCAGCTTGAAGACCAGCGGGTAGCTCGGCAGCGTGAACACGCACATCACCATGCCGCGCTCGCCGTCGGCGGCGGCGAGGCGTTCGTGCGGATGCGCGGCGAGGTGGCGGAAGAAGTGCCGGTAGCGCTCGGTCTTGCCCTGCTTGGCGCGCCCGAGCACGGTGTACAGCTCGTCGATCGGCTTGCGCGGCAGCAGCGTGCGCAGGAACACCACCGCGTCGCCCACGGTCTCGAGGTCGGCCTGGAAGTAGCTGCGGGTGAAGCCGAACACCTGCGCCACCTGCTCGGTCTCGGTGATCACGGCGTCGACGCGCAGGCCGCCGTCGTCGTGCATCAGCGCGATCACGATCGGCGCGAACCAGCCCTCGCCGAACACGCGGCCGACGAGGTAGGCGCGCTGCTCGCGGTAGAACACCGTCTCGAGCAGCTCCAGGTTGCGCACCGGCACCGCGCCGTGGACGCGGAAGCGGCGCAGCAGCTCGTCGGCCATGCGCCGCGTGCACACGCCCGGATGCTCGTAGGGCACGCCGAAGGCGTAGCCGTCGAGCACGCGGCGCAGGGTGCGCTGCAGGTCGCCCGACACGGCGTAGCTGTGGCGGCCCACCGGATGGGTGATGCGGTCGGTGGGCTCGATGTCGAGCGCCACGAACTCGATCGCCGGGTCCACGCCACGGGTCTTGAAGCTGCGCCGCGTGAGGGTGTTGAAGAAGGTCTTGTTGAGTTCGCGGTCGAGCAGCGGGCCGATCAGCTCCTCGTAGTGGCGGCGGATCGCCGACCACAGGCCCTTGTCGGCGATGCGCGGGCCGAGGCGCTCCTCCAGCCGCGCGCCGGTCTCGGCCACGCACACGTTGTAGAGCTCGATGCGCTCGACGGCGTCGGCGCGGGCGCCGGCCCAGTCGCGGGTCTCGAAGCGCAGGCGCGCGCGCTGGGTGATGGCGCGGAAGCGCGCGTTGTAGTCGGCGAAGCGGTCGCGGATCTCGGCGGCGCAGGAGCGCGCGAGCACGTCGTCGGCGAGGTCGTCGATGGCGGTGGCCATGGGCCCAGTCTAGCGTCGCGCCCGGCGCATGGCTTCCTGCGCCCCCGATCGGCCGCAAGGTCGCGCAGGAACGCGCCCCAGGCGCGACCGCGGCCTGCCGCGCAACCGTGCGCCGCGACTGCACGGTCGCGCCTGCGATGCGCTCCTACGGGACGTTCCGAGCGCGTCCGGGCCTGCGGCTGCGCCGGGCCGGCTCCGTCGCGGGCGCGAGATGGTCGAGCGACAGCTCGCCGGCCTGCTTGACCGTCTGCAGCACGAAGCTGGAGTTGAGGTCGGCGACGCCGGCGGCGTTGAGCAGCTTGTCCATCAGGAAGCGCGAGTAGTGCTCGAGGTCGGCCACCACCACGTGCAGCAGGTAGTCCATGTCGCCGGTGAGCGCATAGCAGGCCACCACCTCGTTCCAGCTGCGCACGGCCTCGGCGAATCGCGCCACGCCGACGCTGCCGTGCTTCTCCAGCTGTACGCGCACGAAGGCCTGCAGGCCGAGGCCGACCGCGGCCGGGTCGATGCGCGCCGCGTAGCCGCTGATCGCGCCGGACTGCTCCAGGCGTTGCAAGCGGCGCAGGCAGGCGGAGGGCGACAGGTTCACCCGCTCGGCAAGCTCCGCATTGGGCAGGCGACCTTCGCGCTGCAGGGCGGCGAGGATGCGGCGGTCGGTGCGGTCCCACGGCAGCGCTGGCACGATGTCGCTCCAAAGTCGAATCCTGCGCAATGATATTGCGCTTTAGTGCCAGTATCGTGCAACAAAGCAAGGAAATTGCGTGACCTGCTGGCTAGACTGTAGGGATGACCACTGCCCTGCCCCAGCCGGACACCGTCCCGCGCCGCGTCGAGCACCTGCAGACCGATCGCGGCCATGTGCCGGTCTACACCACCTCGGTGGTGGAGCAGCCGTGGTCGAGCTACAGCGCGCAGGATCACCAGACCTGGGCCGCCCTGTACCGGCGCCAGAGCGAGGTGCTGCCGGGTCGAGCCTGCCGCGAGTTCCTCGACAACCTGCACCGCTTCGGCATCGGCGAGCACGCGATCCCGAAGTTCGACGAGCTCAACCGCGTGCTGCGCCAGGCCACCGGCTGGACCCTGGTCGGGGTCGAGGGCCTGCTGCCGGAGTTCGAGTTCTTCGACCACCTCGCCAACCGCCGCTTCCCGGTGACGTGGTGGATCCGCCGCCCGGACCAGATCGACTACATCGCCGAACCGGACCTGTTCCACGACTTGTACGGCCACGTGCCGCTGCTGCTCGAACCGATGTTCGCCGACTACATGCAGGCCTACGGCGCCGGCGGCGTGCGCGCCTCGGGGCTCGGTCCCGAGGCGCTGATGAACCTCACGCGCCTGTACTGGTACACGGTGGAGTTCGGCCTGATCCGCACCGACGAGGGCCTGCGCATCTACGGCTCCGGCATCGTCTCGAGCAAGGCCGAGTCGATCCACTGCCTGGAGAGCGCGGCGCCGAACCGGATCGGCTTCGAGCTCGAGCGGGTGATGCGCACGCGCTATCGCATCGACAGCTACCAGAAGACCTACTTCGTCATTGACGGCTTCCGCCAACTGATCGACGCCACCGCGCCGGACTTCGCGCCGATCTATGCGCGGCTCAAGGACCAGCCGCCCATCGCCGCCGGCGACGTGCGGGACGGCGACCGCGTGTACCAGCGCGGCAGCGGCGAGGGCTGGGCGAAAGACGGCGACGTCTGAGCGTCGCGGCCCGGCGGACCCCCGCGGGAGCGGGATCGGTCGCCGCGGCTACGCCGCGGCCGCTGCGGACTGCAGGGTGTTCTCGCGCGCCACCCGCGCCACCGCCAGCGCATGCACCGCCGCGACCCCGAGCGGGATCGCCACGAAGGCGTGTGCAGGCGCCGCCAGTTGCAGCGCCGTGGCGACGCTGGGCGCGCCCAGCCCCAGCAGCGCGTAGCCGCGACTGCGGTAGAACCAGCCGTAGGGCAGGAAATGCGAACCGAACAGCGTGCCCATGGTGAACGGCACCAGCTCCGGTTGCACGAAGTACACCGCGATCAGCACCGGCCAGTAGCAGAACTGCACGCCATTGAGCGTGCCGCCCAGCCCGTTGAGCGGATGGCCGCGGGCGTACAGGTCGCCGCCCAGCGCGCGCGTCAGCGCCCAGCCGAGCGGGAACACCGCGCCGGTGGCGTAGAAGGCGTACAGCGCCGCGCGCGGCGGCGGCAGGCTCGCGCCCAGGGCCGCGACGGCCAGCCAGTACAGCAGGCCCGCGATCGGCATGCCGATGCCGCGGCGGGTGACGCGCGCGATCCCGTCGCGCAGGGTGTCGAGTGACTGCATGGGCCAGCTCCGTCTCGGGCCAGCAGGATGTCGCGGCGCAAGCGGGCGCTGCAGTGCGCGCGGTCAACCGCGGCGCATGACAGGCGTCAGGCGTCAGGCCCGGCGCGGGCGAGTTCGCGGCTTGCGGGCCGGGCGGGCAGCCGGCTTGCGGGCCGCGGCCGGCGCCGCCACCGGCTCGAGTTCGGCGGTATAGCGGCGCGCCTCCGCCAGCAGCCAGGCGCGGAACGCGGCCAGGCCGCGATGCGCGATCGAGCGCGGCGGATAGACCAGGTAGTGCGAGAACTCGCTCTTGAGCCGCTCGTCGAACAGCACCACGAGGCGCCCGGCATCCACCAGCGGGCGCGCCAGGGTGACGCGGCCCAGCGCGATGCCCAGGCCCTCGGCCGCCGCGCGATGCAGGGTCTCGGAGTCGTTGAAATGGGCGACGAAGCGCGCCGGCTCGCGGCCGCCGAAGCGCTGGAACCACTCGGCCCAGCGATTGCCCGGGTCGCCGAGCAACGGGAACCGGCCCAGCTGGTCCAGCGTGGGCCGACCCTCGCGTTCGATCAGCGCCGGACTCGCCGTCGGCGTGATCCAGTCGTCGAACAGGTGCTCGGCCTCGACGCCCGGCCAACTGCCGGGACCGAAGCGCAGCGCCGCATCGACCGGCTCGCGCGCGAAGTCGACCAGGCTGGTGCTGCTCTGCAGGTTGATCTCGATCTGCGGATGCGCGGCGACGAAGCGCGGCAGGCGCGGCACCAGCCAGCTCGACGCGAACGAGGGCATCAGGCTCAGCGTCAGCACCTCGTCGCGCCGCGCGGCGTAGGGCCGCAGCGCCTGCTCGATGGCGTCGAGGTGCGGCGCGATGCGGTCATACAGCCGCTCGCCATCGGGGGTGAAGGAGACGCCGCGCGGACCGCGCTCGAACAGGCGCCGGCCGAGGCGCGCCTCGAGGCCACGCAGCTGGTGGCTGAGCGCGCTCACGGTGAGGTGCAGTTCGGCCGCCGCGCGCGACAGGTTGCGCAGGCGGGCGGCGGCGACGAAGCCCTGCAGGGCGTAGAGCGAGGCGCGATCCATGTTGAATCCAGCTCAAACCTGACTTGCGGAAGTCTCGCTTTTTCTGCGGCGATTCTGCGCTTATCTTGCACCTCACTCAAGGAACGGGCGATCGCGGCGAGGCCGCCGCGGGCCCGGTCCGGCAACCGGAGGGCATCATGAACATCTTCAAGGGTCTGCTGTTCCTGCAGGGCTACCTCAACGACCCGGGCGAGGCCGAGCACGACTTCGGCCCCACCTACGGCAACGCGCAGGCGTTCGCGAAGCAGTTCGCGGAGCCGTGGGAACTCGACGTGGGCCAGGTCGGCCGGCACGAGGCCCCGGCGGCAAGCGAGGGCTCAGCCGTCGGCTGCGGCTGAACCGGGTCGTGCCGGGCGCGGGGCGGCGTGCGTCTCGCCGCTACGCTGCAGGAGCGCCACCTGGCGCGACCATCAGACGTCGCACCCGGCGATGGCCCCCGAGGCCCATCGCGCGGAGCAGGACATCGGCGACACCGGCCCGGACCGCATGCAGCGGAACACCGTGCGGATCGCCGCCAGCGCCGGCCGCTGCCGCGACGGGTGATGCGCGGTGGCGGTCATCGCGCCACCGACGCTGCCCGGAGCCGAACGACTCCGGGCAGCGGTGGAGGGGCCGGCGATCGTGCCGACCCGCGCGCCACTATTCGAAGCTGTCGGCGAACAACTGCGCGAGGTCGGTGTCGGTGGCCTCGTTGTCGCCCAGGTCCGGATCGAACACCGCCGCTGGCGGCACGATGAACGCGGTGTTGCTCAGTTCGTCGTCGCTCGCGCCCTGGACGCGGCCAGTGACGGTGAAGGTCGCGGACGCGCCGATCGGCAGGTCGACCAGGACGTCGATGTCGCCGAGGCCGCTCGCCGGGCAGGTCGCCCCGCCGGCGACCACGCAGCTCCAGCTCACGTTCACCAGGTCGGGCGGCATCGGGTCGGTGACGCGCGCCCCGATCACGCCCGCCGTGCCCGGGTTCGAGGCCACGATGGTGTAGGTCACCAACTGCTGGTCCTCGACCACGTTCACGCCATTCGACTTGGTGATGCCGAGATCGGCTTCGATGCCGACGCCGATCAGCAGCCTCGCCGGCAGCGAGGTGTCGATGCCGCCGTTGGCGGTACCGCCGTTGTCGCGCAGCGTGACGTCCACGCTGGCGATGCCGGAGGCGCCGGTGAGCACGTAGCTCAGGGTGCCGTCGTTGGCTACCGCGATCGAGGCCACCACGTTGGCAGGGTCGGAGAACTCCACCGCCTGGTAGGCCAACACCGCCTGGCTGGACTCGTTGGCCGGTCCGAACACCGGCGCGAAGGCCCAGCCCGGCACCGAACGCACGCCGCTGCTACCGGCCGCGTACGCCTGCGCGCCCAGGTTCGAGAACGCGGGCCGATCGTTCACCGGCAGTACCGTGATCGACACCGTGGCCGGCGCCGACACCTGGTTGCCCGGGTCGCGGACGGTGAAGGCGAAGCTGTCCGCGCCGTTCTGGTCGGCGTTGGGCGTGTAGGTCTGGGCCGGCGCGGTACCGGACAGGGCGCCCGCGGTGGGCGGGGTCGTGACCGTGAAGGCCAGCGCCGCCCCCTCCGGATCCACGCCCGCCAGGGTCAGCGACAGCGGCGTGTCCTCGGTGGTGGTCAGCGACTGCGCGGTGGCCGTCGGCGGCTCGTCGACGTTGGTGAGGTTCACCGTCGCCACCGCATCGCCCGACTGCACCGGGGTGCCGTTGTCGGTCGCGCGGATGGTGAGGGCGAAGCTGGGCGTTGTCTCGAAGTCGAGCTGCGCCGAACTGGCGACGGTGATCGCGCCGGTGCCCGCGTCGATCGCGAACGCGCCGCCGGTGTTGCCGGCGACGATCGCGTAGCCGACCGTCTGGCCCGCATCCGGATCGTTCGCGACGAGCGAGCCGACGCCGGTTCCATTGGCCGCGTTCTCCGCCACCGAGAAGGTGGCCGGCAGGAGCACCGGCGGATCGTTGACCGCGGTCACGGTGACCGCGACCGTTGCGGTGGCGGTGCCGCCGTTGCCATCGCTCACGGTGTAGCCGAAGGCGTCGCTGCCGCTGAAGTTCGCGGCCGGCGTGTAGGTGACGCTACCGCCGCTGAAGCTCACCGAGCCGTTGGCGCCGTTGCTCGCCGCCGACACCACCAGGGTATCGCCGTCGGCGTCGCTGTCGTTGGCCACCACCGTCACGCTGCCGGCGGTGTCCTCGTCGGTGACCAGGGTGTCGTTGACCGCCACCGGCGCGTCGTTGACCGCGGTCACGGTGATCGACACCGTGGCCGGGACCGAACTCAGCGCGCCGTCGCTGGCGCGATAGGTGAAGGCGTCGCTGCCGTTGAAGTTCGCGTTCGGCGTGTAGCTGAAGCTGCCGTTCGGGTTCAGGTTCAGCACGCCGCTGGCCGGGCCGGTGGCCAGCACCGCGGTGAGGCTGGCGCTGTCCACGTCGCTGTCGCCGTCGAGCACGCCCGGCGCGGCGATGTTGAGCACCGCGTCCTCGGCCACGCTGTAGGCGTCGTTGTCGGCCACCGGCGCATCGTTGACCGCGGCCACGCTGACCGTGACCACGCCGGTGTCGGTGCCGCCGTTGCCGTCGCTGACGGTGTAGCCGAAGGCGTCGCTGCCGTTGAAGTCCGCGTTAGGGGTGTAGGTGACGCTGCCGCCGCTGAAGCTCACCGTGCCGTTGACCGCGCTGCCGACCGCCGACACCACCAGGGTGCCGCCGTCGATGTCGCTGTCGTTGGCCACCACGTTGACGCTGCCGGCGGTGTCCTCGCTGGTGGCGAGGGTGTCGTCCACCGCGAGCGGCGGGTCGTTGACCGCGGTCACGGTGACGGCGACGGTGGCCGTGGCGGTGCCGCCGTTGCCGTCGCTCACGGTGTAGCTGAAGCTGTCGCTGCCGTTGAA
>CAZTNB010000047.1:16271-19493 GCA_964614825.1 uncultured Gammaproteobacteria bacterium
GTGTAGGTGACGCTGCCGCCGCTGAAGCTCACCGTGCCGTTGGCGCCGTTGCCGGACGCCGACACCGCCAGGGCGTCGCCGTCGACGTCGGAGTCGTTGGTCACCACGGTCACGCTGCCGGCCGTGTCCTCGGCCGTGGTCAGCGTGTCGTCGATGGCCACCGGGGCATCGTTGACCGCAGTCACGCTCACGGAAACCGTGCCGGTGTCGGTGCCGCCGTTGCCGTCGCTCACGGTGTAGCTGAAGCTGTCGCTGCCGTTGAAGTTCGCGGCCGGCGTGTAGGTGACGCTGCCGCCGCTGAAGCTCACCGTGCCGTTGGCGCCGTTGCCGGCCGCCGACACCACCAGGGTGTCGTTCTCGACGTCGGTGTCGTTCAGGACGACCGTGACGCTGCCGGCCGTGTCCTCGGCCGTGACCAGCGTGTCGTCCACCGCGACCGGCGGATCGTTCACTGCGGTCACCGTGACCGACACCGTCCCGGTGTCGGTGCCGCCGTTGCCGTCGCTCACGGTGTAGCTGAAGCTGTCGCTGCCGTTGAAGTTCGCGGCCGGCGTGTAGGTGACGCTGCCGCCGCTGAAGCTCACCGTGCCGTTGGCGCCGTTGCCGGCCGCCGACACCACGAGGGTGTCGCCGTCGACATCGCCGTCGTTGGCCACCACGGTCACGCTGCCCGGCGTGTCCTCGGCCGTCGTCAGCGTGTCGTCCCCGGCCACCGGGGCGTCGTTGACATTGGTCACCACCAGCGTGAACTGCACCGGCGCGGAGCGGCCGTTGTCCCCGTTCGGGGTGCCGTTGGCGCCATTGTCGACCAGCACCGCGGCGTAGGTCGCGGTGCCGAAGGCATCGGGTGCCGGGGTGAACGTCAGCGTGCCGGTGCCGGGGGCGATGGCCGGGCCGGCGCTGAAGCTCAAGGTGGGTGAGCCGCTCACCAGCGTCACCTCGAAGGCGCTCAAGCCCTGGGTCCCGAGCTCGTCGGTGGCGGTGGTCGGGCCGACCACGCGGCTGGTCGCGGCATTGGCCACCGACTGCGCGCCCGAGTCCTCGGCCACGGTCACCGTCGGCGAGGGGATCGCGAAGGACGGCGGGTCGTTCACCGGGGTGACGAAGGCCACGGTGAAGGCGGCGTTGGCGCTGCCGCCGTCGTCGTCGAAGGCGACCAGGCTGATCTCGACGAAGTCGTCGACCGAGGTCAGGCTGTTCTTGTCCGGCGCGGTGGTGAAGGTGACCGCGCGGTTGTAGCCGCTGCCGCCGAGGCCGATGCTGGCGTTCGGCACCAGGGCCTGGTTGCCCGAGGCCGCGGTCAGGGTCACCGGGTCGCCATCGACGTCGGTGAGCGTGACCGTCAGCGGGCCGGTGGTCGAATCCTCCAGCACCGAGGCGATGTCGCCCGGCACCACCAGGAATACAGGGTTGTCGTTGACCGGCGTCACCGTGACGTTGACGGTCGCGGTGGCGCTGCCGCCGTTGCCGTCGCCGATGGTGTAGGTGAAGGCGTCGCTGCCGTTGAAGTTCAGGTTCGGCGTGTAGCTCACCGTCGTGCCGTTGGTGGCAACGGTACCGTTGGCGCCGTTGCTGGTGGCGGTCACGGTCAGGGTGTCGTTCTCGACGTCGGTGTCGTTGGCCAGCACCGACACCGTGAGGGCGTTGTCCTCGGCCATGGTCGCGCTGTCGTTCACCGCCACCGGGGCGTCGTTGACTGCCGTCACCGTGACGCTGACCGTCGCGGTGTCGCTGCCGCCGGCGCCGTCGCCCACCGTGTAGGCGAAGGTGTCGCTGCCGTTGAAGTTCGCGTTCGGCGCGTAGCTCACCGAACCACCGTTGTTCGTCACCGTGCCGTTCGCGCCCTGCGTCACCGCCGTTACCGCCAGGGTGTCGCCGTCCAGGTCGCTGTCGTTGGCCAGCACCAGCACCGTCGCCGGCGTGTCCTCGGCCGTGGTCGCCGTGTCGTCGGCCGCCACCGGGTCGTCGTTGACCGCATCGATCGAGAAAGTGACCGTCGCCGTGTCGCCCAGCGGGTCAGGCGCGCCGCTGGTCGTGCCGTCGTCGGTCGCGGTGTAGACGAAGCTCGCAGCACCATTGAAGTTCGCCGTCGGCGTGAACTCCACGTCGCTGCCGTTGAGCACCACCGTTCCGCCCACCGCGCTGCCCACCGCCGTCACCGCCAGCGTCTGCGCCGACTCGTTGGCCGGGCCCGCGCTGTCATTCGCCAGCAGGCTGGCCGTCGCGATCACGCGCAGGCCGGAGTCCTCGGCCACCGCCGACAAGGCGTCGTCATTGGCCGCCGGCGCGTCGTTGACCTCGGTGATCGTGAACGTCACCGCGCCTCCGTCGGTCAGCGGCGCCGGCGCGCCGTTGGTCGTGCCGTTGTCGCTCAGCGTGTAGTCGAAGCCCGCCGGGCCGTTGTAGTCCGCCGTCGGCGCGAACACCACGCTGCCGGCCACGATCGACACCGTGCCGCCCACCGCGTTGCCCACCGCCGACACCGTCAGCGCCTGGCTCCCTTCGTTGGCCGGACCCGCGCTGTCGTTGCCGGTCAGCACCGCGAACGCGATCGTGCGGTTGCCCGAGTCCTCGGCGATCGCGCTCAGCGCGTCGTCCACCGCGGTCGGCGCGTCGTTCACCTCGCCCACCGTCACCGTCACCGTCGCGGTGTCGGTGTCGGTGCCGTCGCTCACCGTGTAGCTGAAGCTGTCCGGGCCGAAGTAGTCGGCGTTCGGCGTGTAGCTCACGTCACCGCCGTTGTTGACCACCGTCCCGTTCGTGCCCTGGGTCACCGCCGTGATCGTCAGCGCGTCGTTCTCGACGTCGCTGTCGTTGCCCAGTACCGCGATCGTGCTCGCCCCGCTGTCCTCGGCCACCGTCGCCGCATCGTCCACCGCCACCGGGGCGTCGTTCACCGCCCCGATGTTGAAGCTCGCCGTCGCCGTGTCGCCCAGCGGATCGGCCGCGCCGTTGGTCGTGCCGTTGTCGGTCGCGGTGTAGACGAAGCTCGCTGCGCCGTTGAAGTTCGCCGCCGGCGCGAACACCACGTCCGTGCCCACGATCGACACCGTGCCGCCCACCGCGCTGCCCACCGCCGTCACCGCCAGCGACTGGCCCGCTTCGTTCGCCGGCCCCGCGCTGTCGTTGCCCAGCAGGGTCGCGAACGGAATCGTGTAGTTGCCCGAGTCCTCAAGGATGCTCGACAGCGTGTCGTCCACCGCCACCGGGGCGTCGTTGACC
>CAZTNB010000048.1:0-19458 GCA_964614825.1 uncultured Gammaproteobacteria bacterium
GCCTTCTTCGCCGCCGGCTTCTTCGCGGCCGCCTTCCTGGCCGGCGCCTTGCGCTGCGCCGGCGTCGCGGCGTCGCCGTTGCCCTCGGCAGCGGCGGCGGCCTTGCGGGCGCGCGGCGCCTTGGCCGCCGCGGTCTTGGCCGCCGCGGCCCCGCGCGCGCCACCGCGACGGAAGCCGCCGCGGGCCGGCCGGGCCGGCGCGGCCTCGAGCAGCGCCGCGCACTCGTCGCGGGTCAGCGACTTCGGCTCGCGGTCCTTCGGGATGCGGGCGTTCTTGCTGCCGTCGGTGATGTAGGGGCCGTACTTGCCGTTGAGCACCTGGATCGCGCCCTCGTCGAAGCTGGCGATCACGCGGTTGGCGATCTGCTCCTGCTTCTCGCGCAGCAGTTCCAGCGCGCGCGGCAGCTCGATGGTGTAGGCGTCGTCGCCGGGCTTGAGCGAGGCGTAGGTCTTGCCCTGCTTGACGAAGGGCCCGAAGCGCCCGATCGCGGTGCTGATCTCCTCGCCGTCGGGCGCGGTGCCGAGCACGCGCGGCAGCTTGAACAGCTCGAGCGCGTCGGCCAGCTCGATGGTGAAGATGCTCTGGCCCGGCCGCAGCGAGGCGAACTTCGGGGTGTCGCCGTCCTCGGTGGTGCCGATCTGCGCCATCGGCCCGTAGCGGCCCAGGCGCGCGACCACGCGCTTGCCGCTGGCCGGGTCGAAGCCGAGCTCGCGCGCGGTGGGTCGCGGCGTGCTGATGCCGCCGACCTCGTCGACCTGGGCCTTGAACGGCCCCCAGAACTTGCCCATCAGCGGGATCCAGTCCTCCTCGCCGCGCGACACCGCGTCGAGCTCGTCCTCGAGCCTGGCGGTGAAGTCGTAGTCGACGTAGGTGCTGAAGTTCTCGCCGAGGAACTTCGCCACCACGCGGCCGACGTCGGTGGGACGGAAGCGGCGGCTGTCGAGGTAGACGTACTCGCGCGCGAGCAGGGTCTGGATGATGCTGGCGTAGGTCGAGGGACGGCCGATGCCGTACTCCTCCAGCGCCTTGACCAGGCTGGCCTCGGAGTAGCGCGGCGGCGGCTCGGTGAAGTGCTGGTCGGCGAGCACGGCGGTGAGCGGGATGCGGTCGCCCTTGGCCATCGGCGGCAGGCGCCGGCCCTCGTCGGCATCGTCCTCGGTCGCGACGTCCTTGCCTTCCTCGTACACGGCGAGGAAGCCGGGATCGACCACGGTGGTGCCGCTGGCGCGGAACGCATGGCGCTCGCCGGCGGCGAAGTCCACCGACACGGTGTTGAGCGTGGCCGGGATCATCTGGCAGGCCACGGTGCGCTTCCAGATCAGCTCGTACAGCTTCTGCTGGTCCGGGTTGAGGTACGCGGCCACGCTGTCGGGCGTGCGCGCGGCCGAGGTCGGGCGGATGGCCTCGTGCGCTTCCTGCGCGTTCTTCGACCGGGTCTTGTACAGCTGGCCGTGCTCGGGCAGCGCGTGGGCGCCGTAGCGCTGCGCGATGACCTGGCGCAGTTCGGCGATCGCATCCACCGCGAGGTGGGTGGAGTCCGTGCGCATGTAGGAGATCAGGCCGACCTGGCCTTCGGCGCCCAGGGCCACGCCCTCGTACAGGCCCTGCGCCAGGCGCATGGTGCGGTTGGCCGAGAAACCGAGCTTGCGCGAAGCCTCCTGCTGCAGCGTGGAGGTGATGAAGGGCGCGGCCGGGCGCCGCTGGCGCTGCTTGCTCGTGACCTCCGAGACCAGCAGCGTGCCGGCGGCGGCCTTGGCGATCGCGCTGCGCGCGGCCTCGGCGCTGGCGCCGTCGCGGAAGCTGAACTGCTCGACCCGGTGGCCGTCGTAGCGCGTCAGGCGCGCCTGGAAGGCCTGTTGCGGATGCGCGCAGTCGGCGGCGAGCGTCCAGTACTCCTGCGCCTTGAAGGCCTCGATCTCCTCCTCGCGCACCACGATCATGCGCAGCGCCGGCGACTGCACGCGCCCGGCCGAGAGCCCGGTGCGGACCTTGCGCCACAGCACCGGCGAGAGGTTGAAGCCGACCAGGTAGTCGAGCGCGCGGCGCGCCTGCTGCGCGTCGACCAGCGGCGCGGAGATCCGGCGCGGGTGCTTCATCGCCTCGCCGATCGCGCGCGGCGTGATCTCGGTGAAGACCACGCGGTGCAGGGCGCGCCCCTCGAGCAGGCCGCGCTCCTTGAGGATCTCGGCGATGTGCCAGCTGATCGCCTCGCCTTCGCGGTCGGGGTCGGTCGCGAGGTAGAGGGAGTCGGCGGCCTTGGCCGCGCGCGCGATCGCCTCGACGTGCTTCTCGTTCTTCTCGATCAGCTCGTAGCGCATGGCGAACTTGCGCTCGGGGTCGACCGCGCCCTCCTTGGGCACCAGGTCGCGCACGTGGCCGTACGAGGCCAGGACATGGAAGTCCTTGCCGAGGTACTTGTTGATCGTCTTCGCCTTGGCCGGCGATTCGACGATGAGGAGGTTCTTGGCCATGGGTTCGTGGGGTCCGCGACTGGGCTACCGGCAGGGGTGCATCGTCGATCTCAGAACGTGAAAAGCGCCTCGCGTGCGCACGCGTACGCGCGCGCTCGCGGGTGCGCACGCACGCGCGCACGCACAACTCACTGAAATCACGGGAGTTATGGTGCTGTCAACCCAAAATCGGTGACCCGCCCCGGCCGGGCTCAGTGGACCGGCTCGCCCTCGCTCTCGAGCAGGTGCCCCTGGATCCAGGCATAGGCGGCTTCCTGGCCGGGCTGGTTGAACATGACCATGAGGACCACCCACTTGAGGTCGTCGAGGTCGAGTTCGGCCAGTTCCAGCGCCATCGCGCGCTCGATCACCAGCTCGCGGCGGGTCGCGTCGAGCACGCCCTGCTGTTCCAGGTACAGCAGGAAACCGCGGCAGTCGGCGTCGAGCCGGCTGAGCTCCGGGCCGGCATAGACCCGCACCGGCCCGCTGCCGGTGCCGATCGGCGCCACGCCGTCCGCGCGGCTGCGTTCCAGCTCGTCGAGCCAGTCGAAGGCCTTGCGGATCTCGGCGGGCGGGAAGCCCGCTTCGAGCAGGGTCGCCTGGAGCGAATCGCGGTCTGGCGATCCTTCCGGCGCGTCGGTGATGAAGTGTTCGAAGAGGTAAACCAGGACGTCGAGGACGTTTTCTTTCAAGGTCGCGCGTTCCCAGGGATTGGTGCGTCGCGCCGGCGGCGCAACGGGACCGATGCTCGCCCCTCCCCTCGGCACCGGCATGACGCGCCGCTGCCGACGTCCCCGCGTCAACGGGGACCACAGCCCGCCTCGCCTCGGCCCGGGGACGCCACGATGGCGTACCGGCCGCCGGGATACGCGGCGACCTCGCCGTCGATCTCCAGCAGGGACAGGATCGAAGATACGGTGGCGGCGGTCAACCCGGTGCGCAAGACCAGGGTATCGACCGGCAGCGGATCGTGGCCCAGGGCGGCGCGCAGGCGGGCCCGGGCCGGATCGGATCCGGGCGGCGCGGCGGCGGTGGCCGCCGGGCCCGCGTCCGGCCGCGCCAGCCGCGCCGCGATGTCGGCACCCAGCGCGCGCGCCAGCGGCCCCAGGCCCTCGAGCACCTCCTCGACGCCCTCCACCAGCCGCGCGCCGTCGCGGATCAGGCGGTGGCAGCCGCGCGACAGCGGGTGGTGGATCGAGCCGGGGATCGCGTACACCTCGCGCCCCTGCTCGGCGGCCAGGCGCGCGGTGATCAGCGAACCGGAGCGCAGGCCCGCCTCCACCACCAGCGTGCCCAGGCTCAGCCCCGCGATGAGGCGGTTGCGCTGCGGGAAGTGCGGCGCCCGCGCCGCGGTGCCGGGCGGGAATTCGGACACCAGCGCGCCGGTGGCGGCGATGCGCACGGCGAGCTCGCGGTGGCGCGGCGGATAGACCTGGTCGAGGCCGGTGGCGCAGACCGCGATGGTGGGCGCGCCCGCCTCCAGCGCCGCAGAGTGCGCGGCGGCATCGATGCCGCTGGCCAGTCCGCTGGTGATGGCGAGGCCGGCGCCGGCGAGGGCGAGGGTGAACTCGCGCGCGGTGGCGAGCCCGCCCGGGCTGGCGCGGCGACTGCCGACCACGGCGACCTGGGCGCGCCAGAGCACCGCGGGATCGCCGCGCACGTACAGCACCGGCGGCGGCGCCGCGATGCGGGCCAGCAGCGGCGGATAGTCGTCGTCGCCCAGGCGCAGGCGGTGGTTGCCCGGCAGCGAAAGCCAGGCGGCCAGGCGCCGCGGGTCGGGGTCGTAGCTCATGCCCGCAGGCTAGCGGGCGGGCGGCGGCGGCCGTGTCAGCCGCGGGCGCGAGGCGCTGTAGGAACCTGGTGCGGAGCCGCGCGGGCGCGGCTCAAGCCGCAACCGCCGGCGCCCCGCCGGGGCGCCGGCGCGGGGGATCAGCGCAGCGGTTCGCGCAGGACGTCGCCGAGCTTGACCGGGCGGATGCCGTCCATGATCAGGCCGTAGCTGACGCCGTCGAAGGTGCGGAAGACCATGACGTGGCCGATGAACTCGGGCGGCAGCTCGACCATCGCCCGGGCGTTGCTGAAGGTGGTGCGGAAGTCGGCGCTGGAGTAGGCGACGTCGTCGCGGATCACCTGCCCGGGCTCGAAGATCGAGAACACGTGGCCGTTCTCCACCCCGTGGCGCGCGCCGCGGTTGAGCGCCACCACCTGCTTCGGGCCGACCGCGGCGAGCGCGTCGGCGAAGGCCATCACGCGCATGTTGTCCGGCACCGCGGCGGGCGCGCGCGGGTAGAACTCGAGGTCGAAGGGCATGCTGGGCGTGGTCAGCACCAGGTCGCCCTCGCGGATCTCGACGTCGCCGTACTGGATCAGCACGGTGGCGGGGTCGCCGCTGCGCAGCACCTCGCCCTGGGCGATGTCGAGCACCTCGTGGCCGAGGTAGTCGGTGTGGCGCTGCTTGCCGCGCCACACCCACACGCTCTCGTTCCACCAGCGGCTCATGCTGCGGCCGCGATGGCTGGTCCATTCCAGCGCCTCGGGCAGCTTGTACTCGGTGTCCCAGGGGTAGTTCGCCGGGACGTCGTAGTAGGCGTAGGTCGGCCGCGCGATCACGACCTTGGTGCCGGGCGCCAGGTCGGCGCCGCGCACGTAGGCGAGCTGCCCGGTGGTGGCGCGCAGGCGGTCCTCCTCCAGCGCCACCACGTACGGCTGGCGCTTGACCTCCGCCTCGTCCATCAGGCGGAAGTCCTCGAGGAACGGCTGGATCTCGCCCAGCGAGATCGGCTTGATCGCCTCGGCCAGCGACTCGCGCCGCACCTGCGGCCCGCCGGTGTTCTGCAGGTACGGCCTGCCGTTCAGGTAGGCCAGGCTCAGGCGGTCGCCGGGATAGATGCGGTGCGGGTTCTGCACCTGCGGGTTGGCCTGCCAGATCTCCGGCCACAGCCAGGGCTTGGTCAGGAACTTGCCGGCGATGTCCCACAGCGTGTCGCCACGCTGGACGACGTACACGTCGGGATGATCCGCCCGGAGTTCGACGTCCTCGGCGGCAAAAACCGCCAAGGTCAGCGCAACTCCCGCCACAACTGCAAGCAATTGTTTAAGCATGGTGGCCAAAGTCCTGATTCCCCGGGGCCTTCCGGACTATATCGCAAAGCCCCGGCCCTGAAAACGAGGCCCCGTTCCCGGTTCCGGGTACCCCCGCCGGCTTGAAACACCGGGGTCCGTGCCGCACTCTGGCGCCATGGCCCTGCTCAATATCCTTGAATTCCCCGATCCCAGACTGCGAACCAGGGCGCAACCGGTGGAACAGGTCGACGACGCCCTGCGCCGGCTGATCGACGACATGTTCGAGACCATGTACGCGGCCCCGGGCATCGGCCTGGCCGCCACCCAGGTCGACTACCACCGCCGCCTGGTGGTGATGGACGTGTCCGAGGACAAGGACCAGCCCCTGGTGTTCATCAACCCGGAGGTCGTGGAGAAGTCCGGCAGCCAGGTCTACCAGGAGGGCTGCCTGTCGGTGCCGGGCATCTATGCCGACGTCGAGCGCGCCGACAAGGTGCGGGTGCGCGCGCTGGATCGCCACGGCAAGGCCTTCGAGCTCGAGGCCGAGGGGCTGCTGGCCGTATGCATCCAGCACGAGCTGGACCACCTCGAGGGCAAGGTCTTCGTCGACTACCTGTCTTCGTTCAAGCGCGAACAGGTGCGCAAGCGCCTGGAGAAGCACTCCCGCGACAAGCGCGCCGACGCGCGCGAGCACACGATCTGATCCCGCGCGCGTCGCGCGCCGGGGTGGCGCGCGACCCGCACGCCCGCGACCGCCGATTCCGCGGCCGCGCGCGGCACGCGCGCCTACAATGGCGCGGCGGCGGCGCATCGCGCGCGCGGCCGCGACGCAGCCGGACCCACCCGCCCGTACGCCCCGGAGCACCTGCTTGAAGCCGCATCGCATCGTTTTCGCCGGCACGCCGCATTTCGCCGTGCCCTGCCTGCAGGCCCTGCTGCGCAGCGGCCACGAGGTGGTGGGCGTCTACACCCAGCCCGACCGCCCGGCCGGCCGCGGCCGCGAACTGGCGCCGAGCGCGGTGAAGGTGCTGGCGCAGCAGTGCCAGGTGCCGGTGTTCCAGCCCGAGACGCTCAAGACCCCGGAGGCACAGGCGCAGCTCGCGGCGCTCAAGCCCGACCTGATGATCGTGGTGGCCTACGGCATGATCCTGCCCAGGGCGGTGCTGCGCATCCCGCGCCTGGGCTGCTGGAACGTGCACGCCTCGCTGCTGCCGCGCTGGCGTGGCGCCGCGCCGATCCAGCGCGCGCTGCTGGCCGGCGACGAGAAGACCGGCGTGTGCCTGATGCGGATGGAAGCCGGGCTCGACACCGGCCCGGTGATGATCGCGCTGGAAACGCCGATCCTGGCCGACGACACCACCGGCACCCTGCACAACCGCCTCGCCATCCTGGGCGCGCAGCTGGTCGAGGACGCGCTCAAGCTGCTCAAGGTGGGACTGGTGCCGGCGGCGCAGCCGCAGCCCGCCGCCGGCGTGACCCATGCGCGCAAGATGGAGAAGGCCGAGGCGCGGCTCGACCTCGCCCGGCCGGCGGTGGAACTGGAGCGCGCGGTGCGCGCCTTCTATCCGTGGCCGGTGGCCGAGCTGACGCTGGCCGGCGAGCGCCTGCGCGTGCACCACGCCGAGGTGGTGGCCGACGCGCCCGCCGCGGCGCCGGGCACGCTGCTCGAAGCCGATCGCCGCGGCATCACGCTCGCCACCGGGCAGGGCGCGCTGCGCCTGACCCGCGTGCAGCGCGAGGGTGGCCGTCCGGTCAGCGCGGCCGACTACCTCAACGCGCGGCCGCTGGCGCCGGCAAGCCCGGCGGCGTGAGCGATTCCGGCGACGCGCGGGTCGAGGCCGCGCGCGCGATCGCGCGCGTGCTGCGCGACGGCGCCGCCCTCGATGCGCAGTGGCCGGCGGCCGACGCGCGCCTCGCCGACCCGCGCGACCGCAGCCTCGCGCGCGCGATCGCCTACGCCGCGCTGCGCGGCATCCACCGCTACGAGGAACTGCTGCGCCTGCTGCTGGCGCGGCCGCTGCCGGCGCGCGAGGCCGAGGTCTACGCGCTGCTGGTGTGCGGGCTGGCGCAACTCGAGCAGGGGCTCACGCCCGGCTACGCCGCGGTGAGCGGCTCGGTGGCGGCGGCGCGCACGCTGGGCCGGCCGCAGCACGCCAAGCTGGTCAACGCGCTGCTGCGCCGCTACCAGCGCGAGCGCGCGACGCTCGAAGCCGCGCTGCCCGCCACCGATGCGGTGCGCTACGGCCATCCGCCGTGGCTGGTGGCGGCGCTGCGCGCGGCGTGGCCGGACGCCTGGGAAGCGGTGCTCGAGGCCGGCAACGCGCCGGCGCCGCTGTGGCTGCGGGTCAACCGCCGTCGCGTCGCGCTCGACGCCTACGCCGCCGAACTGGCCGCCGCCGGGCACGCGCCCGCGCGCCATCCGCTGCTGCCCGACGCGCTGTGCCTCGCGCCCGCGCCCGATCTCGCCGCGCTGCCGGGCCTGGCCGCGGGCCTGGTTTCGGTGCAGGACGGCGCCGCGCAACTGGCGGTGGAGCTGCTGGCGCTGGCGCCGGGGCTGCGCGTGCTCGATGCCTGCGCGGCGCCGGGCGGCAAGAGCGCGCATGCGCTCGAGCGCGAGCCCTCGCTGGCGCTGCTGCTGGCGCTCGACGACAAGCCGGCGCGGGTCGCGCGGCTGCGCGAGACGCTGCAGCGCCTGGGCCTCGCCGCCGAGCTGCGCGAAGGCGACGCCACCCGGCCCGAGGGCTGGTGGGACGGGCGGCCCTTCGACCGCATCCTGATCGACGCGCCGTGCTCCGGCACCGGCGTGATCCGCCGCCATCCGGACATCCGCCTGCTGCGGCGCGCCGACGACCTCGCCACGCTCACCGCGCTGCAGGACCGCCTGCTCGACGCGCTGTGGCCTTTGCTGGCCCCGGGGGGCCGGATAGTCTATGCGACCTGTTCGGTCCTGCCGGCGGAGAACGATGAGCGCATCGCGGCCTTCGTGGCGCGCACGCCGGCCGCCGTGGCCCTGGATGCGGTGCCGCACGGCTTCGGCCGCGCCTGCGCCCACGGGCGCCAGAACCTGCCCGGCGACGGGGGCATGGATGGCTTCTACTACGCGGTCCTCGCGCGCCGCGCCTGAGCCCGGCGCGGCGCCGCGCTGGCGCCTGCTGCTGGCCGTGCTCGCCGTCGCGCTGCTGGCCGCCTGCGCGCGCGGGACCGCCGCGGCGGCGCCGCAGGCGCGCATCGACCAGGCCGTGCTGGTGGCCGGCCCGGCGCTGGAAGCGGACCTGCGCCTGGTGTTCTCGGCCACCATGCTCGAGGCGCTGGACCGCGGCATCCCGCTCACGCTGACCCTGGAACTGCGCGCCGCCGGCGCCACGCAGGGCGCGCTGGTCGAGCGGCGGCGGATGGAACTGCGCTACCTGCCGCTGGCGCAGCAGTACCAGTGGGCGCAGGCCGACGGCGGCGCGCCGCGCAACTTCCCGCGCCGCACGCAACTGCTGGCGGCGCTCGACCACGTGCGCGTCGCCCTGCCCGCGGCCTGGGCCGACTTGCCCGCCGGCGCCGCGCTGGACCTGCGCCTCGCCCTCGACCGCCGCGCCCTGCCCGGGCCGTTGCGCCTGCCCGCGCTGCTGGCGCGCGACTGGCGCCTGCCCGAAGCCCGCTACGCATGGCAGCACGCCGGCTGACCCGGTTGGCGTTGACCGCGTTGCCGGCGCTGGCGCTGGCGGCGCTGCTGTTCGCCGCGCTGTTCCTCGCCGGCGATGCCGAGACCGACGAGAGCCGGCTCGGCGGCTTCTCGCCGTGGCTGTTCGGCGGCGCGGCGCTGGCGGTGCTGGTGCTGCTGGGCACGATCGCGGTGGCGCTTTGGCGCCTGCTGCGCCAGGTGCGCGCGCGCGCGCCGGGGGCGCGCCTGGCCTCGCGCTGGACCCTGGCGCTGGTGCTGCTGGCGGTACCGCCGGTGCTGCTGGTGTACGGCTTCGCCCTGCGCTTCGTCAGCACCAGCATCGATTCCTGGTTCAACGTGCGCGTGGCCGAGGCGCTCGACGACGCGCTGGCGCTGGGCCGCATCTACCTCGACGACCAGCGCGCGCGCGCGGTGGCCGCGACCGAGGCGCAGGCGCGGGCGCTGGCGGCGACCGAGCGCGGCGCGTGGTCGGCGACGCTGGATGCGGCGCTGGATGCGCGCGGCGCGCTCGGCCTCGCGGTGTTCTCCGGCAACGGCGCGGTGCTGGCGGCCGCGGCGGCCGACCCGCGCCTGCTGCTGCCCGCGGCGCCGGAGGCGGCGACGCTGCTGGGCGTGCGCAACGGCGGCAGCGACGTGCAGGTCGAACCGCTGGGTTCCGACCTCGCGGTGCGCGCGGTGTCGGCGGTCGACGGCGACGCGGTGCTGGTGGCGACCTACCCGCTGCCGGCCGCGGTGCAGCCGCTGGCGCGGCGCATCGAGTCGAGCTGGCACGACTACCAGCGCCTGGCGTTCCTGCGCGGCTCGCTCAAGTTCACCTTCGTGCTGATCCTCTCCGCCGTGCTGCTGCTGTCGCTGCTGCTCGCGGTGCTGGCCGCGCTGCGCGTGGCGCGGCGCCAGGTCGAGCCGGTGGCGCGGCTGGCGCGCGGCACCCAGGAGATCGCCGCCGGCCACCTCGGCCACCAGTTGCCGCCGGCGGGCGACGACGAGCTCGGCTTCCTCACCGATTCCTTCAACCGCATGTCGGCCGAACTCGCCAGCGCCAGCGAGCGCGAGCGCGACAGCCAGGCCGAGACCGAGCGCCAGCGCGCGTACCTGCAGGCGGTGCTGGAGCGCCTGTCCTCGGGCGTGATCGCCTACGACGCCGACGGCCGCCTGCGCACCGCCAATGCCGCGGCGACGGCGATCCTCGGCCTCGGCGAGGCGCCGGTGCCCGCCACGCTGGCGGCGCTGGGCGCGGTGCGCCCGGCGCTGGCGCCGCTGGCGACGCTGCTCGAGGCGCGGGCGCGCGAGGGCGTGCGCGAGTGGCGCGAGGAACTGCGCCTGGCCGGCGACTCCGGCGACCAGGTGCTGGTGCTGCGCGCGGCCCAGCTGCCCGGCGGCGCGCCCGGCGCCGATCCGGCGCTCGCGCGCTACGTGGTGGTGTTCGACGACCAGACCGTGCTCAACCAGGCGCAGCGCGAGGCGGCCTGGGGCGAGGTGGCGCGGCGCCTCGCGCACGAGGTGAAGAATCCGCTGACGCCGATCCAGCTCGCCGCCGAGCGCATGGAGTACAAGCTGGCGCCGCGCCTCGAGGGCGAGGACCGCGCGCTGCTGGGCAAGGCCACCCAGACCATCGTCGCCCAGGTCGAGGCGCTCAAGGCCATGGTCAACGCCTTCGGCGACTACGCGCGGCCGCCGCAGCTGCGGCTGGAGCCGCTGGCGCTCAACACGGTGGTCGCCGCGGTGCTGGACCTCTACGACCAGTCGCTGCCGCGCCCGCTGGCGCGCGCGCTGGACCCGCGCGATCCGCGCGTGCGCGCCGACGCGGTGCGCCTGCGCCAGCTGCTGCACAACCTGGTCAAGAACGCGCTGGAGGCCTCGCCGGGCACGCCGGAGATCGAGGTGGCGACGCGGATGGACGGGGCCGAGGTCGAGATCGTGGTCGCCGACCGCGGCGCCGGCCTGCCGGCGGACTTCGACGAGCGCTGGTTCGAGCCCTACCGCAGCGGCAAGGCGCGCGGCTCCGGCCTCGGCCTCGCCATCGTGCGCAAGGTGGTGGACGAGCACGGCGGCAGCGTGCGCGCCGAGCGCCGCGAGGGCGGCGGCGCGCGGCTGGTGGTGACGCTGCCGCTGGCGTAGGCCGCGCGGGCCGGTCTCGGCGGCAGTGCCCGCGGCCGGCTTCCTCGATGCCGTGCGGGAGCGGGATCGCGCGCGTTGGCGTCGGATCGCGGCGCGCGTGCGACAATGCGCGCCCGCATGGTTCCGCGCTTCCTTTCCCACGCCAGCACGCGCCGCGACGCGTGGCTGCTGTTCGGCTGCGCGCTGGTCGTGCTGGCGGCCGGCATGGGCCTGCGCGATCCGTGGCCGGCGGACGAGCCGCGCTTCGCGCTGGTGGCGAAGCAGATGTGGGACAGCGGCAATTTCCTGATCCCGCACCGCGGCCTCGAGCCCTACTCGGACAAGCCGCCGGTGTTCATGTGGCTGCAGCTCGCGGCCTATGCCCTCAGCGGTTCGTGGCGCATCGCCTTCCTGCTGCCCTCGCTGCTGGCGGCGCTGGGCACGCTGGCGCTGGTGTACGACCTCTCGCGCCGGGTGTGGTCGGCGCGCGCGGCGTGGTGGGCCACGGCGCTGCTGCTGCTCACCCTGCACTTCACCTACCAGGCCAAGAAGGCGCAGATCGATCCGACCCTGGTGTTCTGGGTCACCTTGTCCGCGTACGGCCTGCTGCGGCACCTGCTCAAGGGGCCGGCGTGGGGCTGGTACTGGCTGGGCTGGTTCGCCGCGGGCCTCGGCACCATCACCAAGGGCGTGGGCGCGATCGCGCTGCTGGCGCTGGTGCCCTACGCCTTCGCGCGCTGGCGTGGCTGGCACGGGCTCGCGGCCGGCGTCGGCGGCTGGCGCGGCGCGGTGGCGCCGGTGTTCCTCGCCGCGGGCCTGGCGATCTGGCTGCTGCCGATGGTGCTGGCGACCTACGGCTCCGGCGATCCGGCGCTGCGCGCCTACGCCGACGACATCCTGTTCCGGCAGACCGCCAAGCGCTACGCCGATCCGTGGCACCACGTGAAGCCGGCCTGGTACTACCTGGGCGTGATGCTGCCGATGTGGATGCCGCTCAACTTCGCCTGGCCGTGGGCGGCCGGCGCGTGGTGGCGGCGCCTGCGCATCCGCCGCGACGCGCGCCTGCTGCTGCCGCTGGCGTGGGCGGCGCTGGTGGTGCTGTTCTTCTCCACCAGCCCGGGCAAGCGCGACGTGTACATCCTGCCGGCGCTGCCGATGCTGGCCTTCGCCAGCGCGCCGCTGCTGCCCGGCATCGTGCGCCGCGCCGGCTTCCAGCGCCTGTGCTTCGCGCTGGCCGCGCTGCTGGCGCTGGCCACGCTGGGCGCGGGGCTCGCCGCGCTGCTCGGCGAGCCGCGCTTCGAAGTCGACCAGGAGCGGGCGCGCGGGCTCGATCCGGCCAGCGACAGCGCGTGGTGGATGCTGGCCACGGTGGGCGCCATCGGCGTCGCCGGGCTCGCCGTGTTCCGCCTGCGCCGCGGGCTGGCGGCGCTGGCCACGGTGCTCGCGGCGATCTGGCTGCTCGCCTTCGGCGTGTGGGGCTATCCGCTGATCAACGACGCCAACTCGGCGCGCGGGGTGATGCTGCGCGCGCGCGCGCTGGCGGGGCCCGGCACCGAGCTCGGGCTGGTGGCGTGGAAGGAGCAGAACCTGCTGCATGCGGTGCCGCCGGTGACCGAATTCGGCTTCCTGCGCGAATGGGGCGCGCAGCGCGTCGATGCGCTGGCGTGGATGGCGCAGGCGCCGGATTCGCGCCGGCTGTTCGTGCTCGAGGACGCGCTCGGGCCCTGCGTGGCGCGCGAGCGCGCGCAACGGGTGGGCATCGCCAACCGGCGCGCGTGGTGGCTGGTGGACAGCGCGGCCCTGCGTCCGGGCTGCGTCGACGACGGCGGCGGCCCCGGCCAGGGCGATGCCGCCGCGAAGGCGTCGCCGTGAGCGCGCCCGCGGCGAGCATCATCGTCTCCACCTACAACCAGCCCGACTGGCTGCAGCGCGTGCTGCTGGCCTACGCGCGCCAGGACGCGCGCGACTTCGAGCTGGTGGTGGCAGACGACGGCTCGCGCGAGGACACGCGCGCGCGGATCGAGTCGCTGCGGCCCGCGCTGCCCTATCCGATCAGGCACGTGTGGCATCCCGACGACGGCTTCCGCAAGTGCGTGATCCTCAACCGCGCGATCGAGGCCGCCGGCGCCGATTACCTGGTCTTCTCCGACGGCGACTGCCTGCCGCGCGCGGACTTCGTCGGCGTGCACCTCGCCGCGCGCGAGCCGCGCCGCTTCCTGTCCGGCGGCTACTACAAGCTGCCGCGGGCGACCAGCGAGGCGATCGGCGCGGACGAGATCGCGCGCGGCGCGCACGCCGACCCGGACTGGCTGGTGGCGCACGGCGTGCCGCGCGACCACAAGCTGTGGAAGCTCTCGGCGCGCGGCTGGCGCGCGCGCTGGCTCAATGCGTTGACGCCGGCGCGGGCGAGCTGGAACGGGCACAACGCCTCGGGCTGGCGCCGCGACATCGAGGCGGTCAACGGCTTCGACGAGCGCATGCAGTACGGCGGCGAGGACCGTGAACTGGGCGAGCGCCTGGAGAACGCCGGCATCCGCGGCAAGCGCGTGCGCTACCAGGCCATCGTGGTCCACCTCGACCACGACCGCGGTTACGTGAAACCCGAGATGATCGAGGCGAACCGTCGTATTCGTGCCGAGACGCGGCGCACGCGCGCCACCTGGACCGAGTACGGCCTGGTGCCCGGGCCGCGGCCGGGTTAGCGCGGCGACTGTTGCTTCGCGCATCCGCGATCCTGGGGGTCCGCGACTGCCGGGAACAGGGTGCCGGCTCAGACAGTGAAGCGAACTCGCCGGCACCCTGTTCCCGGCATTCGCGGACGCGCTTCGAAGCGGCGCGCCGGGCATCGCATTCGCCCGTGGGAGCGGCTCGAGCCGCGACTGGCACCCGTTGCGGCTGGAGCCGCTCCCACGGACGCGATGGCCCGACCTGCATGCCCGCGAGACGGGGCACGGACTTGCGGGATAATGGGCCGGCCATGTCCACGCCGAACCTCGCCGAATCGCTGGCGCCCGCGCGCCACGCCACCGCGCCCTTCCCGCACTTCCGCGTCGAGGGCGCGCTCGGCGCCGGCGTGGCCGAGGCGCTGATCGCCCAGTTCCCGTCGCTCGAGCTCATCACCCGCGGCGCCGAGCCCGGCGACAACCGCCGTTTCAGCTACTCCGCCGCCGATGCCGTCGACGAGGCGCGCCTCGCCCCGCTGTGGCGCGACTTCGTCGCCATGCACGTCTCGCAGGCCTTCCTCGACGGCGTGCTGCGCGCGCTGGCGCCCGACATCCGGGCCGCCTTCCCCGGCATCGAGGCGCGCATGGGCAAGCCGCTGGAACAATGGCGCGCGGGCGTGCGCCGGCGCCAGACCTTCGCCGATTGCGAGGTGCTGCTCGACGCCCAGGTCTGCGTCAACACCCCGGTGCTGCGCGCCGCCAGCAGCGTGCGCGGGCCGCACGTGGACAAGCCCAACAAGCTCTTCGCCGGGCTCTACTACCTGCGCCCGCCCGCGGATACCGCCACGGTGGGCGGTGAGCTGCAGCTGTACCGCTACACGAACCCGCGCGCGCGCTTCGACGGCGCCGAGCTCGACCCGCGCGACGTCGAACTGGTCGCGACGGTGCCCTACGCCGCCGATACCTTCGTGCTGTTCGTCAATTCGCTGGCGGCCGTGCACGGCGTGACGCCACGCCAGCCGACGCCGGCGACGCGGTTGTTCTTCAACCTGATCGGCGAAGTCGCGTTCCCGCTGTTCGACCTCAAGTCGCGCCAGCAGCCGCTGCGCGGCCTGCGCCGCGCGTTGCGCCGCGTGGGCGACCGCCTGGCGGGGCGGCAGCGCGATTCGGGGCAGCGCTACGACTGAAGCGCGACGCGGGCAGCGAAGTGTGGCCCTGCAGGAGCGGTTGCAGCCGCTCCCGCGGCGCTCAGTCGCGGTAGCGCAGGCGATACCACCAGGCGAGCGCCGGGCGGCGGCGGATCGCTTCGTCGCGGCGGAACGCGCGCAGGGCGCGCTTGCGCTGCGCGAAGCGTTCGAGCAGGCGGCGGTGGGCGACGAAGCCGGCGGCGCGGTCGTGCGCGGCCAGCGCGGCGCGATCGTCGGCGCCCGGCTCGAAGCCGAGTTCGATCGCCAGCGACGGGCGGGCGTAGCCCTCGGCGATCTCGGTGCGGACGTCCTCCGGCGTCACCCGGCCGGCCTCGAGCGCGAGGCGCAGTTCGGCCACCCACAGGCCGCCGTGCGGATGGGTGGCGCACACCCAGGGCTGGGTGCGGATCTCGGTGTAGTGCAGATTGCGGGTGCGCGCGGGATCGTAGTGGTCGAGGTCGTTCCAGCCGGCGGGAATGCGCTCGGCCATCTCGCCGGTCGCCAACAGCGGGTCGATCGCCATCAGCGCGTTGTAGTCGTAGCGCCGGCCCAGGTCGGCCACGATCCGGCCCACGTCCCATGGCAGCGCCGCGCAATCGAGCAGCATCACCGCGGCGTGCTTGCCGCGGTCGCGCTGCGCGCGCGAGCCCTGCTCGATCAGGACCTTGGCGCCGTCGAAGGGCGTGTCCCACAGCTCGCCGATGTCGCGGAACACCAGCATGTCCGAATCCATGTACACGGCCTGGCCGTGGCGGCCGGCCAGCGCGGGGATGGCGAAGCGCGCGAAGGAGAACTCGGTGTAGGGCGCGTAGCTCGGGTCGGAGACCGCCGGCGCGTCGCCGTTGTCGATGGCGTGGATCTCGAGCGGGCGGGCGCAGTGGCGCCGGATCGAGTGCTCCAGCACCTTGAAGGGCAGGCGCTGGCTGCGGTCGGCGCCGCAGTAGATGCGGATCGGGTCGGTGGCCATGCGCGCGATTCTAGTGGCTGGGCGCGCGGTGCGCGGGCGCGGGCACGGCGGCCGCGGCGCGCCGGGCTGAATTCCTGGCGCGCCCTCGGCTAAGGTGCGCGCATCGTGCGTGCGCCCGCCCTCTACCTGGCCTCCACCCCGCTGACCGTGCTGCTGGCCGCGGCGGTGGCGCGCGCGCACGCGGGGCCGTCGACGCTGGTGCTGATCGAGGATTTCGCCGACGCGCCGCGCTGGCAGCGGCTGCTGCGGGCGTGGCGCGACAATCCCTTCGCCCGCGTCGAGATCGTCGCGGGGCGCGCCACCGAGGCGCGCGCGGGCGCGGGCCTGGACGGCCGTTCGCCGCTGGCGCGCTGGCGCCGCGCCGGCGCCGCGCGGGGGCTGCGCAGGGAAGCGCTGGCGCGGCTCGCGGCGCTGGATGCGGAGCTGCGCCCGGTGCGCGTGTACGTCGGCAACGATCGCCGGCCGGAAACGCAGTACGCGCTCGAGCTCGCCGCGCGCCGCCAGGGCCGTTGCGGCGCGTACCTCGACGATGGCCTGTTCACGTATGTCGGCGACGCGCACCAGCGCCCGTTCGTGCGCCGCTGGATCGACGCTCCGCTCAAGCGCCTGGCCTGGGGCCGCTGGTGGCGCAACGCCGACCAGGCCGGCACCACGCACTGGATCGTCGAGTCCTGGCTCGCCTGGCCGTCGCTGGCACGCGACCGCGATCCCGCGCGCGTGCGCCATGAGCTGCCGCGCGCCTGGTGCCTGGATCGCGCCATGGCCCGGCTGGCGCGCGGCGCCGCGCGCGAGTTCCTGGGCAGCGGCGCGCGTCCGCGCACGCCGCTGCTGCTGGCGCTGCCGCACACGCGCGTGCTGGGCGACGCCGCGCCGCGCCTGCGCGAGCTGGTCGCGGCGCTGGCCGCGCGCGGCGCCGCCTGCGCGGTGAAGTACCACCCGCGCGAGGCGGCGCCCGACCCGGCCGGCCTGCACGCCGCCGGGGCCACCTTGCTGCCGTCCGGGCTCGCGCTGGAACTGCTGGCGGCGCGGATGCCGCGCGGCGCGACGCTGGCCGGCGAGGCCTCGACCGCGTTGGCGGCCGCGCGCTGGCTGCGGCCGGACCTGCGCGTGCTCGACCTCGGCTACTCCGGGCACGCCTTCGCGCGGCGCGCACGCGCGTTCCTGGCCGGGATCGGCGTCGAGGCCGCCAGCCTGGACGCGCTCGCCCCCAAGGGGTAATGCCTTGGCGGCCGCGCCGGCGTTACAGTCGCCTCGTTCGCCGCCGCCAGCCCGTCATGCCAAAACCGTTCGCTGCACTGCTGGCCCGCGGCTGGCCGCTCGCCCTGCTGCTGTACGTCGCGGCCGCCGGCTACGCGATCCTGTCGCATGGCCCGTTGCCGCTGTATTCCACCCGCACGCTGAGCGTGGCCTGGGAGATGTGGCTGCGCGGCGACTTCGTGGTGCCGTACCTCAACGGCGCGCCCTACTCGCACAAGGTGCCGCTGCTGTACTGGCTGATCCATGCCGGCTGGGCGGTGGGCGGGGTGGGCGACGTGTGGCCGCGCCTGCTGATGGTGGGGATCGGCGCCGCCAACCTGCTGGGCTGCGCGTGGCTGGCGCGGCGCCTGCGGCCGCAGGCGCCGCGCGCCGTCGCGCTGGCGCCGTGGCTGTTGCTCGGCACGGCCTTCTGGTTCATGTACGGGCTGCAGATCCTGTTCGACGGCCTGCTCGCCTGCTGGGTGCTGCTGGCGCTGGGCGCGCTGCTGCGCGGCGGCGCGGCGGCGCCGCGGCCGCAGTGGGCCCTGTTCGCACTGGCCGTCGCCGCGGGCCTGCTGACCAAGGGTCCGGCGATGCTGCTGCACGTCGCCGGCCCGGTGCTGCTGGCGCCGTGGTGGAGCCCCGGCGTGCGCGCGGCGCCGGCGCGCTGGTACGGCGGCGCGCTGCTGGGCCTGGCCGGGGCGGTGGCCCTGTTCGCGCTGTGGCTGGTGCCGGCGCTGCAACTGGGCGGCCCCGCCTACAGCGGCGAGCTGATGTGGACGCAGACCGCGGGGCGCGTGGTGCGCAGCTTCGACCACGCGCGCCCGGGCTGGTGGTATCTGGCGGTGCTGCCGGCGATCGCGTTCCCGTGGCTGCTGTGGCCACGCGCCTGGGGCGCGCTGCGCGCGCAGCCCTGGCAAGGCGATCCGGCGCTCAGGTTCCTGCTCGCCTGGCTGGGCGTTGCCCTGGCCGGCTTCTCGCTGGTCAGCGGCAAGCAGGCCTACTACCTGATGCCCGAGCTCGCCGGCTTCGCCGTGCTGTGCGCGCTGGCGCTGGCCGACGAGCGCGGGCCGCGCCGGGCGTGGCTGTGGCCCTTCGCGCTGGCGCTGGTGGGTTTCGGCCTGGTCCTGCTGCTGGCGCCGCGCTTGGTGCAGGTCGGCGGCTCCGGCAAGCACTGGCTGCATGACCTGCGGCTGGGCGACCTGGCCTGGGGCGTGGGCGTGATGGCGGTGGGCGCGGCCCTGCTGGCCGGCGGCGCGCGCGACGCGGTCCATGCCGCGGTGCGCCTGTCGACCGCGGTGCTGGGCATGCTGCTGCTGGTGCATGGCCTGTTCACCCAGGCCCTGTGGCACGACTACGACCTGCGTCCCGCCGCCGAGCGCATCGCCGCGCTGCAGGACGCAGGCGTTCCGGTCGCGCACCTGGGGCTCTACGAGGGCCAGTACCACTTCCTGGGCCGCCTGCGCCAGCCGCTGCAGCCGGTGCCCCGGCACGAGGGCAGCGATTGGGCGCAGCGCCATCCCGACGGCGTGATCGTGCACGAGATCAAGGCGCTCGATCCCGCGCGCCGCGCGCAGCCGCTGATGCTGCAGCCGTTCCGCAACGGCTGGATCGAGATCTGGAGCAGCGCCGACTGGCTGTACGCGCACGGCATCGGCGAGCGCCGCAGCCCGGCGCATCCGACGCAGGTGAGCCCGGAGGGCTACGACCGCGAGCGCGAAGTCGATCGCGATTGAGCCGCCGCACGCCGGCGGCCCTTGCCAGCCGCCGCGGAAGGGCCGAACATCCCGCCTGTCGCTTTTTCGCAACGCGGCCCGGCCGCGCCGGGCCCGACGGGATTACCGCATGGCAGGCAGCACCATCCTGGTGGTCGACGACGAACCGGACATCCGCGAGACCGTGCGCGAGATCCTGGTCGACGAGGGCCATCAGGTGATCGTGGCCGAGAACGCGGCGGCGGCGCGCGAGGCGCGCCGGGCGCGGCGCCCCGACGTGATCCTGCTCGACGTGTGGATGCCCGACACCGACGGCATCAGCCTGCTGCGCGAGTGGCTCGAGCGCGGCGGGCTGCCCTGCCCGGTGGTGATGATGTCGGGCCACGGCACCATCGAGACCGCGGTCG
>CAZTNB010000049.1:0-4259 GCA_964614825.1 uncultured Gammaproteobacteria bacterium
GAACTGGACCCCGGATCTACGCCCATCCATGGGCTGTCCGGGGTGAGGTCATCCTGACCTCAATTGAGGACTTCGAGGAGTTCTACTTCGAAGACGAGGGTGGCGTTGGGGCCGATCGGGCCCGGCGTGCCGCGCTCGCCGTAGCCGAGGCTGGCCGGGATCCAGAACTTGTACTTGCTGCCGGCCGTCATCAGCTGCAGGCCCTCGGTCCAGCCCGGGATCACGCCGTTGAGCGCGAAGCTGGCCGGCTCGCCGCGGTCGTAGGAGCTGTCGAACTTGGTGCCGTCGAGCAGCGTGCCCAGGTAGTGCACCTTGACCTGCGAGGCGGCGGTCGGCTTCTTGCCGGTGCCTTCCTTGATGACCTGGTACTGCAGGCCCGACGGCGTGGCCTTCACGCCCGGCTTCTTGGCGTTGTCGGCCAGGAACTTGGTGCCCTCGGCGGCGTTCTTGGCCGCGACTTCCTGCTGCTTGGCCTGCTGCGCGCCCTGCAGCTTGCGCATGAACTCCTGGCGCACCGTCTGCGCTTCCTCCGCCGACAGCAGCGTCTGGCCGCCGGCCAGGCTGGTCTCCAGCGCCTGCATGACGATGGCCATGTCGATCTGGTCCTTGATCGGACGCAGGCCCTGGGCCATGTCCATGCCGACCATGTAGCTCACCTTGTCCTTCTCGGTGGTGAGCTTGTCGGCGGCGCCGGCCGAAGGCGCGGCCACGGCAACCGCGAGCACGGCGGCCGCGAGCGTATTGCGGGTGAAGAAATTCATGGGGACTCCTGGTGGGGGACGGGCCGCGGCGCGATGAGGACCGGGGCCAGAGGCGAAAGGGCGCGTATTGTCGCGGCGCGCCGCGGACAACGCAAACGCGGGTCATGGACCGCGCGCCCGCGGCCGGGTTCCGCGGCGCCGCTGTCACGGAAGGTTGCGGTTCAGGCCCGGCCGCCGCGCCTCGCCCCTATAATCCGCGCCCCTCTTCCGGCCGGCCCCACACCCATGACTGCCCTGATCGCCCCGCACGGTGGCGTGCTGATCGACCCGATGCTGCCGGCCGGCCTGCGCGCCCAGGCCCTGGCCGCCGCCGCCGCGTTGCCGGCCTGCGACCTGTCCGCGCGCCAGCTCTGCGACCTCGAGATGCTGCTGACCGGCGCTTTTTCGCCGCTGCGCGGTTTCATGGGCCCGGCCGACCATGCCAGCGTCTGCCGCGAGCTGCGCCTCGCCGACGGCACCCTGTGGCCCATGCCCATCACCCTCGACGTGCCCGAGGAGCTGGCCGCGCGCGCCGTCGCCGCGGGCGGGCTGGCGTTGCGCGATCCGGAGGGCGTGACCCTGGCGGTGCTGGAGGAACCGCAGGCGTGGACGCCGGACCGCGGCGCCGAGGCCGAGGCCGTGTTCGGAACCCGCGACGAGGCCCATCCCGGCGTGCGCCACCTGCTGCGCGCCACCCACCCGGCCTGCGTGGGCGGCACGCTGCGGGGCCTGGAGCTGCCGCGGCACTACGATTTCCGCCACCTGCGCGACACCCCGGCGGAGTTGCGCGCCCGCTTCGAGCGCCAGGGCTGGCGCCGGGTGGTGGCGTTCCAGACCCGCAATCCCATGCACCGGGCGCACATGGAGCTGACCGTGCGCGCCGCGCGCCAGGCCGAGGCCAACCTGCTGGTGCACCCGGTGGTGGGCATGACCAAGCCCGGCGACGTCGACCACTACACCCGCGTGCGCTGCTACGAGAAGCTGCTGGTGCGCTATCCCGAGCGCACCACCGCGCTGTCGCTGCTGCACCTCGCCATGCGCATGGGCGGTCCGCGCGAGGCGCTGTGGCACGCGATCGTGCGCAAGAACTACGGCTGCACCCACTTCATCGTCGGCCGCGACCATGCCGGCCCCGGCAACGGCAGCGACGGCAAGCCCTTCTACGGCCCCTACGATGCCCAGCAACTGGTGCGCGCGCACCAGGCCGAACTGGGCATCGAGATGGTGCCGTTCGAGGAAATGGTCTATGTCGAGGGCCGCGCCCAGTACGTGCCCGCCGGCGAGGTGGCCGCGGGCGAGAGCGTGCTCAACCTCTCCGGGACCGAACTGCGGCGGCGCCTGCAGGAGGGCCTCGAGATCCCGGACTGGTTCACCTTCCCCGAGGTGGCGCAGGAGCTGCGCCGCAGCCACCCGCCGCGCGACCGCCAGGGCTTCACCGTGTTCTTCACCGGCCTCTCGGGCGCCGGCAAGTCGACCATCGCCAACGCGCTGCTGGTGTCGCTGCTCGAACTCGGCGGCCGCCCGGTGACGCTGCTCGACGGCGACGTGGTGCGCAAGCACCTGTCGTCGGAACTGGGCTTCTCGCGCGAGCACCGCGACCTCAACGTCAGGCGCATCGGCTACGTGGCCAGCGAGATCACCAAGAACGGCGGCGTGGCCATCTGCGCGCCGATCGCGCCCTACGCCGAGGCGCGCCGCGCGGTGCGCGAGATGGTGTCCGAGCACGGCGTGTTCGTCGAGGTGCACGTGTCCACCGCGCTGGACGTGTGCGAGCAACGCGACCGCAAGGGACTCTACGCGCTGGCGCGCGCGGGCAAGCTCGCCCAGTTCACCGGCATCAGCGATCCCTACGAGGTGCCGGAGGCGCCGGAACTGCGCATCGACGCCGGCGCCTGCGCCCCGGAGGAGGCGGTGCAGCGGGTGCTGCTCAAGCTCGAGGCGCTGGGGCTGGTGCGGCCGTCGCGGTGAGGGCTACAGCGCCACCGCCAGCAAGGCGGCCACCAGGCACAGGCCGACGATGGCGGTGAGCGCCAGGCGCAGCCGCGAGTACCACGCCAGTTCCTCCTCCTGCACGTCGAGCACGCCGACCACCACGAAGGCCAGCAGCAGGGCCAACAGCGGATGCGCGGGCCCCGGCAGCAGCAGCGCGAGCCAGGCCAGCACGCAAGGCACCGTGCTCAGCAGCAGCGGGGCACGGCCCGGCAACGGGCCTTGGCGGGCGATCTCGCGGCCCCAGCGCACTCCGCCCAGGAACGACAGGATCACCGCGCCGTAGGCGCCGACGGCGAAGGCGATCGCGCGCTGCAGGGCCGGCTCCGCCACCAGCCACAGGGCGATGGACCCGGCCGCGAAGGGCACGCAGCCGAGGTAGCCCAGCAGCGCGGCGGCGCGCGGCATCGGCGCATTTCGCGGTCCGTAGACCATGGTCGGGTCCATCATGGGCGGCCAGCCGGCGCGACCGCGCGCCGTGCGCCACCCTGCCGCCCCACCGGAAGCCACCGATGTCCTACGCCGGAGCCCTGCAACGGATCGAACGCGAGGTGGGGGCGCCGCTCGCGCCGGGCTCGGCCGCCGAGGCCGAGGCGATCGCGCGCTTCCGCGCCTTCTTCTCCAGTTTCGAGGCCGGCCGCATCGAGCGCCTGCTCGATGCCACCTACGCCCCGGACGTGTGGTTCAACGACACCCTGCGCGAGATCAGCGGGCGCGAGGCGCTGCGTACCTACCTCGGCCACTCGGCCGCGGCGGTGGAGGCGTGCAAGGTGGAGGTCGACGACGTGTGCGGCAACGGCCGCGGCGACTACTACTTCCGCTGGCGCATGCTGATCCGCTTCCGCAAGCTGCGCCGCGGCGTGGACACGCGCTCGATCGGCATTAGCCACATCCGCTTCGATGCGCGGGGCCGCGTGCTGCTGCACCAGGACTACTGGAACGCGGCGGACGGACTCTACGAACACGTGCCGCTCCTGGGCGCGGCGATCCGCGCGATCAAGCGCCGCGCATAGGGCGCGGCGCGCATGGCGGGGCCGCGCTTCAGCGTCCCGCGGTTCCCGGGGCCGCCGGCTTCGCCGGCGCCGGCGCGGCGATCAGGCGCTCGATCAGGCCGGTGAGTTCCGGCGCATCCGGCTTGACCTTGGACGGGAACGACTGCACCACCTTGCCCTCGCGGTCGACCACGTACTTGTAGAAGTTCCAGGTCGGGTACTGGCCGCCGGCCTGCGCCGCCAGCTGCACGTAGATCGGCGTGGCCTCGTCGCCCTTGACGTGCACCTTCTCGAACATCGGGAACTTGACCCCGTAGGTGAGCGTGCAGAACTCCTGGATCTGCTGCTCGGAGCCCGGTTCCTGGTTCATGAAGTCGTTGGAGGGGAATCCCACCACGGCGAAGCCCTGGTCGGCGTACTTGGCCTGCAGCGCCTCGAGCGCCTCGTACTGCGGGGTGAAGCCGCACTTGCTCGCGGTGTTGACCACCAGCAGCACCTTGCCCTCGAACAGGCTGCAGAGCTCCACCTTCTCCTTGCC